>NZ_CP004372.1:10000-365000 GCF_000590925.1 Roseibacterium elongatum DSM 19469 | reverse complement strand
GCTGTCCACGGCGACCGTCTATATCTCGTTGAGGGCCATCAACGCCGCCCTTTCGGTCGCGCAGGATATCGAACTTGGCGCATCGCTTGGGGCGCAGGCCAGCCTGCAACCGCTGAAGGTCCTGGAACCCGTGGATGACACGGTCGAACGGGTGGCCAGCGTGGTCTTCACCGTGGCCGCCGGGGCGGCGCTGGCCTCGGTCGGGTTGGCGCCGGTGGCGTCCATCGGCTTGATCCTGTTGGGGCTGGGCCTGTTGGCTCGGGTGGGTCGTTTGCTTTTCCCGGAACGCGCCGATGGGCTTCTGCCCTATGGCCGTCAGGCCGAGCGGGTCGGGGCGACGCTTGGGCTGATCCTGCCGCTGGTGTTCGCGCTGGGCGTCAACCTTGGCGAGGTGGTGACGCAACCGCAATGGCAGACCGCCATGGCGGATCTGCGCAGTATGACGGAGGAGGCCAATATCCTCATTGGCGCAGGCGCCTCTGATGTCCCCGATGCGGCTGACGCGGGCAACCCGGGTGCGGGGGTGTTCCAGCGTCTTGGCGACTGGGTGGATGGCATGGGGGACGGGGTCGGTGCCGCGTTCGAGTCGAGCCAGCGGTATCTGGCCGCCGCCCAGGTCTTTCTGGACGAGGCCGATGATCTGTTCCGCGCCTCCCTGACCATCATCGGCATCTTCGCGCTGCGCATGGTGGTGCTGCCCGCGCTGCTGCTGTGGGGAGCCTTGGCCCTGATGCGGCGCAGTGTGGCGGGCTGAGCCCGGCAATGGCGACGTCCATGTCGCTTTCGCGCGACATTGTGTCGATTGGGCGAGGCGTTTTCTTCCGCGCTCGGGCAGGTAGGGTCAGACGCGGATTCCCTGCTCGGAGCGGCCCAAGATGAAGACCCAGGTCAAAGCCCTTGTCGTCGGCGGCGGTGCCGTCGGCACCTCGATCGCCTATCACCTCGCGCGCGCGGGGTGGGAGGACGTGATGCTTCTGGAACGCGACGAGTTGACCTCCGGCTCCACCTGGCATGCCGCGGGCCTCTTGCCGCTGTTCAACATGTCCTATGCAACCAGCCACATCCACGACTACAGCGTGAAGTTCTACAAGACGCTGGAAGAAGAGACCGGGCTGAACGCGGGCTTTGCCGTGGTGGGCAACCTGCGCATGGCGCAGACGCAGGACCGCATGGATGAATACATGCTTTATGCCTCGACCGCCGAGACGGTGGGCATCCCCTATGAATGGATGACGCCCGATCAGATCAAGGCGCGTTGGCCACTGGTGCGGACCGAGGATCTGAAGGGCGCGATCTACCACCCGACCGACGGCTACATCAATCCCGCCGACGTCACGATGGCCATGGCCAAGGGCGCGCGCCAGCGCGGCGTGATGATCGAGCGCAAGTGGCAGGTCGATGGCTACGACTGGGCGGGCGATCACTGGAAGGTCACCTGCACGAAGATGGGCGAGAAGGGCGGCAACCTGATCCCGACCGATGAGACCATCGTCATCGCGGCCGAGCATGTCGTCACCGCCACCGGCAATCACGCGCAGCGCACCGCGCGGATGCTGGGCATCAAGATCCCCGCGATCCCGGTGGAACACCAGTTTATCGTGACCGAACCCGACCCCGCCATTGTCGCCTGGCGCAAGGACGGCAACGCCGAGCACCCGGTTCTGCGCGATGCCGACGCCAAGTGGTACGTGCGCGAGGAACGCGGCGGCTGGATCCTTGGCCCTTACGAGCGCAACGCGCCCGCGCGCTTTCTCTACGATGTGCCCGACAGTTTCCGCGCCGATCTTTTCCCGCTCGACCTGGAGCGGATCGAAGAGGAATACATGTCGATGATCCATCGCTTGCCCAGTTCGGAAGAGGTGGGCCTGAAAGACGATTACAACGGCCCGATCTGCTACACCCCCGATGGCAACCCGCTGGTGGGCCCCGCGCCGGGCCTGCGCAACATGTGGCTGGCCGAGGGCTTCAGCTTCGGCATCACGGCGGCCGGCGGCACCGGCTATTACCTCGCCCAGATGATGGTCGAGGGCGAGGCCGAGATCGACATGGCGTCGCTTGACCCCAAACGCTACGGCGACTGGATGACGACCGAGTATGCCGCCCGCAAGAACGAGGAATGCTACGAACACGTCTACATCCTTCACCACCCTGACGAAGAGCGCGAGGCCTGCCGCCCGCTGCGCACCGCGCCGGCCTATGATCGGCAAAAGGCGCTCGGGGCGCAGTTCGGCTGCGTGAACGGGTGGGAACGGCCCAACTACTACGGGCCGCTGGATGCGCCCGACAGTTTCGATCACGACGCCCGTAGCTTCCGCCGTGGCGGATGGTGGCAATACGCCAAGGCCGAGGCCCGCGCGATCCGCGAGGGGGCGGGCCTGATCGACGCGACCGCCTTTGCCAAGCATCGCGTGTTCGGCCCCGGCGCGACCCCGTTTCTCGACTGGTTCACCACCAACAAGCTGCCCAAGGTCGGGCGCATCAACCTGACCTATGCCCTGACCGCCGCGGGTACGACGCGAACGGAATACACCATCGTCCGCGTGGCCGAGGATGACTATTACCTCATCTCCGCCGGCGCGTGGGAGGCCTATGACAGCGATTTCCTCAGCAAGGCCGAGGAAGACTGGTGGGCCGCCAATGCCGGCCCCGACAACTGGATGGGGATCGAGAACGTCACCACAAAATGGGGCGTCTTCGCCATCGCCGGGCCGAAATCGCGCGACGTGCTGCGCGAGATCGTCAAGGATGCCGACCCCGATACGGTGCTGTCGAACAAGCGTTTCCCGTGGCTGTCCATGCGCAATATCGAGTTGGGCATGTGCCCGGTGCGCGCCGTGCGCGTGGCCTATACCGGCGAGTTGGGGTGGGAGTTGCACCACCCGATGGAGATGCAGAATTACCTGTGGGACCAGTTGATGTCGGCGGGCGAAAAGCACGGGCTGACACCGGTGGGCGCGCGGGCGCAGAACTGGCTGCGGCAGGAAAAATCCTACCGCGCCTTCGGCACCGAACTGGGCCGGGACGCCACGCCGCTCGAGGCGGGTCTCGACCGGTTCGTCGATCTCGACAAGGCGTTCCACGGCAAGGCCGCGATGCTGGACACCGGAATCCGGTCGAAATGCGTGACCCTGCTGATCGACGGGCCCGAGGGTGCCGACCCCTGGGGGCGCGAGGCGCTTTATGACGGCGACACCAAGGTGGGCCGCCTGACCTCGGGCGGTTATTCAGTGGCGTTCGGCAAATCCATCGGCATGGGCTATGTGCGGCCCGATCTGGCCGAGGTGGGGACCAGGTTGAAGGTGCGGATGTTCGACCAGCCGTGGCAGGCCGAGGTGGTTCAGGACAGCCCCTACGATCCGACCAATGCCGCGATCCGCAAGGATGGCTGAGGGTCGCATGTGACGCCGTCGCCGCCCGTGCTATCGGGGCGGCATGGTGACGATCATTGCATATTTCGCCCTCGCGGGATTTGGCTGGCTGGCGCTGTTCCAGATTGCCCTCGCCCTCGGGACGCCCTGGGGCAACATGGCGTGGGGCGGGGCGCGGCGCGTCCTGCCGCCCGCGCTGCGGCTGGGCAGCCTTGCCGTGGCGGTCTTGGCGGTGTTCGGCGTCGCGGTCGCCTTGCAGGCGGGCGACATCGCCCAGATGGGCCTGCCGCGGGACGTGTTGCGCCCGGCCCTCGGGGCCTTCGCCATCCTGTTTTCCGTGTCCTTTGTCGGTAACGCCCTCAGCCGCAGCCGGGTCGAACGGCGCCATGGCGTGCCGCTGACCATCACGCTCGCGCTCAGTTCCGCCCTGCTGTTCGTCCTGCTCTGATCAGCCCGGTCGCGCCGCCGTCGTCAGCGCGGCAAAGGCCGGATCGCCCGCGGCCTCGAGCTCGGCAAAGGTGTCGGTCGCGAATTGATACGCCATCTCGTAGAACAGCCGATGCCGGTTCCAAGCCAGGAACCCGGCCCCTTTCAGGCCCGGGGGCCTGAGCATCAGGTCGGTCGGGTTCATCGCCTTCAGCATGTCCGACTGCCCGACAAGAAGGCTGCGCATCACGGTGGAAATGACGCCCGGCGCGCGGGGCGCCCCCTTGCCGAAAGGCATCACCGTGCGTTTCAGCAACTCGGCCCGGCCGGGCAGCTTGGCGTAATCCACATGATAGCGGGTGCCGGTTTCCTTCTGGACATTGGACACCAGGTTCGGGCCGGTCTTGAGCCGGTGCATGGTGCGAAACGGCATGTTGTCGATGCAGCCGCCATCGGTCAGCATCTGCCCGGCGCTGGTGAAAAAGGCCGGCAGGATCCCGGGGATCGCGGACGAGGCGCGCACGGCCTCCCACAAGGGGCCGCGCCGGATCTCGATCTTGTCCATCGCCGACAGGTCGGCGGCCACGGCGTAATAGGGCAGCCACAGATCCTCGATCGGATCGTCGCCGTAATGCTTCTGCAGGGCGGCATCCAGCACCTTGTGATCCAGAAACCCGTATTTCGGGACCGTGACGCGCCGCATCGCCCCTGACCGGACAAAAATGTCCTCGACGCGCGGGCCTATCTCTTCGGGGGGGACATCCAGGGCGATGGCCCCGGCCATTGCCGCCCCGACCGAGGTGCCCCCGACAATATCCAGCGGCAGGCCCGCCTCGCGCAGGGCGCGCCAGATGCCCACATGCGCGACGCCGAACGCCCCGCCGCCCGACAGCACCATGCCGATGGCCTGCCCGGACAGAAACCGCCCAAGCCGCGCGATATCCTCGGCGTCATCGGTCAGGGCGACGTGGTGATGCAGAAAGACGGGGCGCGAGTCCAGCCACCGCGCCGTGCCGGTGGCGTGCTGCATTCGGTGCGGATGAATCAGCACGAGGCGTCTCTGATCCTGCGGCAACAGATCGAGTGCCATCGCCTCGAGTTGCGAGGGCGGCTCGAACCGGATGGCCTGTGCCACGATCACCGCCTGATCGGCCTGTTTCAGCGCGGCGCGCGACCACTCCTCGGCCTCGGGGGTGGCGACGAACAGGACGATATCGGCGGCGCGTTCCTGCGCGTTCAGCCATGTGATCGCCTCGGGGCTGTCGGGGGCGGTCCCGGCGGGCAGGGCCGCCCGGAAATCCGCCTCGGTCACCGTTGCGACGCTGTGATAGGTGCCGATCACCTTGGCAAGTTCCGGCACGAAACGCGCGGGCAGGGGGGCGTGCGCGGCCGGAACGAGACAGAAGGTCCGGGCCGGGGGGCGCCCCGGATCGGGCACCACGCGCGCCGAGGTGGCGGCAAGCCGCCGTGCCAGTTCCGCGCTGATGGCATGGGCAAGGTCGGGCACCGCGTCGCACAGGGCGTCATAGGTGGCGCGGTCGATCTCCACGACGACCGAGTCGCGCGCGGCGATCACATCGGCGCTGCGGGTCTGGCCGGTGAAAAACGCGATCTCGCCCAGCACGCCGCCCGCCCCGATTTCGGCCAGCGGGATGCCGTCGCGCTCGACGCGGAACCGCCCGGTCTCGACCAGGTACATGGCGCGCGCTTCGGTCCCCTCGGCGATCAGCCTTGTGCCGCGCGGCACGGGGCGGCGCGCAAGCTCTGCAAGGGGGCCGGCCTCTTCGAGGACTGCAAAAAGACCCTCGGGGGCAAACGCGTCGGTCACGGCCATGCAAACATCCCTCAAAACGGAAATCCCGGCGCGACCATACGGGACGCGCCGGGAATTGCGAACAGTTTCCTTGCGTTAGGGCCTTTGCGCGCGCACCCTCTGTTCCCCCCTTCGGTTTGCGCGCCTATGGGCCGCCGCCGATCAGGTGCCGGTCATCTCGTCATAGACCGCCAGCGCCTTGGCGGCATACATCAGCGACGGGCCCCCGCCCATCTGCACGGCCATGGCCAGAACATCGCCCAGTTCCTCGCGCGTGGTGCCGGCGTTGATCGCGGCCTCGACGTGAAAGATGATGCAGGGCTCGCAGCGCACCGCGATCGAGATGCCAAGGGCTACGAATTCCTTGGTTTTCAGGTCGAGAACGCCGTTTTCCTTCACCGCTTTGGACAGGGTGCCGAACCCCTTGGTCGCGTCGGGAATGGTGCGGTTTAGCGCGCGCAGATCGTTGCGCATGTCTTTGGCCTTGTCGGTCCATGTCATTTCGGGGGACTCCATCACGAAAAGGATAAGGATGGCCGGCCTTTAACAGCCCTTTGCCCCGTCAACTTTGACCGGTGTCAAACACGCTCGACCGCCAGCAGCAGGTTGTTGGCGGGCATGCGCACGGTGTCGACCACGCGCAGCCCGCGATCCACCAGAAAGGACAGCACCCAGATCACGTCCTTGTAGCCGATCGCCGGGTCCTGGGCGCGCAACCGCGCGTCAAAGGCCGCATCGCCGTCGCTGGTGGCCGTGCCGTCGCGCAGAAACGGGCCATAGATCAGCGCGACGCCGCCGGGGGCCAGCGCCTGGGCGATGCCGGTCAGCACGCCTTCGGCGGCCGGGGTCGAGATCAGGTGCAGCAGGTTGGACAGGAAGATGACCTCGACCGGCCCCATCTCGGTCCCCCAACCGGGACGCGCGGCGTCAAGGTCGCGGGGTGGCAGCATGTTCGCCACACCCTCGGCCTCTGCCCAGGCTGTGATCGAGGCACGCCGCGCCGGGTCGGGATCGGTCGGTTGCCATATCAGGCCGGGGGTGGCGGCGGCAAAACGCACGATGTGTTCGCCCGTCCCCGAGGCGATCTCAAGCGCGCGGCCGCGGGCCGGCGCAAAGCGCGTCAGGTGGTCCAGGATCGCATCGCGGTTGCGCAGGGCCGAGGGCGCCGACAGGCGCGCATCGTCCGAGCCTGCGGCACCGGGCAGTTCGCCCGGTGCAGATCGCTCGCGGGTCATGGGTCGGCCTTATTGACCGCTTTCCATTATGACAGAAAACGCACCGGACTCCGCAAAACGCATCATCAAGGCTTGGTTGAGACCACATTCGCTGTCGATATTTTGCAGCTGCTGATCGGACAAACCGTCAGGTAATGTCGGCTGAAAAGCACCGCTTTCTTGCATCAACGAAGTAGCGTCAACTCCTTGCATCGCTGCCTCCATGTTGTCTAGCAACGTATTGACGCCTTCATCGCCGACTTCATCGCGGACACCGTCCAAGAAGCATTCGCCAGCGACCCGCATTGCTTGGTTCCATTCAGGTGCGGGCAAGTTGCCCACAAGTTGAGGTGTCTGAGCAGCCATCGCCTCAAAGATAAGCGTTTCGATCTGTTCGTTTAGCACCTCGAAACGCTCCAGCGCGGATTGGGCGTTGGCGGCCATGGGCAGGGCCAGGGCAACGGCCGAGGCAAGGATCAGGCGGATGGTCATCGGGGGGTCTCCCTTGAGTCGGATGTCGTGGGTCAACCTATCGGTTCGGGGTCGCGCTTCAAGCGCGGGGATTCCCGACCGGGCGCAATCTTGCCGGCGACAGTGCGGCGACGAGTTCGGGGCCCAGTTCCGGCATGCGTCCGGCGACTAGGTCCGCCAGAAGGCGGCTGGCGGCGGGCGCGGTCTGAAACCCGTAGCCGCCCTGACCGGCAAACCACAGGAAATCGCGGCGTCCCGGCTCGGGGCCGATCACCAGGCAGCGGTCGGGCGCAAAGCTGCGCAACCCGGCCCAACTCGCGGTCAGGCGCGTGACCTCTTCGGTGACGAAGGGCTGATAGCGCGCAATGCCTTCGGCCAGCACCATGTCGTCGGCCCAGGCGTCGTGGGGTTCGGTCACCGGGTCCTCTTCGGCCGGCGAGACCAGCCAGGCCCCCGCGTCGGGCTTGGCATACCATGTCTCGCCCACCCCGATCAGCATCGGCCAGCGCGAAACGTCATGCCCCCCCGGCGCGGGCATGCGCGCCATTGACCGGCGCAGGGGACGCAGGCCGATCGGCGCGATCCCTGCCATGGTCGCGATCCGATCCGCCCAGGCCCCGGCGGCATTCACAATCGTTGCGCCCGCGTGGGTTTCATCGCCCACGCTGACATGCCAAAGCTTCTTTTGACGGGCGATCTGGGTGACGCGGGCGTTGGTTTGGACGCTGCCGCCATGGGCGCGGATCTGTCTGGCAAAGACCTGCACCATACGGTCGGTGTCAATATCCCACGCCGCGTCATGCCAGGCTGCGCGACGTACATGGTCGCGGTTCAGGATCGGCACCAGATCGCAGGCGGCGTCGAGATCGATTTCCTCAAGCTCCATCGTGGCGACATCATCGGGGAAACGGCCCTCGTCCCCCGGACCGGCCAGCACCATCAACCCGCGCGGCGACAGCAGCCCGCCATCGATTTGCTCATGCTCGGTGCGCGAGGCGCGGTTGAGCGCGACCGTGACCGGGTGGCCGTAGTTTTCCTCGAAAAGCGCAGCGGACCGGCCCGAGGCGTGATAGGCCAGCGCCGGTTCCGCCTCGAGCACCAGAACACGCCCCAGTTCGGACAGGCGCGCGCCGGCCGAGGTGCCGGCGATACCGCCGCCGATGATCACGAAATCATAATCCATTTCAGTCTGGTTGCATGGGATGTGGGGCGTTGCAAGGGGGGCTGGGCGCGCCACGCGGGGCATCGAGCCCCTTGCGACGCCGGCGCTGTCGCGCCGTTGCATATTTGAGGGATAAAGATGGGGCGGGGCTGCGCGACAGCCGGCGGCGCGTGCCCGGACCCAAAAAAGGCCCGCGACGGGCGCGGGCCTTTCTGCCTGTGTGAACGCGCTGCCGGGGTCAGTTCGGGATTTCGCCGGTCAGACCCTCGACATAGAAATCCATGCCGATGAGGGTTGCGTCATCGGCCACTTCACCCTCGGCCAGCCAGGCGGTGCCGTCCTGGCGATTGATCGGGCCGGTGAAGGGGTGGTACTCGCCCGCCCCGATCGCGTCGATCATGGCCTGGGCCGAGGCGCGGACGTCTTCGGGAATGACCTCGGTCATTTCGCCGATCACGACCATCCCGGTGTCGATGCCGCCAAAGGTGTCGGTGCTTTCCCAGGTGCCGTCCATCGCGGCACCGACGCGCTCGATATAATAGGGCGACCAGTTGTCGATGATCGAGGCGACGCGCGGGCGCGGTGCGAACTGGATCATGTCGGAGGCCTGGCCGAAGGACAGGATGCCGGCCTCTTGCGCGACGGTTTGCGGCGCGGTCGAGTCGGTGTGCTGCATCAGCACGTCCACGCCCGCATCGATCAGGGCCTGGGCGGCGTCGGCCTCGGCGGCCGGGTCGAACCAGGTGTAGACCCAGACGACGCGCATCTCGACATCGGGGTTCACCTCGCGGGCGTGCAGGAAGGCCGAGTTGATGCCGCGGATGACCTCGGGGATCGGGTAGGAGGCGATGTAGCCGATCGTGTTCGTTTCGGTCAGATGACCCGCGATATGGCCGATCACGGCGCGGCCTTCGTAGAAGCGCGACGAGTAGGTCGAGACGTTGGGGGTGTCACGGCGATAGCCAGTGGCATGCTCGAAATACACGTCGGGGAAGCGGGCCGCGACATTGTTGGTGGCGTCCATGAAGCCGAAGGAGGTGGTGAAGATCATGTCGGCGCCGCCCAGGATCATCTGGGTGATCACGCGCTCGGCATCGGCGCCCTCGGGGACGTTCTCGACAAAGGTGGTTTCGACCGCGTCGCCGAAATGCTCCTCGACGGCCTGTCGGCCCTGGTCGTGTTCGTAGGTCCAGCCGTAATCGCCCGTCGCGCCGACATAGACAAAGCCGATCTCGAACGGATCGTCCTGGGCCATGGCCGCGCCCGTCAAGGTCGCGGTGGCCAGTGCGGCACTGGCCAGCAGTTTGGTCATGGATTTCATGTCAGTTCATCCTCCGTGTTGGATTGCGGGGTTTCGTCTTGCGGGGGTCGGGCGGCCCGTGCCGCCTGTTCCTCGTGCGTCTGTTCGATCAGGGCCACGGTGATCAGGCCGGCGGGCACGGCCACGACGCCGAGGCCCACCAGCAGAACACAGCCGGTGAAGATGCGCCCGCCCGTGGTGACCGGGTAGACATCGCCGTAGCCCACCGTGGTCAGCGTCGAGAGCGCCCACCACAGGCTGGCGGGAATCGAGCCGAAGAACTCGGGCTGTGCCTCGCGCTCGAAATGGTAGATGCCGACGGCGGCGAGATACAGGATCACGGTCGAGACGAAGCTGAAGATCAGCAGCTCGGCCTTGGTCTGTTCGAAGGCGCGCGCGATCCGGTCGAGCGCCCGGTTCGCCTTGAACAGCTTGAGCAGGCGCACAAGGCGCAAAAGCCGCAGCGCGCGGACCGTGATGAGATCGGGAAACAGGAACAGCACCGCCGGCACGATGGCGATGAAATCGATGATGCCCCAGAAACTGACCGCGTAATGCTGTGGCCGGGGCGAGCAGATCAGCCGCGTGACGTATTCCACCGCAAACAGCGCCAGGATCGCGGCCTCGCCCCAGCGCAGCAGCTGTCGAAACTCGGGCGACAGCGCGGGCAGGGTTTCCAGCGCGATGATCACGGCCGAGATCACGATAAGCGCATAGATCGCCAGCGCCACGCGCCGACCGACACGCGGATGCGTGCCGTCGAGGATCTCGATGATGTCGCTGCGATGCATGGGCGCTATGGGTCAGCCTTTCGCTTTTGTCTTGGTGACGGGACAGGGGGCATGGTCAAGTCTAGCTCGAGGCGTGGAAGACGCGGCCAAGGGCTGCAGGCGCATTCAGTGCCGCGCGCGAGCGGTCCGACGAAATCAGGACAAGCACGAGGATCGTCACGAGGTAGGGCGAGGCATCCAGCAGCGCGACGGGCACACCGATCTCGGCGGCTTGCAGGCGCAGTTGCAGCGCCGCGATGCCGCCGAACAGGTAGGCCCCAAACAGCACACGCCACGGTTTCCAGCTGGCAAACACCACCAGCGCCAGCGCGATCCAGCCCGCGCCCGCCGTCATCCCCTCGATCCAGTTCTGCACGCGCACCACCGACAGGAAGGCCCCGCCAAGGCCCGCGCAGGCGCCCCCGAACAGGATGGCGAGGATGCGGATGCGCACCACCTTGTAGCCCAGGGCATGAGCGGCCTCGTGGCTTTCTCCGGTGGCGCGCAGGATCAGGCCGGTGCGCGTATGGGCCAGCACATACCAGACGCCCGCGACCAGCAGGACCGACAGGTAGGTGATCAGCGAATGGCCGAACAGGATCGGGCCGATCACCGGGATCTCGGCCATCGCGGCGGGGAACGGATCGGCCACGGACGGGACGCTGGCACCGGGATAGCCCACCCCCAGCAGCGCCGACAGGCCAAGCCCGAAGAGCGTGAGGGCAAGCCCCGTCGCCACCTGGTTCGACAGCAGCACCTGCGTCAGGACGGCAAAGATCAGCGACAGCGCCATGCCGCCCCCCATACCGGCCAAAAAGGCCAGCATCGGCGATCCGGTCTCGACCGCGGTGATGAACCCCACCACCGCGCCGGTGATCATCATCCCCTCGACGCCCAGGTTCAGGACGCCCGATTTCTCGACCACCAATTCCCCGATCGCGGCCAGCAGCACAGGCGTGGAGACGGTGATCAGCGCCACGATCAGGGCGACAAGGTCGATGCTCATGCGGCGGCCCTCCCCGTGCCGAAGCGGATGCGGAAATTCGACAGAACGTCGAGTGCCAGCAGGAAGAACAGCAGCATCCCCTGGAAAGCCTGGATCGCCGGGGCGGGCACGCCCAGCATCAGCTGCGCCAGTTCACCGCCGATATAGGTCAGCGCCATCAACAGCCCCGCCATCAGGATGCCCACCGGATGCAGCCGCCCCAGGAAGGCCACGATGATCGCGGTGAACCCGTAGCCCGAGTTGAAATCGATGCTGATCTGGCCCGCGGGCCCCGACACTTCGAACAGGCCTGCGATGCCGGCCATTGCGCCCGACACCCCAAGGCACAGCAGCACCAGGCGCGCAGGCTCGACCCCGGCAAAGCGCGCGGCGCGGGGGCCTGGCCCGCCAGCTTGATCTGGTAACCCAGCACGTGACGGTTCAGCAGCACGTAGGCCCCGATCACGGCGATGAAGGCGGCGACGACGCCCCAATGCATGCCCGTGCCTGCGATCAGTTCGGGATTGTCGGTGCCGGGATGACGGGCCAGGTTGCGGCTGCCCGGAAAGCCGCGCGCCTCGGGGTTGCGCAACCAGCTTGTCGCGGCCGAGGCGAGGATCGCTTCGGCCACGTAAACCAGCAGCAGCGAAACGAGGATCTCGTTGGTGCGAAACCGCGTTTTCAGAACGCCGGGGATCATCGCCCAGGCCCAGCCGCCAAGCGCACCGATGATGACCATGCCAGGGAAGATCAGGACATTCTCGGACGGGTAGAGCGCCAGGCCAAAGGCCGCGCCGCAGATCGCACCGATGATGTACTGCCCTTCGGCCCCGATATTCCAGATGCCCGCGCGAAACCCCAGCGACAGGCCGATGGCGATCAGGATCAGCGGCCCGGCTTTCACCAGCAGTTGCGGCCGCGAATAGCTGGCGAATTGCGGGTGAAACAGCGGGTCCCAAAAGATGACGCGGATCGCCTCGACCGGGTCCTGCCCGAGGGCCGCGAACATCAGCCCGCCCGCGATCATGGTCAGCAGGACGGCGATGACAGGGGTCGATAGCGTCCAGAAGCGCGAGGGCGTGGGGCGTTTTTCAAGGCGGATCATGGCGCGGCCTCCACCTCGTGCATGTCATGGGCCCCGCCCAGCATCAGGCCGATCTCCTCCATCGACAGGTCGCGTGCCGGGCGCGGGGCCGACAGCCGCCCCTCGTTCAGCGCGCAGAACCGGTCCGAGATTTCCAGCAACTCGTCCAGATCCTGGCTGATGACGATCACCGCAGCACCACCCTGCGCCAGATCCAGCAGCGCCTGCCGGATCGCGGCGGCCGCGCTGGCATCCACGCCCCATGTGGGCTGGTTCACCACCAGAACGTCAGGGTCTTGCAGGATCTCACGCCCGATCACGTATTTCTGCAGGTTCCCCCCCGACAGTGCGCGCGCGGCCACGTCCGGGCCGGGGGTGCGCACGTCGAACTGCGCGATGATATCCTCGGCAAAGCCTCGCGCCTTGGCCCAGCCGACAAAGCCGTTGCGATCCAGCGCCTTGCGGGTGCGCGCCGTCAGCACGGCATTCTCGGTCAGGCTCATGTCGGGGGCGGCGGCATGGCCCAGGCGTTCCTCGGGCGCGCAGAGCAGCCCCAGCTTGCGCCGCGCCTCGGGGTCCGTGTCGCCGATGGGCGCGCCCTTGAACTCGATCGCGCCCGGTGCGCTGCGCCGCTCGCCCGACAGCGCGGCCAGCAATTCATCCTGCCCGTTTCCCGCGACACCGCCGATGCCCAGCACCTCGCCCGCCCGCACCTCGAGGCCCACATGGCGCAGCGGCGTGCCGAAGGGGCTGGTCGGCTCCAGCGACAGGCCCGCGACGGTCAACAACACTTTGCCCGGTTCGGCCGTTTCCCGCGCCGGTTGGCTGAGCGATTTGCCCACCATCATCTCGGCCATCTGCGCCGCCGACACCTCGCGCGGGGTGCACTCGCCCACCACCTTGCCCAGCCGCAGGATCGTTGCCGCGTCGCACAGGGTGCGGATCTCCTCGAGCTTGTGGCTGATATAGAGGATCGCCGTGCCCTCGGACGACAGCTTGCGCAGGGTGTGAAACAGGATCTCGACCTCTTGCGGGGTCAGAACGCTGGTCGGCTCGTCCATGATCAGCAGCTTGGGGTCCTGCAAAAGGCAGCGGATGATCTCGACCCGCTGACGTTCCCCTGCGCTGAGGTCGCCCACCAGACGCGCGGGGTCGAGCGGCAGGCCATAGGCGCGGCTGACATCGTGGATGCGCTGCGCAAGGTCGCGCGGTTTGGGTGGGTTTTCCATGCCAAGCGCGATGTTCTCGGCGACGCTCAGCGCCTCGAACAGGCTGAAATGCTGGAACACCATCGCCACGCCTGCGGCGCGGGCGGCGCGCGGCTCGCTCGGGGCATAGGGCGCGCCGTTAAGCGTCATCGTCCCGGCATCGGGCCGTACCAGCCCGTAGATCATCTTGACAAGCGTGGATTTGCCCGCGCCGTTCTCGCCCAGCAGGGCATGCACCTCGCCCGGTTGAATCGCGAAGGACACGTCGTCATTCGCGACGACGCCGGGATAGGCCTTGGTCAGCCCCTTGATCTCAAGGAGTGCGCTCAAAGGTGGCGTCCCTTCATGTCCCCTGATGTCCCCCGTCCGGCCGTTCTGCCGAATCCTTGTGCATTTGCCCTTTCAGTAGCCTTGCAGCGACCCCAACGGCAATGGCCTGGGGGTGTTTCCCCAGGCTCGGGTCGCCAATCGGGCAGTCAATGCGCGAAATTTCAGCATCTGCATGCCCCAAGGCGCCAAGGCGCGTGCGAAATCGCGCCCATTTTGTTCCTGAGCCGATCAGCCCGCACCGCGCGAACCCGTGGGTCAGCGCCGCATGGCATAGCGCGAGGTCGATCTCGTGGCTGTAGGTCAGGATCAGATGATGCGCCTGCACCGGTGCATGGGCCATCGCACGCGGTGGCTCGGCGGCGATCAGGCGCGTGACGTCGTGGGGGATTTCCGCAGGGAAGCGGTCGGTTGCCGTGTCGATCCAGGTGATCGCGACATGGGGCAGCGGGGCGAGGGTCGCCACGATGGCGCGCCCCACATGTCCCGCGCCCCAGACCCAGAGGGGCACGCCGGGGGGCGGGTCGATCCCCTCGGCCGTCTCGAAGCGCAGCGTGACCACCCCGCCGCAGCACTGGCCAAGCGCGGGGCCAAGCGCGATGGTGCGTTCCGCCCGCGCCTCACCGTCGGCGATCATGCGCCGGGCGATGTCCATCGCCTGCCATTCCAGCGCGCCGCCACCGATCGTCCCAAGGGTCCTGTCCGCAAAGACCAGCATCGCCGCCCCGACCTCGCGCGGGGCGGACCCGCGCGTGCCCGTCACCGTGACGCGAATGCCGCTCACGCCGCGCCCTTGGCCCGCTTGACGGCGGCCAGCACGGCCTCGGGCGTGGCGGGGGCTTGCAGGTCGGGAAACTGCGGGCCGCAGGCCGCGCAGGCGTTCCCAAGCGCTGAAAACACACTGATCCCCAGCATGAAGGGTGGCTCGCCCACGGCCTTCGAGCGATAGATCGTGTCCTCGCGGTTCGGATCGTCCCAAAGCGCGACGTTGAACAGCTCGGGGCGATCCGAACAGGCCGGGATCTTGTAGGTCGAGGGCGCATGGGTGCGCAGCCGGCCCGCATCGTCCCAGACCAGTTCCTCCATTGTCAGCCAGCCCGCGCCCTGGACGAACCCGCCCTCGATCTGCCCAATGTCCAGCGCCGGGTTCAGCGAGGCGCCCGCATCATGCAGGATATCGGTGCGCAGCACCCGGTTCTCGCCGGTCAGCGTGTCGATCACCACCTCGGAACAGGCGACGCCATAGGCGAAATAGAAGAACGGCCGCCCCTGTCCCTTGATCCGGTCCCACGCGATCTTGGGCGTCTTGTAATACCCCGTCGCCGACAGGCTGACGCGCGCCATGTAGGTGCGCTTCACCGCCTCGTCGAAGGGCATCGAGGCCCCGCCCGCAACCACCTGACCGTCCTCGAACACCACGCTGGCCGGGTCGGCCTGCAATTCCTCGGCCACCACACCGGCGATCCGGCCCCGGATCTCGTCACAGGCGGCCTTGACGGCCATGCCGTTCAAATCGCTGCCGGAACTGGCCGCCGTGGCCGAGGTGTTGGGCACCTTGCCCGTATCGGTGGCCGTGATCCTCACGCGGTCCATCCCCACGCCGAACCGGTCGGCGGCCACCTGTGCCACCTTCTGGAACAGGCCCTGTCCCATCTCGGTCCCGCCGTGGTTCATGTGGATCGAGCCGTCCTGGTAGACATGCACAAGCGCGCCCGCCTGGTTCAGGTGGGTCAGGGTGAAGGAGATGCCGAATTTCACCGGCGTCATCGCGATGCCGCGTTTCAGCACCGGGTTTTCGGCGTTCCACTCTGCCACCTGCGCGCGGCGTCCTTCGTAATCGCACGCATCGGCCAGCGCCTCGGTCATCGGGTGCAGGATGAAATCCTCGACCTTCATGCCATAGGGCGTCGTGTTGCCGAGTTCCACACTTGGCACCGGCGAATGCGCCCCGCCAAAGCGCTTGGCATGGCCTGCGCCGGTCTCGACCTTGACCGAGCCGCGCCCAGCCAGATCGGCCGTGTCCAGCCGCCCGCCCGGTGTCGCAACGGCGGCCTCGCCGTCCTTCGCAGTCCCCTTGGCCGGTGCATAGTAATTCAGGCGGCGCAATGCCAACGGGTCCATCCCAAGGCTGTGGGCGATATGGTCCATGACCCGCTCGATCCCCACCATCCCCTGCGGCCCGCCAAAGCCGCGAAACGCCGTGGCGCTTTGCGTGTTGGTCTTCAGCCGGTGCGAGGTGATCCGCGCCGCCGGCAACAGGTAAGCATTGTCGGCATGCAGCATCGCCCGGTCGGCCACCGGCAGCGACAGGTCCATCGCCCAGCCGCAGCGGATGTAATGGGTGAAATCGATGCCCGTGATCTTCCCTTCGGCATCCACCCCCGCGCGATAGGCGATCCGCGCATCGTGGCGTTTGCCTGTCACGACGAAATCGTCGTCGCGGTCATAGCGCATCTTGGCGGGGCACCCGGTGCGCGCGGCCACCAGCGCGCAGGCGATGGCCAGGTGATTGCCCTGGCTTTCCTTGCCGCCGAACCCGCCGCCCATGCGGCGCACCTCGACCCGGACGGCATGCATCGGGACCCCCAGCGCATCGGCCACCTTGTGCTGGATCTCGGTCGGGTGCTGGGACGAGGACTGCACGACCATATCGCCGCCTTCCTGGGGCAGGGCGAGGGCGGATTGCCCTTCGAGGTAGAAATGTTCCTGCCCTCCGATCTCGATGCGCCCCTCGACGACATGCGCCGCACGGGCCAGAGCGGCCTCGACATCGCCCTTGGCATAGATGCGCGGCCCGTCCTCGAAGCGGCTGTCGGCGGCTATCGCCTCGTCGATGGTCAGGATCGGCGTGTCTCCCGCGATCTCGATCCGGGCCTTCGCGGCGGCCTTGCGCGCCAACAGATGCGAGGTCGCCGCGACAAGGAAGATCGGCTGGCCCGCATAATGGATCGTGCCGTCGGACAAGAGCGGCTCGTCATGGTTTGACGGGCTGCAATCGGGGTTGGGGCTCAGATCCTCGGCAGATAGGACCGCGACAACCCCTTCGGCGGCGCGCACAGCGTCCAGATCCAGCGCCGTGATCCGCCCCTTCGCCACCGTAGACAGGCCAAAGGCCAGGTGCAGGCAATCGACCGGTGTCGGGATGTCATCGACATAGCGCGCCGCGCCCGTCACATGCAGGCGGGCGGCGTCATGGGGCAGGGGCTTGTGCACGCTCATGGCCGCACCCCCAGCACCGAGGCGGGCACGCCCGCGCTGTCGTGATAGGCCCGCCACAGCATGTTCTGCGCTGTCTCCAGCCGGTAGGCGGCCGAGGCGCGCATGTCGCTCATCGGGGTGTAATCCAGCGCGAATGCGGGCAGGGCGGCGGTGATCGTCGCCTCGGTCCACGGCTGGCCGGTCAGGGCCGCCTCCACACGGGCGGCGCGTTTCGGCGTCCCCCCCATGCCGCCAAAGGCGATGCGCACGGCGGTGACGGTGCCCCCGTCGACCACGATGTTGAACGCACCGCAGACGGCAGAAATGTCCTGATCGAACCGTTTCGACAGTTTGTAGACCCGTACCGCGTCGGGCTGGACCGGAATACTGACGGCCTCGACGAACTCCCCCGGCGCCCGGTCCTGCTTGCCGTAATCGACAAAGAACTCCTC
This sequence comes from Roseibacterium elongatum DSM 19469, assembly GCF_000590925.1. Classification (NCBI taxonomy): domain Bacteria; kingdom Pseudomonadati; phylum Pseudomonadota; class Alphaproteobacteria; order Rhodobacterales; family Roseobacteraceae; genus Roseicyclus; species Roseicyclus elongatus. The sequence continues at coordinate 347,222 of NZ_CP004372.1, read as the reverse complement.
CAGCGGCAGGCTGCGCCCGGTCCCCCCCTTTCGCGCAGATGCAGCGTGGCCCCCAGCGCGATCAGCGCTGGCGGGCTGTCCCCGATGGGCGACCCATTGGCGATATTGCCCCCTATGGTCGCGGCATTGCGCACCTGGACCGAGCCGTAGCGGCGGATCATCTCGGCCAGGCTCGGGTGTCGGTCGGCAATGAACGCTCCGAACTCGGCCAGGGTGGTCATCGCGCCGACGCAGATTGTTTCCTGATTGGCAACAATCCCTTTCAAATCCTCGCATTGGTTCAGAAACGCCACGGGGGACAGGTCGCGCAACCCCTTGGTCACCCACAGCCCCACATCGGTTGCCCCGGCGATCAGCGTCGCCTCGGGGTTGGCCGCGTACCACTCGGCCAGATTGTCCGAGGTCCGGGGAATGAAGGGCGTTTCCGCTGCGGGCGCATCCGACAGCGCGGCCAGATCCTCGTGCATCCAGGCGGGCACGGGGGCGTCCGCGGCGGCCTCGGCGGCGCGGATGATCGGCGCATAGCCCGTGCAACGGCAGAGATTCCCGGCGAGTTGGTCGTCGTGATCCGTCCGCCCGTTCAGATGCGCGGTCGCCATCGAGACGACGAAGCCCGGCGTGCAGAACCCGCATTGCGACCCGTGATGGTCGATCATCGCCTGTTGCACCGGGTGCAGCGTGCCGTCGGCCCCCGCGATCCCCTCGACCGTGCGCACGGCCTTGCCGTCGAGTTGCGGCAGAAACAGGATGCAGGCGTTCAGCGCCCGTGCGCCACCCTGATCCGTCACCATCACCGTGCAGGCACCGCAATCGCCCTCGTTGCAGCCTTCCTTGGTGCCGGTCAGGCGACGCGCCTCGCGCAGCCAGTCCAGCAGCGTGACCGTCGGGTCGGCCTCCACCACCTGTGCCTCGCCATTCAGCAGAAACCGGATCGCCATGGATGTCATCCGCCGCGCTACCGTGTCGGGGTGGTCGTCCGGCCCTCGATGCGGCGTAGAGGGCGGCCCCGGTCCGATTTTGACCGGATGACAGAAAACCGGGGATGGGCGGGGTTGGCAAGCCTTGCGCGACGCGCCCGCACCGATCCCGCCGCGCCTGCCCGCAATTCGGGCAATCGGTAGCGTTTGTTCTGGGTCAAGGCGGTTTTCGCGACACCGTGGCAACGCTCGGCCAGACCTCGACCGACAAGGGTTCGACATGAAAATCCTGCTTGTCCTCGTGGCCGGCCTCGTCCTTCTGGCGATCGCGGCCCAACTGGTCGGCGCGGGCGCGGTTCCGGGCCTACAGCGGCGCGCTTGTGTCCGAGTTGTCGGCCGCGCCGCCTGCGACGGCCCACGACCTGCCCGCCGCCCTGCGCCGCTTTGCCGAGCGCAACGGCGGCGACCCGGATGGCCCCCACAGAACCGCGACCCTTCTGCAGGATGTGACGTTTCGCCAGGCGCAGGACGCCGCCTGGGGGCCGATGGAGGGCCGCCACCACATGGCGATCGGCCAGCCCGGCTTCGTCTGGGAAGGGCGGTCGCCGGGCGTTGTGCTGCCGCGGGTCGTCGTAATCGACGCCTTCGTCGCGGGGGCGGGGCAATTGCGTGTCTTTCTGCTCGGCGCGATTCCGGTGGCCCATGCCCAAGGGCCGGTGATCGACCGGGCCGAGGCGATGCGCTACCTGGCCGAAATCGTCTGGTCGCCCGACGCCATTCTGCGCAATCCCGCCATCCAATGGACGCAAACGGCCCCCGACGCGGTCGAAGCCGCGCTTGACCTGCCCTCGGGCCGCGCCGTGGTGACGCTGCTTTTCGATGACGCGGGCGACATTGTCGAGATGCAGGCCGAACGCCCCGATGCCGGACCGGACGGGGTCGAGCGGCTGCGCAGCTGGCGCGGGTATTTTCGCAACTACGACTGGATCGGCGACCGGCGGATCCCCCTCGACGGTGAGGTGGGTTACGTCGATGACGGTGTCTACTGGGCCTATTGGCGGGGCCGGATCACGGACTATCGCCTGCACGACTGACGCGATCGCTCAGCCGCGATGCCCCCTCGCGCGGCCGGTCGGGCCCCACAAGATCGGGTGGATGATCTCTGGATCGCCGCAACCGCTTGCGGTAGCGTGACGCCATGGCCGATCCCCGATTCATTCACCTCAGACTGCATACCGAGTATTCGCTGCTGGAAGGCGCGATGCGGGTCAAGAAACTGCCCGGCATGGTGGCCGAGGCCGGCATGCCCGCCGTCGCCGTGACCGACACGAACAACATGTTCTGCGCGCTGGAATTTTCCGAAACGGCGGCCAAGGCCGGCGTGCAGCCCATCATCGGGTGCCAGATCGATGTGGATTACGCCCCGGTTCAGCCCGGCGAACGGCCCAACCCGCCTGCCGCCATCGTCCTGCTGGCCCAGCACGAGGCCGGCTACAAGAACTTGATGAAGCTGAATTCGGCGCTTTACCTGCGCGGCGATGGCAGCCTGCCGCATGTCACGCTCGAGGAACTGGCCCGGCATGGCGAGGGGCTGATCTGCCTGTCTGGCGGGCCCGAGGGGCCGGTGGGTCAATTCCTGCAGGCGGGCAATACGGGACGCGCCCGCGCGCTTCTGGAACGGATGGCCGCGATCTATTCCGACCGTCTTTATGTCGAGTTGCAGCGCCATCCGGGCGAAGGCGGCCTGCCCGAGGGCGAGGCGCGGACCGAACGCGGCCATGTCGAGCTGGCCTACGAGTTGAACCTGCCGCTGGTCGCCACCAACGATGTCTATTTCCCCAAGCCCGAGATGTACGAGGCGCATGACGCGCTGATCTGCATCGCCGAAGGGGCCTATATCGACCAGTCGGAACCGCGCCGCCGCCTGACCCCGCAGCATCATTTCAAGACGCCCGAGGAGATGGCCGCGCTTTTCGCCGATCTGCCCGAGGCGCTGGAAAACACCGTCGAGATCGCGCGGCGCTGCGCGTTTCGCGCACGCACGCACCCGCCGATCCTGCCGCGCTTCGCCGATGACGAGGTCGAGGAATTGCGCCGTCAGGCGCATGAGGGCCTGCATGCCCGCCTTGCCGTCATCCCCCATGCGGATACCGTCGAGGCGTATGAAGAACGGCTTGAATTCGAGCTGGGCATCATCGAGGGGATGGGCTTTCCCGGCTATTTCCTGATCGTGGCCGATTTCATCAAATGGGCCAAGGATCACGATATTCCCGTCGGGCCGGGGCGCGGCTCGGGCGCCGGGTCGCTCGTCGCCTATGCACTGACGATCACCGATCTCGATCCGCTGCGCTATTCGCTGCTCTTCGAACGCTTCCTGAACCCCGAACGCGTGTCGATGCCCGACTTCGACATCGACTTTTGCATGGACCGCCGCGAAGAGGTGATCCGCTACGTCCAAGAGCATTATGGCCGCGACAAGGTGGGCCAGATCATCACCTTCGGCGCGCTTCTGTCCAAGGCCGCCGTGCGCGACGTGGGGCGCGTGTTGCAAATGCCGTTCGGGCAGGTCGATCGCCTGTCCAAAATGATCCCGGTCGAGGGGGTGAAGCCCGTCTCGATCGCGCAGGCCATCAAGGATGAGCCGCGTTTCATCGAGGAAATGCGCGAGACCGAGCAGGACAAGCGCGATGGCCGCGTGAACCCCACGCGCCGCTTGATGGATTACGCCGAGAAGATCGAAGGCCTGCTGCGCAATGCCTCGACCCACGCAGCGGGTGTGGTCATCGGCGACCGCCCGCTGGACGAGCTTGTGCCGCTCTACCGCGATCCGCGCTCCGACATGCCGGCCACGCAGTTCAACATGAAGTGGGTCGAACCTGCGGGGCTGGTGAAGTTCGACTTCCTGGGCCTCAAGACCCTGACCGTGGTGCAGAACGCCATCGACCTGATCCATGCCTCGGGCCGGCAGTTGCACGAAGCGCCGGACGGCAGCACCATCTACCAGCCGCCCGAGGGGGCCGAGAACCAGATCAACGCCATCCCGCTGGATGACCCCGCCACCTACGCCCTTTATGCCAGCGCCAAGACGGTTGCCGTGTTCCAGGTGGAAAGCTCGGGCATGATGGATGCGCTGCGGCGCATGAAACCCACCTGCATCGAGGATATCGTGGCCCTCGTGGCGCTCTACCGCCCCGGCCCGATGGAGAACATCCCGAAATACTGCGAGGTGAAGAACGGCATTTCCGATCGCGACCGCCTGCATCCCCTGATCGACCATATCCTCGACGAGACGCAGGGCATCATCGTCTACCAGGAACAGGTGATGCAGATCGCGCAGGAAATGGCGGGTTACAGCCTTGGCGGCGCCGACCTGCTGCGCCGCGCCATGGGCAAGAAGATCAAGGAGGCGATGGACGCCGAACGCCCCAAGTTCCTGGAAGGCGCGGCCAAGAACGGGGTGGACGAGGCCAAGGCGCTCGAGGTCTGGAACCTGCTCGAGAAATTCGCCAATTACGGCTTCAACAAGTCCCACGCCGCCGCCTATGCCGTGGTCAGCTACCAGACCGCGTGGCTCAAGGCGAACCATCCGGTCGAGTTCATGGCAGCCGTCATGAATTGCGACATCCACCTCACCGACAAGCTGGGCATCTACAAGCAAGAGGTCGACCGCCTCGGCATCGACACGGTGCCGCCCTGCGTGAACCGCTCGGCCGCGAGTTTCACCGTCAAGGATGGCAAGATCCTCTATGCGCTGGGCGCGCTCAAGAACGTGGGCGTCGACGCGATGCGCCTGATCGTCGAGGCGCGCCAGACCGAGCGCGGGGAAAAACCTTTTGCCACGCTCTTCGATTTCGCCCGCCGCGTTGACCTGAAACGCGTCGGCAAACGCTCTCTGGAAATGCTCGCCCGCGCCGGGGCCTTCGACGATCTCGACCGCAACCGCGCGCGGGTCTTTGCCGCGCTCGACGCTCTGACGGCCTATTCCGCCGCGATCCACGAGCAGAAGGCCAGCAACCAGGTCAGCCTCTTCGGCGAAGCGGGCGAGGACCTGCCCGAGCCGCGCCTGCCCGAAGCCAGCGACTGGATGCCCAATGAACGGCTGGCCAACGAGCATCAGGCGGTCGGATTCTACTTCTCGGGCCACCCGCTGGACGATTACATGCCTGCCCTGAAACGGCGCGGGGTGCTGACCCTGCACGAGGTCGAACAGCGCGTGCAGGGTGGCGCCTTCGTCACCAAGATGGCCGGCGCCGTCTCGGTCCGGCAGGAACGCAAAAGCCAGCGCGGCAACCGTTTCGCCTTCGTCTCGCTCTCGGACCCGTCCGGCCTTTACGAGGTCACCGTCTTCTCCGACGTGCTCGAGGCCAGCCGCCAGCATCTCGAGACCGGCTCGAACGTCATCCTGCAGGTCAAGGCGGAGCTGGAAAGCGACCAGCTCAAGCTGCTCGCCGCCGCCGTGCAGCCCGTCGATGATGGCATCGCCGCCGAAGCGGGGGGCCTGCGCGTCTTCGTCGAGGACCCGCGCGGGGTCGAGACGGTCTCGACCCTGCTCGACCGCGCGCGAGAGGACGCGATGCGCTCGGCCAAGGGGCCGATCCACCTGTGCCTGATGGCCCCCGACCTGCCCGGCGAGGTCGAGGTCCTGTTGGGCGAGGATTTCCCCGTCTCCCCCCAGATCAAGGGCGCGCTGCGCAGCCTGGAAGGGGTGGTGACGGTCGAAGAGGTCTAGGCGCGCGGCGCATCGCCGGCGCTTTCCATTCGCGGGGCGAGGCCCTACCGTCGCCGTAATGAGTGCGACCCTCGACAGCCCCGCCTCCTGGCGCCGCCTTGCCCTCAGCCTTGCGTTGTCTCTGATCGGCAATGTCGGCATGTGGGCGATCATCGTCATCCTGCCCGCCGTGCAGGCCGAGTTCGGGCTGGACCGGGCCGATGCCTCCATCCCCTACACGGCGACGATGATCGGCTTTGCCTTGGGCAATTTCCTGATCGGCGGCTGGGTCGACCGCTGGGGCGTGTCGCGCGCGTTGGCGGTCTCGGCGGTGATGATCGCGGGCGGCTTCGCGGCGGCGGCTCTGGCGCCCAATCTCTGGACGCTGACGATCGTGCAGGCCGGCATCGGCTTTGCCACGGCGGCCAGTTTCGGCCCCCTGATCGCCGATGTCAGCCAGTGGTTCCTGAAGCGGCGCGGCATCGCCGTCGCCCTCATCGCCAGTGGCAATTACCTCTCGGGCGCGATCTGGCCGCTGATCCTGGCCGACATCCTGGCCGGGCCGGGATGGCGCGCGGCCTATCTGGTCATCGCGGCCACCGCGCTGGCCGTGATGCTGCCGATGACATGGGCCTTGCGCAAACCCCTGCCCGAAGAGGCGATGCGCGCCTCGGACTCGGCGGCGGCCCTGCGCGCCCGCAGCAGCGGCCTGTCGCCCCGCGCGCTGACATGGGCACTGGCTGCGGCGGGGATCGGATGCTGCGTGGCGATGTCCATGCCCCAGGTGCATATCGTGGCCTATTGCGTCGATCTCGGCTACGGCCCTGCCGTGGGCGCGGAAATGCTCAGCCTGATGCTGTTGGGCGGGGTCGCGTCGCGGCTGGTCTCGGGGCTGGTGGCCGACAGGCTCGGCGGCGTACTGACGCTGCTGATCGGCTCCACGCTCCAGATGCTCGCGCTCTTCCTCTACCTGCCGACCACGGGGCTGATGCCGCTCTACATCGTCAGCCTCGTCTTCGGCCTGGCGCAGGGTGGGATCGTGCCCTCCTACGCGCTGATCGTGCGCGAATACCTGCCCGCGCGCGAGGCCGGCGCGCGCGTCGGTTTCGTCATCATGGCGACCATTCTCGGCATGGCCCTGGGCGGCTGGATGTCGGGCTGGATCTACGACCTGACCGGCAGTTATCGCTGGGCGTTTCTCAATGGCATCGCCTTCAACGCGCTCAACATCGCCATCATGCTGGCCATCCTGGCCCGCTCGCACCCGCGCAGACCGGCCATGGCCGCATCCTGACGCCCGTCAAGGGCAACGAGCGCGGCCCTGCCCATCTTTATCCTGTGAAAATGGCCGGGGGGTTTGGGGGCAGGGCCCCCAAATCGACCGATCACCAATGCGGCGGCTTCTGGTCGGCCAGCGGCACGGTGCCGCCCTGCTCCAGCTCGCGCTCGGCCTCGCGCTCCATCAGCATGCCGACACGCCGGCTCAGCCGCGTGATCTCGGCATCCTGCCGGGCCACCACCTCGGACAACTCGTCGACCACGCGGGCCAGATGCGCCAGCGCTTCTTCCAGCTTGTCGGTCTCTGCCATCGGCCTCGTCCCTGCCTCTGCCTGGTGTCTTGCTGTATGTACGGGCTGTGTACGGGATGTGTACGCGGGGTGCACGGCGAATTTGCATCGCTTTGTCGGTCCATCGCGCGCCGGTCCCGTCCGTTGCCTTGCCCATCCCGCCCCCCCTCGGCTAGAGGGGGCGCGACCCGAAAAAACCTCCGCGATCCATCATGGCCAAGCAGAAAAAACAGCCCCGCCCCAAGGCGGAAACGCCCAAGGGCTTCCGCGATTATTTCGGGGCCGAGGTGACCGAGCGGCAGGAGATGCTGCGCCAGATCGCCGAGGTCTATGACCGCTATGGCTTCGACCCATTGGAGACGAGCGCGGTCGAGACGGTCGAGGCGCTTGGCAAGTTCCTGCCCGACGTGGATCGCCCCAACGCGGGTGTTTTCGCTTTTGAAGATGACGGCACCTGGATGGCGCTCCGCTATGACATGACCGCGCCCTTGGCTCGCGTCGCGGCGCAGTTCCGCAACGAGTTGCCCAGCCCTTATCGCCGCTACACGATGGGGCCCGTCTGGCGCAACGAAAAGCCGGGGCCGGGGCGGTTTCGTCAGTTTTATCAATGCGATGCCGATACGGTCGGCGCCCCCAGCGTCGCCGCCGATGCCGAGATCTGCGCCATGCTGGCCGACACGCTCGAGGCCGTGGGCATCCCGCGCGGCGACTACATCGTGCGCGTCAATAACCGCAAGGTTCTGAACGGTGTGTTGGAAATCATTGGCGACCTGGAGCAACCAAGTTTTGCTGATGGCGCGACTTGGGCTGAAATCCATGATCGTGATGTGGAGGATGCAGTTCTTAGGACTGCCGACAAATTTGACAAAGTCGGTGTGGAAGGTGTGCGCCAACTTCTTGGTGAAGGACGACGAGACGCTTCGGGTGCCTTTATTGAAGGTGTGGGACTCGCCCCATATCAGATTGATGCCGTGGTGTCGTTCCTGACGGCTAGAGATAGTACGAATGAACGAACAATCGCGAACCTAAACGAAGTTGTGTCGGGCTCCTCCGAGGTTGGTATGGAAGGAGTGCGAGAACTAGAGCAGATCGCCAATCTTCTCGCCGCCCAAGGCTATGGCCCTGACCGCATCGTCATCGACCCCTCGGTCGTGCGCGGCCTCGGATACTACACCGGTCCGGTTTACGAGGCCGAATTGACCTTTGAAATCACCGACGAAAAAGGCCGCCCGCGCCAGTTCGGCAGTGTGGCGGGCGGCGGGCGTTACGACGACCTCGTCAAGCGCTTCACGGGGCAGGAGGTGCCGGCGACCGGCGTCTCCATCGGGGTCGACCGCCTGCTGGCCGCCTTGCGGGCGAAGGGGCGCATCCACGGCACTCGGCAGGGGCCGGTCATCGTGACCGTGATGGATCGCGACCGCATGGCCGACTACCAGGCGATGGCCAGCGACTTGCGCGCGGCGGGCATACGGGCCGAGGTCTATCTGGGTAATCCCAAGAATTTCGGCAACCAGTTGAAATACGCCGACAAACGCGAAAGCCCCGTCGCGGTCATCCAGGGCTCGGACGAGGCGGCGCGCGGCGTGGTGCAGCTCAAGGATCTGATCCTCGGCGCGAAACTGGCGCAGGACGCGACGCTTGAGGAATGGAAAAGCCAGCCCGCGCAGACCGAGGTTTCCCGCGCCGATCTTGTGCAACACGTCCGCGCCATGATGGAGCGTCACCAGTGAGGGACAAGGCCGCCATCCGAGGCGAGGCCGAGGCGCTGGCCGCTGTTTTCGCCACGGCCGGCGCGGTCCCGGTCGAGGCACCGCTGATGCTGTCGGCCGACACGCTGCTGGACCTTTATGGCGAGGATATCCGCGCGCGCGCCTATACCACCGACGACCCTGACCGGGGCGAGATGATGCTGCGCCCCGATTTCACCGTGCCGGTGGTGCAAAGCCACATGGAAAACGGGGCCGAGCCTGCGCGCTACACCTATCTGGGCGAGGTGTTTCGCAAGCAGCCCGCCGGGTCAGGGCGGCCAACGGAATACCTGCAACTGGGCTACGAGTTGTTCGACGGCACGGACCCGGCCCGCGCCGATGCCGAGGTTTTCGCCCTGTTCGCCAAGGCGCTGAACGGGCTGGGCCTGCGCGCTGTCTCGGGCGATATCGGAATCCTGCTGGCCGCGATTGAAACCCTGTCCACGACCGAACCGCGCAAGGCCGCGCTGCGCCGCCATGTCTGGCGTCCGCGGCGGTTCCGCGCCCTGCTGGATCGCTATACCGGCCGGGCCGATCCGCCCGCCGGGCGCGCGGCGCTGCTAGACGCCGTGCGCAAGCAGGGGGTTGAGGCGGTCATTGCCGAGGCCGGGCCCGCCGTGGGCCTGCGTGGCAGCCCCGAGATCGCCGAACGGGTGGAGCGCCTGTTGGCCGATGCCGACACGCCCCCCATCGGCGCCGCCGAGGCCGAGGTGCTGACCGAAATCCTGAGCTTGCGCGCGCCCCTGCCGCAAGCCTGCGACCGTCTTTGGGACATGACGGTGGATTTGCCGGGACTGACCGCCGCGGTCGAGCGTCTGTCGGCCCGCATCGACGCCCTGGCCGCCGCCGGGCAAGAGCCGAACGACCTGCCCTACGAGGCCAGTTTCGGGCGTACGACGATGGAATATTACGACGGGTTCGTCTTTGGCTTTCTGGCCGACGGGCGGCCGGACCTGCCGCCGGTGGCGACCGGCGGGCGCTACGACGCGCTGACCGCGATTCTGGGGGAGGGTCGGGCCATTCCCGCCGTCGGCGGCGTGATCCGCCCCGAACTGGTGTACCGTCTGAAAACCGGGGAGGGCGCGGCATGAGCATTCGCCTGGGCGTGCCCTCGAAGGGGCGGTTGATGGACAAGACCTTTGCCTGGTTCGCCGAGCGTGGGGTCGAAATGCGTCGCACCGGCTCCGAGCGCGATTATGGCGCCGAGGTGGCGGGGGCGGATGTGGAACTGCGCCTTTTGTCGGCGGGCGAGATCCCGCGCGAACTGGCCTCGGGGCGCATCCATCTGGGTGTGACAGGCAGCGATCTTGTACAAGAACGCATTCCCGCCTGGGATCAGGCGGTCGAGGTCGTGGCGCAACTGGGGTTCGGCCATGCCGACCTGATCGTGGCGGTGCCGAATTGCTGGGTCGATGTCTCGACCCTTGACGATCTGGATGCCGCGGCGGCGCAATTCCGGCAGCGGCACGGGCACCGGTTGCGGATAGCGACCAAGTATCACCGGCTGGTGCGCGATTTCCTGCGCGAGGCCGGCGTGGCCGATTACCGGCTGGTTGACAGCCAGGGCGCGACCGAGGGCACCGTGGCCCATGGCACGGCCGAGGCCATCGCCGATATCACCTCGACCGGCGAGACCTTGCGCGCCAATCACCTGCGCATTCTGGATGACGGGTTGATCCACAGATCCGAGGCGACGCTGTTCCGGGCGCGCGGCGCGACCTGGGATGACGCGGCGCGCGCGGCCCTTGCGGACTTCTACGAAAAACTCGGTCTCGACTGACGCGCGTCTTGGCGGCGTTTGATCCGGGCACGCCTCACAGCACGCCGATTTCAGCCAGCGCGCTTTCCAGCTCGGGCGGCAGGGCCTCCTCACTGGCGCGGCCGGGGGCCAGGTCGCGCGGCGCATCCTCGGGCTTGAGATACCGCCAGCCCTGAAACGGCCGTTTGGGGGTCGCGGTGACGCGCACGGTTTCCGGGTCGAGCACGATGCCGCAGCGGGTGATGCCATCGCCGCCCTCGACCGGGTCGAGACGCAGGATGCGCTGTCGGCACAGCAGCATTCCCTTGAACACCCAGTAGAGCGATCCGCCATCCAGCACCTCGTCGGCGCGTTTGGGCCACATGCGCGTGACATGGCGCGGTAGCCCGTCCGGCCCCTTGGCGCGGGCGCTCGCCTGCCAGGCGGTCAGATCCTCGACGCGCTCGGCGCCAACGCAGAGTTTCACGAGATGTACGGTCACTTCAGCCTCCTGCCACCATACCTAGCGCGGATGGGCGAGGGGGGAAAGGCATGGACGTGCTCGACAGCGCCGGATCGGCATGGCGGTGGCCAGCGCGCTTTTGTCGAGCGGACCGCGCAAGACGGCAGGGCCTGCGTTGACCGATAGACGGGGTGGGTCTATCTTGCGAGGTCCGTCTCCGATGCATCAGGATATTGTCATGACTCGCTTTGCCGCCCCGATCGCCGAGCAGATTTGGGACATGAAATACCGCATGAAGGCCGCCGATGGCGCGCCGATCGACCAGACGGTCGAGGACAGCTGGCGGCGCATTGCCCGCGCCCTGGCCAGCGTCGAGGCGACGCCGGGCGATTTCGAACCGGCGTTCTACGATGCGCTGGAGGATTTCAAGTATCTGCCCGCAGGCCGGATCGTGGCCGGTGCGGGCACCGGGCGCGCGGTCACCCTGTTCAACTGTTTCGTGATGGGCACGATCCCCGATTCGATGGCGGGCATTTTCGACGCGTTGAAAGAGGCGGCGTTGACCATGCAGCAGGGCGGCGGCATCGGGTATGACTTCACGACCATCCGCCCCAAGGGCGCCCCTGTGACCGGCGTGGCGGCCGATGCCTCGGGGCCGCTGTCCTTCATGGATGTCTGGGACGCCATGTGCCGCACCATCATGTCGGCGGGCAGCCGGCGCGGCGCGATGATGGCCACGATGCGCTGCGACCACCCCGACATCGAGGAGTTCATCGCGGCCAAGTCCGACCCCGCACGCCTGCGCATGTTCAACATGTCCGTGCTGGTCACCGACCCGTTCATGGAGGCGGTCAAGGCCGACGGCACGTGGGAATTGCAATTCGACGGCCGCGTCTATCATACCGTGCAGGCGCGCGACCTGTGGAACAGGATCATGCGCGCGACCTATGACTACGCCGAGCCGGGCGTGATCTTCATCGACCGCATCAATGCCGAGAACAACCTGTCCTATGTCGAGGAGATCGCGGCCACGAACCCCTGCGGCGAGCAGCCGCTGCCGCCTTATGGCGCCTGTCTGCTGGGGTCGGTGAACCTCGCCCGGCTGGTGGACCGCCCGTTCGGGGCGGGGGCCCAGATCCCCGATGCCGCGCTGGATGACCTTGTCGCCACTGCCATTCGCATGATGGACAACGTGGTCGATGCCTCGCGCTTTCCGCTCGAGGCGCAGGCGCAAGAGGCGCAGGCGAAACGCCGGATCGGGCTTGGCGTGACCGGCCTTGCCGATGCGCTGGCCATGGTCGGCCTGCGCTATGGGTCCGAGGACGGCGCGGCGCAAACCGGCCGCTGGATGCAGGCCATCGCCAATGCCAGCTATCGCGCTTCGGCCCTGCTGGCCAAGGAAAAGGGCACCTTTCCGCTCTACGATGCGGCGGCCTATGCCAAGGCCCCGATGGTCACGCGGCTGGACCAGGAGGTGCAGGCGCTGATCGCCGAGAACGGGCTCAGGAACGCGCTCCTGACCTCGATCGCGCCCACGGGCACGATCAGCCTGTTCGCGGGCAATGTCTCCAGCGGGATCGAACCGATCTTTGCCAATTCCTATACACGAAAGGTGCTGCAACCAGACGGCACCCGCACCGAGGAAGAGGTCGTCGATTACGCCGTCGCCATGTGGCGTGACCTCAAGGGCGATGCGCCCTTGCCGGATCATTTCGTTACTGCGCAGGAACTGGCCCCGCTGGAACATGTCCGCATGCAGGCCGCCGCTCAGCCCTGGATCGACAGTTCGATCTCCAAAACCATCAACGTGCCGGCCGATATCGATTTCCAGAGCTTCAAGGACGTCTATCTCGAAGCCTATGAAACGGGATGCAAGGGCTGCACCACCTACCGGCCCAACGACGTAACGGGCAGTGTCCTGAGCGTGTCCGAGAGCGAAAGCAAGGACGAGGGCGCCCGCGCGAGCGAGGCCGCCTCGGGCGAGGTCGTCTACATGTCCGAACCGCTGGACCGGCCAGCCAGCCTGGAGGGGCACACCTACAAGCTGAAATGGCCCGATAGCGAGCATGCGCTCTATATCACGATCAACGACATCGTGTTGAACGGGCACAGGCGGCCTTTCGAGGTGTTCATCAACTCAAAGAACATGGAGCATTTCGCCTGGACGGTGGCGCTGACGCGGATGATCTCGGCCGTGTTCCGACGCGGCGGGGATGTCAGCTTTGTTGTAGAAGAACTAAAGGCCGTCTTCGACCCGCGCGGGGGCGCGTGGATGCAGGGCAAATACGTGCCCTCGATCCTGGCGGCCATCGGCGGCGTCATCGAACGCCATCTGATCTCGATCGGGTTCATCGAGGGCGAGGGGATGGGCCTGAAATCCGACCCCCAAGCCGAGGTCGTCAATCTCGGGCAACGCCCCGGCCCGGCCTGTCCGCATTGCGGCCAATACGACATGCGCATGGTCGAAGGGTGCCTGACCTGCGGCAGTTGCGGCTATTCGAAATGCGGCTGAGGCGGCGGATCCGGGTGACCGATCTGATACGACAACCAATACTTGGCCATCGGCGGGGTTGAAATGGCCATTTGACAACCGATTGATGGCCATCGGGCTGTTGTGGCCCGAAATCGGCCTCCAGACACCTGTTACCGGAACAGGTGACCCTGGATGTCGATGAAAGCCTTCCGGATCTCGGCGACCGATCCGAGGATAGCTTTCGCGTCGTTCGTGCCGCCATACCGGATACGCAGAAAGTCGCGGATCTTCCTGAGCGACAGCTCCTCGACACCATGCGCCTCGTATGCCTGAAGGACATAGTCCAGGAACTGGCGCATCTCCAATTCGTAGCCGCCGAGGCCGCTTGACCGGGCCGCGCCGGCCCGTTGCCTGCGGGCCAAGGGCGCGAGGGTGAACCGGACATAGGCGAGGACGTCGAAGATGTCGCTGTTCGGCGCATCGATGAGGCGGCGCATGTCCTCCATCCGGTCGCTGTCGTACCCGGAAGCTGAAGGCGCTTGAGGACGAGAACACAAAGCTGAAGAAGCTGTTGGCCGAGCAGATGCTGGACAACGCGATGCTGCGAGACGTTGCATCAAAAAAATGGTGACGCCCGCGGCCAGGCGGGAAGCCGTGGCGCATCTGTGCGAAGCGCACCAGGTGAGCCAGCGGCGGGCGTGTTCAGTTGTCGGGGCGGATCGGTCGAGCGTACGCTATCAAAGCGTGCGCCCGGACGATGCCGATCTACGCAAGGCGATGAAGGCTGTGGCGGCCGAGCGCCGTCGGTTCGGCTATCGGCGGGTGCATGTGATGCTGGAACGACAAGGCTGGCAAGTGAACCTGAAGAAGCTGAGGCGGCTTTACCGCGAGGAGAAGCTGCAGGTGAGGAAGCGCGGCGGTCGCAAACGGGCGCTCGGGACACGCAGGCCGATGCTGGTTCCGGAACGGCCCAATGAGCGCTGGAGCCTGGATTTCGTCTCGGACGCCTTTACAGATGGACGCAGGTTCCGGGTTTTGGCCATCGTGGACGACTTCAGTCGCGAATGTCTGGCATTGGTTGCGGACACTTCGCTTTCGGGGCTGCGGGTCACACGAGAGCTGTCAGCGATCATGGCCAGACGCGGACGACCCAGAACGATTGTCAGCGACAACGGCACGGAACTAACCAGTATGGCGGTGCTCAGATGGTGCCAGGAAACGCGGATCGGCTGGCACTACATCGCGCCGGGAAAGCCGATGCAGAACGGCTTCATCGAATCGTTCAACGGCAGCTTCCGGGACGAGCTCTTGAACGAGACCCTGTTCTCAACGCTGGCCGAAGCCCGTGAAAAGATCGGCGCATGGAAGGAGGACTACAACCGAAACAGACCCCACTCATCCCTGGGCAATCTCACGCCGCAGGAGTTTGCAATGAAATCGAGACTGGAAACGAAGGCCGCATGAGGCCAGAAATCAACCGACGGATTCTCCTGAAGGCTGGACGGAAGTCGGGTCTCAGGTCAAAATGATCGCCATCAAACCCAGCCCCGTCCAACCCAAGTTCTCCTTCTCGGAATACGATGGCATCACCATCGGGGGGCAGCCTTTCCAGTACTTCGAGACCCGCGAAAAAGGCCATATATTCGTCAATATGACCGGCGAACGCGTGCCTCAGGTCATGACCAATGCCCAGATCAGCCGCTACCTCGCGGTCGGAAACTTCAAGTGTATCCCGAACGAACACCAACCCGAGCATCTGCGTGCGCGGGTTCTGCCGGATGGGGATCTGCTCTCCCTCCGGGGCACAAAGGCTCACAAGAAAGCGGCCATGCGTCTGGCCGTGGTCCGCGCGTTCCGTGAATTCCTGGACGACGAGACCAATAACATCACACGGACCGCGGCATCGATCAGGCCGTATCTGCGAGCTATCAGGTTTCGCGCTGGCGAAATTCTCGAAGAAGGCGAGCGTGGCAAGGAAGATGACACTTTCTCCGTGCCGAAAAAACTTGGCGCGAAGACCGTGCTGGATTGGGAGCGCAAGGAACGGCGGTTCGGTCTGGCGGGCCTGTACGACAGGAACTCCGAGCGTGGGAACCGGGACCGCCGGATGACGGCAGATGAACTCATGATCATGGGCAAGGTCGTGGGCAAGTATCTCAACGACCAGTGCCCGTCGCAGCAGATCATCTTCGAAGAGGTGAAGAAGGCCTTCGCTGACGAGAACGATCGGCGCCGGGCTGCAGGCGAGCCGGAAATCGTGTGCCCGTCCCGTGAAACCGTGCGTCAGGCGATCCGCAAGCTCAATCCCTTCGACGTTACCCTAGCCCGGAAGGGTCGTGAGGCAGCGAACCGGCAGTTCGCCCCGGTCGGCATGGGGCTGGATATCACGCGCCCGATGCAACGTGTCGAGTTCGATGAATGGGAAGTCGACGCCATTACGCTCATGGCCGAAGGCGGGCTGTTCCATCATCTGACGGACGAGGAAAAGAAGGCTCTCGGGTTTCTGCCCGGCTTGTCTGGCAGAGGATGACCGGACAGGCATGCGTCGTGGCCGCTGGGAGTGGTCATTGTCAGTCGTGCGGACATGCCCTGTTCATGAAATCCCTCTCCTGCGCCAGGCGCAGGTCGCATGGGACGACAAACTTCACGAACTTGACCGCCGGGTTCCTGAGCGCGGCGTTGAACTTGAGGAGATGATCGAGAGGGCAGGGCGCCGCCCGGTCTCGCCGCTTCAGGATTACGTTTTGCGCCGCCTTTCCGGGATTGCTGGCCCGGATTGGCTGGATGCGCAGACGCTTGATCAGGCGACCCGCGCGACGGAACTCTTGGGCGTGCTGGTCGCCTACGGGCCAGCCCAAAAGCTCCCTCAGTTGACTTCGGGCGGCTGGGATCACGCGGGTCGGGTTGGCTTCGAATTCACGTCGCGTGGCGAGGTTGGCATCCGGGAAGCCTTGGAGGCGCAACTTCGAAAATTCGACGATGCGACCGGCACGCCGGGCGCCCGCAAGATCTTCGGGTGCTTCTACAATGCCCTGGGCCATTCGAAATCACTCAAGGACCCGGGAGACATTGCACGCATCTTTCGCGAGGTCATTACCGAGAACATCGCCATGCCAGCCGGAACCAAAGTTTTGGGTGTGGAACTCCGCGAGCGCCGCCTGCATACGGTCGCGTCATTGGCGAAGGAGCAGGGCCTCGACTCTCGGACTCTGAGCGACGTGCTGGTCGCGGCCGGGGTGATACCTGACAAGGCGCCGGCCCATTTCCCGATCCCTGTGCAAAAAGGGCGCGAGGTTGCCTCGCGCGTGAAACGGCTGGTGCATGTTAAATCGTTGCCCGATGCGTTGTTTTGCGCCCGCCCGCTGGTCGATCAGTTTTTTGCTGATCGGCTGATCACTCCCATTTTCTACGGGCGGCCGGGTGTGAAGGGGCGGACCCAGAAGGCCGTGGATCGTGCGGAGATTGCCATGCTGGTTGGCAATCTGCACGCGAAGGCGGTCGCACTGGATGCCGAAACCGACGGGCTGGTGTCGGTGTCAAAAGCCTCGGAGAAGGCCAAGGTGCCGGCCATCGTGGTGGTGCACATGATCCTTGGCGGCTTCCTCGAGAACGTCTTCCGACTGGGTGGCCAGGACGGGATCAGCGCCCTCCGAGTGGATCCGGAGGAGGTCAAGCAACACCGGGCTTTCTGCACGAAGGGTTTGTCTGCCATGGAAGCGTCTGCGTCATTGAAAATCCCGCGGACTGTCTTCTGGGGTTTGGTGGACCGGTGCCCTCAAGAGGTGAGCCTTGCCGTCGCTTGGATCGTTGGTCCGGAAGGGGGCCATCGGATCCCGCGGTTCGACCCGGCGTTGGTGGCCGATTTCAAGGCCCGTTTTGTGCATCCGGCGCAGATTGCAGAGCAGCATGATCTTGAGGTCGGTGAGGTGGTCCGTCGGTTGAAACGCTCCGGCGTCCGATCGGTATTGTCGAGAATCGAGGTCGGCGTGAGCTACTACCGGACCCGTGATCTGGAGACGGATCTCTTCCTTTAACATAAGGGGCCTTATCAGGCCCATCTTGGTGAGAATCTCAAAGGCCGTCCGAAAGGGCGGTCTTTTTTTGTCCAGATGACCCGCGTACAAAGAAGCTCCGTTGTGGGCTTCGCCGTATTCCAAGAATGGGCGCCTTATGAATGTGAAATGGCAAACTCAGTGGCCGCGCATTCTGTTGGTATAAATAAAATCAAGGGCTTAGGTTTCGGCGGTGGCGTTTAAATGGTTGTTCTGATACGATCTCGTCCCACGCCGGAATTCGGCGGTCTGATGCGCCCTGACGGATCATCGCTTATGCAAGGCGGCCCGTGTTTGGTATTGCGAGGTTGGGCCGGAAAGCTTCAGTGACCTCGCGGGCCGTGGGGCCCACAGGTCAAGATCGCGGACATGCGGCCGGGTTGATCCGGTGGGCAGATGGTATGCCATAACAAGGGCGCGTGGATCAGGCCGCGACTTGGCGTGAAGAGCGTGGCAAACCGCGCTTGAAACCACACACCAAGGAGCGATGTCCGTGTACGAGATTCTGAAATACACGATCGACCACGAAAACGGACTTCTGGATCTTTTGACGGCGGAGCCTGACTGGGACACCTACACCGCCCCTGATGCCATTGCCGTTTTTCGACAGTCGTTGCGGGACGGCGAGACGTTGGTCTGCAAGGACGGCGATGCATATTGCGGCTATTTGCGTGCGATCAAAGACGGTCTCGGCCTTTACGTCAGCGAACTCTACGTTGGCCCGCCCTGGCGCAGCCGGGGGATCGGACGTCGGCTGCTTGACGAAATCAAACAGCACAATCTTGATCGCGAGGTCTATGTCCTGTCTGACGAGGATGCCTATTACCACAATCTCGGGTATCGGAGGATCGGTTCGGTTTTCGAGATCGGCCTTGGAAACGGGTCCGAAAGGCCCCTCGGTTCATGAGTCCGAACGGCCGGGGCATGAGACCGCCGTCGCCGGGTGATCCGCCCCGTTGCGCAAGACCTGACCCTCAAGCATCCTGCATGCCATGGGCGCCGGGAGCCTGCTTGGTCTCAAGGCTTTCCACGCCGATCTGTGTGCCGCGCACAAGCCGACATTCGCGTCAGGTCAGGGTCCGCTCGAGGCAGGCGAGCCAATTCTCGCGCGCAAGTTTCGTGATCAGGGCCGCGTCATAGCCATGCGCGCGCATAGCAGCGAACAGGGCCGGAACGCCGGTGACATCGCCGATCAGATCGGGCAGCACGCAGCCATCGAAATCCGAGCCGAACCCGACGTGATCTTCGCCGAGCGTGTCGATCAGGTGGTCGAGTTGCCGCAAGATGACATCCCATCCGGTCCCGCTATCGGCCGAGCCATCGGCATTGAGATAGAAGGTGGCAAAGTTCAGGCCGACCATGCCGTCCCGCTCGCGGATGAGGTGAAGTTGCCGGTCTGTCAGGTTGCGTGACGACGGGCAGAGCGCATGCGCGTTTGAATGGGTGGCCACAAGGGGCGCCTCGGAAATGGCCGCGACATCGTCGAAGCCGGCTTCGTTCAGGTGCGACAGGTCGATGAGAATTCCAAGCTCGTTGCACAGCCGCACAAGATCGCGGCCCTTGTCGGTCAGGCCGGGTCCGATATCGGGCGAGCCGGGAAAGGCCATCGGCACGCCATGGCCGAAGATCGTCGGCCGGCTCCAGACCGGTCCGAGCGAACGCAACCCCATGTCGTGAAACAGGTAGAGCGCATCCAGATCGGGGCCGATCGCCTCGGCCCCCTCCATATGCATGACGCCGGCGATCCGGCCGCCCGCCATCGCGCTGCGAATCTCGGCGGCGCTGCGGCACAGGCGAAAGTCGTCCGGCGCCGCGCGGTCCATCCAGTGCAACAAGCCGGCCATGGTCAGGGCGTCCGGCTGGGCGGCGCGGTGATCCATCGCGGGGGGCATGGGCAGGTCATAAGGCGGGTTGGCCATCAGTGCCTTGAAATCGGGCGGCGGTCCGTTCGAGGGCGATGGCACGAAGATCGCGAACAGCCCGCCGGCAAAGCCGGCGCGCTTCATCCGGGCGAGATCGAGATGACTGGCGCCGGTATCGCCCAACCATGTCTCGGCGCGCGGGGCGGCGCTTTTCATCAGGCGCAGAAGGAAATCGTTATGTCCGTCGAAAAACGGGATCGGGGCTGTCATTGGCCGTCCTTCGCGGTTTGAGCGGTCCGCGCCGGGGCGGCGAGGCGGGCATCGACATCGCGCAACAAGGACACGCAATCCTCGTCATGGATGCCCAAGGTGTCGAAGTGATCCACGATATTGGCCAGGTAATCGCGACTCGAGCCAAGAAACCCGGCCCCGGTGGCGATCATCTCGATCTGATCCGCGCGGGTCAGGTCACCGCGAATGTCGTCGATGGCATGATCGGCCAGAAAGGTCAGCGCCTGAACCGTGCGATCCGCCAGCCTGGCCGGAACGAACCGTGCGATGTAGCCCGGCGCGATTATTTCGCGTCGAAACAGGATCTGGGTCTCGACCTCGACACGCTCGGCCGGAACGCGAAAGGCCAGCCCTTCGCAGGCCTCGCCATGGTCCAGCGCAGCCATCAGGCCGGGGGCGTCCTCGGTGCCGCGTCCGCCGCGCCAATCCACCAGGATCATCCGCCGCGCGAACCCGTCGACGCGGGCGCGGCGCAGGTCCGAAAATCGCAGGGCCGGGTCCCACATCAACGACCCGTAGCCGAAAACCCACAGGTCCCCCGCGTGCCCGTCCAGGGCCGCGCGGCGCAGGCCCTCGCGCGCGCTGTCGGAATAGGGCCAGTCGCGGTGCGCCGCCATCCGGGGAAACTGCGCCATGATGCGCGCGACCGAGAAATCCCGGAAGAAGGACGCCTCGGGATCGGTGATCTTGTCGCGCAGTTCCGGGTGGTGGGCGAAAGGGTCGGCGTGTTGCGGCACGGGGGTGACCTCGGTCAGGGGCAGGGGCGTTTGCCGGATACTGGGGCATTTGCGTCGTGACGTCGATGTTGGTGCGGCGCCCGGTCGGATGTTGCACCGGCGCTCAAACGCCGACGTGGCGTTCGCTGGTTTCGGTGTCGAGCGCAGCCATCGGCCCGTGCCAGACCACCCGACCCCGGGCAACCAGGGTGGCCTGGTCGGCGACGCGGCGCAGTTCCTTGAGCGATTTGTCGATCACGATCAGCGACAGCCCGGTCTCTTGCCGCAGGCGTGCAATGGCCGACCAGATCTCGTCGCGGATCAGGGGGGCCAAGCCCTCGGTCGCCTCGTCCAGAATCAGCAGCCGGGGGTTCGTCATCAGCGCCCGACCGATGGCGAGCATCTGTTGTTCGCCCCCCGAAAGGGTCGAGGCGCGTTGCCCCCGCCGCTCGGCCAATCGTGGGAACAAGGCGGCGATGCGGGCCAGATCCCAATGGCCGCGCCGCGCGGCGACGACGAGGTTTTCCTCGACCGTCAGGTCGCGGAAACAGCGCCGCCCCTCGGGCACCAGCCCGATCCCGAGGCGCGCGATCTGATGGCTGGGCAGGCGGGTGAGGTCGGTGCCATCGAAGACCAGGCGACCGCGCGCCGGCAGCAGGCCGCAGATCGCCTTGACCGTGGTGGATTTGCCCATGCCGTTGCGCCCCATCATGGCGACGACCTCGCCCTCGGCCAGGGTCAGGTCGATGCCGAACAGGGCCTGGCTGGCCCCGTAGCTGGCCGTGACATTTTCCAGCGTCAGGAGGGTCATGCATCCGTCCCCAGATAGGCGTCGCGCACCGCCGGGTCCGTGCGGATAGCACCGGGCGGCCCCGAGGCGATGACGCGGCCATAGACCAGCACGCTGATCCGGTCGGCCAGGGCAAAGACCGCGTCCATGTCGTGTTCGACCAGCAGGATCGGCGCCTCGTGCCGCAAGTCGTCCAGCAGTCGGGTCATGTTCTGCCCGCCTTCGGCGCCCAGCCCCGCCATCGGCTCGTCCATGACGAAGGCTTTGGGCCGCAGCGTCAGGGCGACGGCCACCTCGAGTTGTCGACGCTCGCCATGGCTGAGCTCGGCGGTGCGCATGGCGGCCTTGTCGCGCAATCCCACGCGGTCGAGGGCGGCCTCGGCGGTGGCTCTCAATGCCGTATCCGCGAGGGCCGGACGAAACAGCCGCCACGCGCTGCCCGAGGCCCCGAGCGCCCCCAGCATGGCGTTTTGCAGAACCGTATCCTCCATCGCCAGGGCCGAGATCTGAAAGGTCCGCGCAAGGCCCATGCGCGCCCTGTCGCGCGTCGGCAGGCGGGTCACGTCCCGCCCATCGAGAAAGATCGCGCCGCCATCCGGGGGCAGCGCGCCACAGATCTGCGCGATCAGGGTGGTCTTGCCGGCCCCGTTCGGCCCGATCACGGCGTGGACCTCGCCGGGGTGCAGGCTGAGGTCGATCTCGTCCGACACCACAAGCGCGCCGAAACGCTTGGTCAGGCCGCGCACCTCGAGAATGGGGTCAGTCATGCGATCTCACCTTTCCCGCCAGAAGGCCGATCACACCGCCCCGCGCAAACAGCACGATCCCGAGCAGCAGCGCCCCGAGATAGATGTGCCAGTAGTCGGACAGATCGCCGAGCACATGCTCCATCGCCACGAACAGGACGGCCCCGGCCACGGGCCCCATTAGGCGCGCAACCCCGCCCAGAATGACGAAGATCATGATCTCGCCCGACATGTGCCAACTGAACATCGTGGGGCTGACAAAGCGATTGAGATCGGCAAAGAGCGCGCCGGCCAGTCCGGTGATCGCGCCGGACAGGACAAAGGCGATCAGCTTGGCCCTTTGTCCGTCAAGGCCGACCGTCTCGACCCTGTGCGGCACCTGTCGCGCCGCGTTCAGCATCAGCCCAAAGGGCGAGCGTGCGATCCGGGCACTCAGCCAAAGGGCCGCGCAAAGCAGGGCAAAGCACAGGCCGTAGAACTGGATCGGGTCCAGCGTGTTCAGGCCCGGAAACCCGTTGCGCAGGTAGATCGACAGGCCATCCTCGCCGCCATAGGCGCTCCAGGAGATCGTGAAATAGTAGAACATCTGCCCGAAGGCGAGGGTGATCATGATGAAGTAGACCCCCGACGTTCTGAGCGACAGCAGGCCGATCACAAGGGCCGCAACGGCCGAGGCGGCCATGGCGACCAGCCAGATGATGGGCATGGACTTGGTGCCCTCAAGGAGGAATGGGCCATCCAAGAGGGGCGTGTAGGTCTGCGCATGGTAGGCCAGGATGCCCATCGCATAGCCGCCGATCCCGAAAAACGCGGCATGGCCCAGGCTGACCAGACCGCCCAGGCCAAGGGCCAGGTTCAGGCCCACCGCCGCCAGCGCGAAGATCACCGCGCGGGTGGCCAGCGTGATCGTGAACGGCTCGCCCGCCAGATGCGCCCAGAGCGGCACGGCGATCAGCCCGGCGATCAGCACGATGTTGACGAGCGTTTCGCGTGTCATGCCGTGCGCATCCCGTAAAGGCCCGTGGGCCGCCAGATCAGCACGGCCGCCATCAGCAGATAGATCGCCATCGACGACAGAGACGCCCCGATCGAGGTGGCCGATGACGGTTCCATGAACAGCTTGAACAGCTCGGGCAGGAAGATGCCGCCAAGCGTATCGGTCAATCCGACGATCAGCGCGCCCACGAAGGCCCCCTTGATCGACCCGATGCCGCCGATGACGATCACCACGAAGGCAAGGATGAGAACGGGTTCGCCCATGCCGACCTGCACGGACTGGATCGCGCCCACAAGCGCGCCGGCCAATCCGGCCAGGGCCGCCCCCAGAGCGAACACGATGGTATAGAGCGTGCGGATATCCACGCCGAGCGCCGCGATCATTTCGCGGTCGTTTTCACCGGCGCGGATCTGGATGCCGATGCGGGTCTTGGCAATCAGACCCCACAGCGCCAGTGCCACCAGGATCCCGGCCCCGATCAGGGCCAGCCGATAGACCGGATACTCGATGCCACCGGGCAGCGTGATCGGGCCGGACAGATACGCCGGCGTGTCGAGGTAGAGCGGGAAGGACCCGAAGATGAACCGTGTCCCTTCGGAAAAGATCAGGATCAGTGCAAAGGTCGCCAGCACCTGATCGAGGTGATCGGTGTGATAGAGGCGGCGGATGACGCTGATCTCGATCAGGGCGCCGGCCATCGCCGCCGCGCCCATGGCCGCCGCCAGCGCCAGAACGAACGACCCCGTCAGCCCCGCCACCGTCGCGGCGACGAAGGCCCCCACCATGTAGAGCGAGCCATGGGCCAGGTTGATCAGGCCCATCACGCCGAAAATCAGCGTCAGGCCGGCGGCCATCAGAAACAGCATCACCCCGAATTGCAGCCCGTTCAGGATCTGTTCGACGATCAGGATCGCTGACATCTCATCCCCTCGCAAAAAACGAGGCCGGCCCTGCGGCCGACCTCGTTCTGTCTGCCTGTCGCCTGATTACATCGGGCACTGGTCGGCATAGGCATCGCCACGGTCTTCCAGGGCCACGCCGATGACGCGATTGGTGAAGATCTCGCCATCCTGCACCACCTCTCGGACATAGATGTCCTGGATCGGGTGCTGGTTCGGCCCGAATTCGAAATCGCCGCGGGTCGAGACGAAATCGGCGGCCCGCAGCGCGTCGCGGAACGCGTCCGGGTCCTCGGACGGGGTGGCCACGTCCAGCGCCGACAGGATCAGGTTCGCGGTGTCGAAGCCCTGACTGGCATAGAGCGACGGGATCCGGCCATAGGCGTCCTGGAAGGCGGCGACAAAGGCGGTGTTGGCCGCGTTGTCGAGGTCGGGCGACCATTGCGAAGTGTTCACGACGCCCAGGGCATCCGCGCCCACGGCCTGCAGAATGGCCTGGTCGAAGGAAAAGGCCGGGCCGACCACCGGGATGTCGAGACCGCTATCACCGTATTGGCGCAAAAACGAGATACCCATGCCGCCGGGCAGGAAGAAAAAGACGCTGTCGGCCCCCGAGGCGCGGATCTGCGCGATTTCGGCGGCGTAGTCCGTCTGCCCCAGCTGTGTGTAAAGCTCGCCTGCCAACTCGCCTTCGAAAAAGCGTTTGTAGCCCGCCAGCGCGTCCTGACCCGCCGGATAGTTCGGGGCCAGGATGAAGCTGTTGGTGTAGCCGGCCGAATTGGCATAGGCGCCGGCGGCCTCGTGCAGGTTGTCGTTCTGCCATGCGACGTTGAAGTAGTTTTCGTGGCAGCCGCGCCCGGCCAATTGCGACGGCCCGGCATTGGGCGACAGGTAGAACACGCCCTGCGCGGTGACCGACGGGACGACGGCCATGGCAAGGTTCGACCAGATGATCCCGGTCATGATGTCCACATCCTCGGCCTGGATCATGCGGTCGGCCAGTTGCACGGCCACGTCCGGCGCGCGCTCGTCATCCTCGATGATCAAGGTGATGTCATCGCGGCCCGCTTGATCGATGGCCAGTTGAAAGCCGTCGCGCACATCGATGCCGAGGCCCGCGCCGCCCCCCGACAGCGTGGTGATCATGCCGATCCGTGTTTCGGCCTGTGCGCCCCCCGCCATCGCCACCAGCGCGGCCGAGAAAAGAATACCTTTCGAAGTCATCTGGTTCGTCCCTGAAATGCCTGATCCGTCCACTCGGCCCTGATCGTCCCCGTATCTGGCTCAAGGTCAAGGCCCATGACATCGGACATGCCGCTGCGCAGGCGCGGATGGGCGGGTGCGTTGGGCCTTTCGATGGGGCGATATGGGTGGGGGGCTGTGTGCCGGCGCCAGATGGCCGTTGGCCGGGCGCCGGCGCCTGCGCGATACGCCTTTCTCCGCGCACGCTGCGGCGCGCGTGGATCGGCCATACCGAATCGCCCCGCGAATCGTCACACCGATGCATGCGACATGTGGAAACATGTGACGTGCCGAATGCGCCGGGTGTTTGCGGCCAATCCCGCAATTCACTGAAAACTATTTAAATTCCGGCTTGTGGCGCAGGCGCCGGGCCGCTTCTGCATGCAAGTGTAGTCTCAAGTTTACAGTTGCAAGTGTAAACCTAACTGGACATAATTGCCTCGGCGGGGCGTAGACCTGTTTCCGCCGTGGAAATGAGAGATTGATCGCGTACGTGTTGTCCGGGGTCGTCGCTTGTTTCTGAACATCTGAACGGAAGAGGAGATCAGAATGTCAGATGATCCAGACAAAGTATGGCCGACAGGCCTGACGCTGAGCGAGGCGGAAGAGGTGCATAGCTACCTCATCGACGGCACCCGCGTGTTCGGGGCCATCGCCCTGTTGGCGCACCTGCTGGCCGCAGTTGCCACGCCGTGGCTCGGGTAAGGAGGACACGTCATGAACAATGCAAAACTCTGGTTGGTGGTTAAACCGACCGTGGGCATTCCGGTGTTCCTTGGCGCCGTTGCCGTGGGCTCGTTCGCCGTGCACGTCGCCGTCGTGAGCCAGACCAGCTGGTACAACGACTACCTGACGGGTCAGCCGTTGGGCAGCGGTGACCAAGCCGCCGCAGCGGCCATGGTGGCCCCCGAGGAAGCCGCGGCATCCTATGCCACGACGCTCGACCTGGGCGACCAGGCGATCCTCGCCTCGGCGGACGTCCTGACGCCGCCCGTGGTGGAATAGCCTTTGTGCGAACCTGTGGCCCCCATTGATCTCGGGGCCACAGGAAATTCCTCCGGATGATCGCCACGCACCGCCTTGCCGGGCGGTCGTGGCCCCCTTCCCGGGACGCAGTGTGATGTCGTTCAACTATCGCCAGTATGCCCTGACAAAGCTGTCGCGCATCACGCCGCGTTATCTTCCGTTCGCCGATGTGGCGACCGAAGAGGTCCCGCTGAGGCAACTTTTGCGCCTGTCGCTGTTCCAGGTCACGGTGGGCATGGCGCTGGTGTTGCTGGTGGGCACCCTGAACCGGGTCATGATCGTCGAGTTGGAGGTGCCTGCGACCCTTGTGGCAGGCATGCTGGCGCTGCCCCTCGTTTTCGCCCCGTTTCGCACATTGATCGGGTTCAAATCCGATACCCATGTGTCGGCCCTGGGGTGGCGCCGCGTGCCCTTTATCTGGAAGGGCACGCTCTACCAATTCGGTGGCTTCGCCATCATGCCCTTCGCGCTGCTCGTGCTGTCGGGCTATGCCGAGGCAGTGGATGCGCCGCGTTGGATCGGCCTGTCTTCGGCCGCCTTGTCCTTCTTGCTGGTGGGCGCGGGGGCCCATACCGTGCAAACCGCCGGCCTTGCCTTGGCGACGGACCTTGTCCGCGAGGAAGACCATCCCAAGGTCGTGGGCCTAATGTATGTCATGCTGCTGATTGGCATGGTGATCAGCGCCCTCGTCTATGGCGCGCTGCTGTCGGACTATACGCCCGGTCGCCTGATCCAGGTGATCCAGGGCACCGCCGTCGTGACTGTCGCCCTGAACATTGCCGCGATCTGGCAGCAGGAGGCGCGCGACCGCGCCCGCGCCCAAAGGATGGCCGGGTCGGTGCCACCCACATTCGGCGAGGCCTGGCGCCTTTTGGTGGCGCGTCCCGACATGATGCGCCTTCTCGTGGTGATCGGGCTGGGCACGTTCGGCTTCGGGATGGCGGATGTGCTGCTTGAACCCTATGGCGCGCAGGCGCTCGGCTTTTCGGTGGCCGAGACCACGCGCCTGACGGCCTTGCTTGCGACGGGCACACTGCTGGGGTTCGGCTACGCCTCGCGCGCCCTCGCCACGGGGGGGCGGCCTGCGCAACTGGGCGCGATCGGGGCGCTGATCGGCATCCCCGGGTTCGTGGCCTTCATCCTGTCGCCCACCATCATGGGCACGCCTCTTTTCCTGGCGGGCACGCTGGCCACCGGGGTGGGCGCGGGCCTCTTCGGCCATGCCACGCTGACGGCGACGATGCGCGCGGCCTCGTCGGACCAGATCGGCCTGTCGCTCGGCGCCTGGGGCGCGGTGCAGGCGACCTGTGCCGGGATCGGTGCCGCCCTGGCGGGGATTGTGCGCGATATCCTTGTGGGCATGCGCCCGGTCGATGGACTCGAGGCGTATACGCCCTACAATGTTGTTTTCATGGTCGAGATCGCCTTTCTTGTGATGGCGATCATGGTCGCGGTTCCGATGATCATCCGGCAGCGCAGGTCGCGCGCCAAAACGGTTGCTCCCGAGCAACAAAGCACCCAGATGGAGGTCTCATGACAACGGTAATCACACGGCTTTACGCCTCCAAAGCGCCGGCGTTCAAGCTGGCGGAGCGCATGAAGGGCATGGGGTACCCCCATGATGACATCATCGTGGTCTCGACGGCCACCAAAGAGCCGGCCGAAACCATGGCCAAGGCCGGCGTCAAGGACAAGACCGCCGCGGCCTACATGGAGCGCCTCGAAGGCGATGCGGCGGTTCTGATCGTCCGCGCCAGCTACAGGCCGCTGACGGCCACCACGATCGCCCGCGAACTGCTGGCGGCCGAGGACACGGTCGACATGGGCAAACTGTCCGAGGAAAATGTCGTCAAGGACGCACCCGCGCCAGCCGCGCCGCGCATCCTCAAGGAGCACCCGCTGTTCCTGACCCGCCGGGCGGATGTGGACAGCCGCCGCAAGGGGCCGATCACGCCGGGCTGGGGGTTCAAGCTGTTGAGCAAGCGCACCCCGCCGGAAAACGCGGTGATGAAGGGCGGCAAGTTCATGTCGCAGGGCGTCTGGCCGATGCCGCTCGTCTCGGACAAGCCGCGTGAGAAATCTGTGATGACCGATCATCGCTTCATGTCGGAATCCTTCTGGCCGGCACCGTTGTTGTCGCACAAGGAGCGCTACAAGTCGGTCACACCGGGCGGCGACCTGCCGTTTTCGCGCTGGTTCAACTTGCCCACCATCCTGCGCACGCGCTGATCGCGGACTGTCGCTGGGGCGGGCTGTGTCGTCGGGGACCGGGCCGGGTTAACCACCCGGCAGCCCCGGCGCGGGACGGATCCCTTCCCCGGCGCATAGTGTCTCGCTCGGACCGGGTGGGTGTTCCCTTCGGTCCGGGTGCGGCCCCGCAGGCCGTGGTCGCACCCGCGATCACCGTTCCTGTGACGATGGCTTGAGAGATGGCCTGACGGCGCATGTGACGCCGCGGCAGTAGGCGGCCGGCCATTTCACGATCCCCCGAAAGAAACGCCGAAAACACGCGCGTAGCCTGATCGCGGCCCGTGCCAATTCCGTTGGCGGCTGGATGGCGCGCATGCACCCTGACTGCGCAAGCCGGCGTGCCGACGCGACATGCCCTGCGCCACGTATCCGTCTCAGTGCGAGGGGAAGGCCGGGTCCGGTTTGCCGCTGATATCGCGGCTCAATCGACCCTCGCTCTCTGAGACAGCATGGCGGGGCGCGGCTTGATTTTTCACGCGCCGTCCGACCATATGGCCGAACCGTTCGGCGGGCGACGGCGCCAAAGGGGGCGCAGGCAGGGCATTGCGTAACGGCTGCGCCATTTCCGCCCGGCTTCGGCCCAATGCGGGGAGGGGCGCGTACTGACAAACGACACGGTCGAGATGACGGCGCATGGCCCCGGCCTTTCCGGCGCGGCGGGCCTGGACGCGGCCCGCGCAAGGCGGTTGGCATGACGCGTTACGCTCTTCCTGGCGCGATCGCGCTGATGCTGGGCGCCTTCTGGTACAGCCCCGACGTCACGGAGATCGCCGCCGGCGTGGCGATCTTCCTGTTCGGCATGCTGCTGCTGGAGGACGGGTTCAAGCTGTTTGGCGGCGGAACGCTTGAACGTGTGCTGGGGCGGGCGACCGCATCGACCCCGCGTGCGATCGGCTTCGGCATCCTGTCCACGACCCTTCTGCAATCCAGTTCGCTCGTCTCGATCATCACCATCGCGTTTCTCAGCGCCGGCTTGATGTCGCTTGTGGGCGGTGTCGGCATCATCCTGGGTGCCAATATCGGCACGACGACCGGCGCATGGCTGGTCGCGGGGGTCGGCCTGAAGGTCAATATCGCGGCCTACGCCATGCCCATGATCGCCTTGAGCATCGTGCTGGTGTTCCAAAAGGCCAAGACGCCGCGCGGCGTCGGCTATGCGTTGGCGGGGCTTGGGTTTCTGTTTCTCGGCATCCATCACATGAAGCTGGGGTTCGACGCCTTCGAGGATCAGATCGACCTGACGCGTCTGGCCCTGTCGGGTCTGCTTGGCCTTGTTGTCTATGCGCTGATCGGCACCGTCGCCACGGTTGTGCTGCAATCGAGCCATGCCACGATGGTCCTGATCCTGACCGCCCTGGCGGCCGGGCAGATCACCTATGACAACGCTCTCGCGCTGGCGATCGGGGCAAATATCGGCACGACGATCACGGCGATCATCGGGGCGGCAGGCGCGAATTACCAGGGCAAGCGTCTGGCCTTGGCGCATCTCGTCTTCAACCTGTCGACCGCCACGATTGCCCTGATCTTCCTGTCGCCGCTGCGCGCGACGGTCGACTGGATCAGCGCCGGCGTCGGCATCGCACCCGACGATTTCGCGCTGAAACTTGCCGTGTTCCACACTATCTTCAACGTGCTTGGCGTCGCGCTGATCGTGCCGCTGCTGTCACGGCTGATCGCCTTTCTCGAACGTCGCATCGTCGAGCCGCAGCCCGACGTCAGCCGCCCGCATTTCCTGAATAGGGCGGTCGATCAGTTCCCCGAAACGCTCGAAGTTGCGCTGAGACAGGAGGTCCTGCATCTCTATCGCAACGCGTCCGACCTGATCCTGCACGGCCTGAACCTGAGCCGCGCGCAAATCTTCGCCACCGACGATGTCGCGGGCACGGTGCGCAACAGCCGTCAGGCCATCGACCTCGATCTCGACGAGGCCTATGAACGTCGCATCAAGACGCTTTATGCGGCCATCGTCGAATTCGCCTCTCGGGCGGGCGACAAGCGGCTTGCGCCCGAGGCCGCCAACCGGATTTACGCCTTGCGGGATGTGGCGCGCGATATCGTCCGGGCGGTGAAATCGACGAAACACCTGCGCAAGAACGTTCTTCGTTACACCACGCGGCCTCAGGGCGCGGTCACCGAGCTGTATGACGGGTTGCGCACCGAAATCGCGCGGATCGCGGTCGAGATCCGCAAGCTGGAACTTGCCGCCCCAAAGGACCGCAGCGCCCTGTGGCTCGATCAGGAGCGTGTGCAGGTCGAGGACGCGGCCAGAACCACCGCCAAACAGGTCGACGCGCTGATGCGCCGTGGCGTTCTCAGCCCCACTGCCGCGACGTCCTTTCTGAACGATGCCGGCTATGCGCAAAGTGCCATGCGCGACCTGATCGAGGCGGCCCGCACGTACTATGTCGGGCGCGACGCCGCGATCGCCGAGGTCGAACAGTTGATCTCGCTGGAGGATGACGAACTGGGCGACCCCAGAGCCGATGTGGAAACCCCCGACGACGCGGCAGAGCCAAAGGCCCGTCACGTGACTGTCACGACGGAGGGATAGACTGTGCCAGCGACAACGCCGGAGGGCGAACGATGGGTCTGAAGAAGCTCGCCAAGAAAGTGGCCGATTACACGGCGCGCCTGGAAACGGGCAAGGCGAGCAAGATAAAGCCCGACCATGTCAGGGAGGTGCTCGAAAAGCTCCGCAGAAAATCAGCCGCGCTGGAAACCGAGATTGCGCGCGCCCATTCCGCGGAAAAGCGGGCGCGACTGGAAAGAAAACTCGATGTCGCTCGCGTCCAGGAGGAACGGGCCGAATGGCTGTTGAAAGACCTCGGTCAGCAGGGTGACGCCAGCTAGATTGCCGGCCACGACGGTGGTGAGGACTGGGCAGCGACATGCACGCCAGCGCCCCTTGCTACGAGGCGAAAGCGTCGCAAAAGGGTAGTATTGCTAAAAATTTTCCATGCTGCCTGGACCCTATGCCATACGCATGCGCGCCCGACCCAAATCCACGCAGATTTCACGATGGTAGAAAAAACGGCTGGAACGAGTGGCCGTTTTTGGTCGAAGACGTGCAGAAACCCACATGGGTGTCAGTCGCCGCGATAGCCAGAATGTGAAATGACCGTGGCAGAAAATCACGCCACGCTAGCCAACGGGGGATAGGACGATGCTATCCGGGGCTGTACGCTGCCGATCGCATCGAGAAACATGGCATCGAACCTGAACGGAGTGCAGCCTGTGCCCGGACTCAACCCACCTAGCATCTCGATAAGGGTCCGAACACGTCTTTCGAACGTCACGGCTTGGGCCACGCAGTCGGTAAACCGACCTGTTGCCAGCTTACTGTCAGGGTGTGTCGACGATGAATTTGCTGCGAGTCGTTCGTTTTGAGGTCGGCCCAAGACGCGGACGTTCTGGTGGTCGGATCGGGCGCGGCGGGGTGCTTCGCAGCACTGGAACTGACCCGACAAGGTCTGAGAGTTCAGATAATCGAGGCCGGCCGAGAGATTGTCGCAGGGGATACCGGCAGCGATGACACAAAGGGTGCCGACAGCAGCTCATTGAACCTGCGCGCGCGGGTGCGAGCCACCTTGCAGGGTCAGCATATTCAGGCCCGCGCCGGAGTGTTCAACGACCGGGCCGCGGCCTTTTACGTCAACGATCGTCGGCACCCTTACAAAACACCGCGGGATGCCCCCTACCTTTGGTTCCGCGGGCGGCAGGCCGGCGGTAGGCTGCACACTTACGGACGCGTCCTGTCGCGGTGGTCCGATGACGATTTCCGAATGTTCAGCCGTACAGGTACAGGCGTTGATTGGCCCATTTGCCATGACGATCTTGCACCGTACTATGCCGAGGTCGAAGCGTTTCTAAAGATTTGTGGTCAAACCGATCACGTCGAGACGCTGCCTGACTCTGTCTGCTCCCATCCGTCCCGAATGACCGAAGCCGAGGCATTCTTCAAACAGGCCGTCGAGAGCCGTGATCCGGCACGGCGTGTCGTGCCGCGGCGCTATGCGATGGCCGAAGATGGTCCCGTGCCCAAACCCTTGGCAGCGGCGCTGGCGACAGGACGGCTCGATATCCGCTACAACATGACCGCGCGAGAGGTGCTGGTCGATCCCGACAGCGGACAGGCCACCGGCGTTGCCTGCATCGACACGGTCACCAAACAAGAACATGTCTTTCGCGCTGCGGCAGTTGTCCTGTCGGCGTCCGCCATCGAAAGCGTTCGCCTGTTGCTGAATTCGGGTCCACCGGAAGGCGGCGGTCTCGGCAACAGTTCGGGGGTCCTTGGACGATATTTCGCGGATCAGTTGCACTGCATCGCGTCTGGTACCCTGCCGCGTTTTCGAGGATACGCCGAGAATGCGACCGCTTCGGGGGACCCGGCCGGTATCTTCATTCCGCGCCTGCTTCCGAAAGCGGCGGGTGGGCGCCACCGCAGCTACATGTTCCAAGGCAAGATCGCCCGCACGCCTGTACCGAAAGACGCCCCGTCGAAGTTCACCTTCATGGGCTATGGTCAGATGACCCCAGATCGCGACAACCGGGTCACGCTGGACCCGACCCGGCGCGATGCCTTGTCCATCCCGATTCCTCGGATTCGCTGCGCAATCTCATCCAAAGACGAGGGCACGCTACGCGCTATGCAAGGCGGGCTTGAGGAGATGGTCGCAGATGCAGAGGGCGAGTTGGACTTCATCGGTTCGCCGCTAGGCCTGACCGAGATGGGCAAGGGCGCATTTCCCGACTCGGGCTTCGTCCTCCGCCAGGCGTTTCGGGTGCTTTTCCCACGCAGCATGTCCATGGGGAGCGCCGTCCACGAAAGCGGCGGCGCGAGGATGGGCGCCGACCCCCGGTCCTCGGTCCTCGACCCTTGGTGCCGTCTCCGCGATGCGCCAAATATTCTTGTGACGGACGCAGCCGCATTTCCGACGGGCGGTGTAAGCGGCACGACCCTGACGATCATGGCCTTGACCGTCCGGGCCGCCCGGCAATTGGCGAAGGATCTCAGATCGGGTCACCCCCGATCCGACACGTGACCCCTGCCACGGCTGAGCGCGCCGGCTCAGTGCGGCTTGGCCGGCTGGCTTATGTCGGCCCGGGCATGATGCA
Source organism: Roseibacterium elongatum DSM 19469 (assembly GCF_000590925.1). Classification (NCBI taxonomy): domain Bacteria; kingdom Pseudomonadati; phylum Pseudomonadota; class Alphaproteobacteria; order Rhodobacterales; family Roseobacteraceae; genus Roseicyclus; species Roseicyclus elongatus. The sequence goes on along the minus strand of NZ_CP004372.1, from coordinate 313,621 downwards.
GGCTTTCCATGGCGACCCCTGAAGGACTCGAACCCTCAACCTGCTGATTAGAAGTCAGCTGCTCTATCCAGTTGAGCTAAGGGGCCGCGCTGAGGTTGCATAGCGGAACGCTTTTGATGGGTCCATGCTCAAAGATGGGGCGCGGGGGACCGGTGTTCCAAACGCAGGTGAGGGGTGCGGGCCGGGGGGTTCGGGCTTGGTGCCGGCGTGGCGGCATGTCATAGGATGACCGGCGATGCGATGGCGCACGCGACCGGGTGCGTCCCGGCGGACGTGATGCGGCCCAAGGGTCGCGCCAATCACAGAATGCGTGCCGCTCAGATGGAGGTCCCGCGGTGTCGGCAGATTCCGAAACGCAGATCACGTCGTCCGAGGACGGGACCGGCACGACCCTGACGGTGTCGGGGCCGCTGACGATCCATGCGCTCGGCAAGGTTGTGCCTGTTCTTCGCGGGGTCGGGGCCGGGCGCAGCGTCGCGATCGACCTGGCCGCGGTGACCCGTCTCGACACGGCAGGGGGCTGGGCGCTGCTGGATGCCAGACGCCGGATCGAGGCCACGGGTGGAACGATCACGATCCGAAACGCCCGCCCCGAGGCCGCCAGCCTGCTTGAGCGGGTCGACAAGGCGTGGCCCGTCGTTGCCGTTGAGCCGCCGCACAAGGGCGGGCTGGCCGATCTGGCGGCGCGGGTCGGGCAGGCCGTGGCCCAGGGGGCGGCGTATCTCTTGTCCCTCATCGGGTATCTGGGTCTGTTCCTGGCGCGGCTGGGGCGGGCGCTGGTCCGCCCGCGTGCGTTTCGGCTGACCGCGCTTGTGCATCATTGCGAGGATGTCGGCCTGAGGGCGGTGCCCATCGTGGCGCTGATGTCGTTCCTCATCGGCGTCGTCCTTGCCTTTCAGGGCGCGTCTCAATTGCGACAGTTCGGGGCCGAGGTCTTTGTCGTCGATCTGATCGCCGTCTCCATCCTGCGCGAGTTGGGCATCCTGCTGACGGCGATCATCGTCGCCGGACGCACGGCCTCGGCCTTTACCGCGGCGATCGGCTCGATGAAGATGCGAGAGGAGATCGACGCGATGCGGACCCTCGGCCTCGATCCCGCCACGGTGCTGTTCGTGCCGCGCATCCTGGCGCTGCTGCTGATGTTGCCGATCCTCGGCGGTATCGCGAATCTGTCGGGTCTGTTCGGGGGGGCTTTGATGTCCTGGGTCGAGCTTGGTATCTCGCCCGAGATGTTCCGCACGCGCCTGATCGAAGGCACGGATGTCAAACACCTCGTCGTGGGCATGGTCAAGGCGCCGGTCTTTGCCCTGATCATCGGGGTGATCGGCTGCCATGCCGGCATGCAGGTCAAGAGCAATGCCGAATCCCTGGGTCGGCAGACCTCGAAGGCAGTCGTGGCGGCCATCTTTGCGGTGATCGTGGCCGACGCGGTGTTCTCGGTGTTTTTCGCGCAGATGGGCATATGATCATGGGCCGTGACCCCGAGGATATCGTCATTCGCGTGCGCGGCCTGCGCAACCAGTTCGGCAGCCATGTCGTGCATGAGGGGTTGGATCTGGACGTCTATCGCGGCGAGATCCTGGGCATCGTGGGCGGATCGGGGACGGGCAAATCGGTGCTGCTGCGGTCCATCGCCGGGTTGCAATCGCCGGCGGCGGGCCAGATCACCGTGCTGGGCGCCGTGCTGGACGAGACCGGGTCCGAGGACCGCACGCGCCTCGAGACGCGGTGGGGCATCCTGTTTCAGGACGGCGCGCTGTTTTCCTCGCTCACCGTACGCGAAAACGTGGAGGTGCCGTTGAAGGGCGTCCCGGGCCTGCCGCCCGACACCGTGCGCGCGCTGGCCGATCTGAAAATCTCGATGGTCGGGCTGCCCTATATCGCCGGCGACAAATACCCCTCGGAGCTGTCGGGGGGGATGCGAAAACGGGCCGGGCTGGCCCGTGCCCTGGCGCTGGATCCCGAGATCGTGTTTCTCGACGAGCCGACGGCGGGCCTCGACCCGATCGGCGCGGCCGAGTTCGATCAGTTGATCCGTGGACTCAGCCGGTCGCTTGGCCTAACGGTCTTTCTGGTGACCCACGACCTCGCACGTTGCATGCGGTGTGCGACCGCATCGCGGTGCTGTCGGATCGCAAGGTGCTCGTGACCGGGACGATGCAGGACATGCTGTCGGTCGATCATCCTTGGGTGCGCGCCTATTTTCACGGGCCGAGGGCGCGCGCCGCGCTTGCGGCCAGCACGTCAACCGGATCGGGGGAAACCGGCTAGGTGGAAACGAAAGCCAACTATATCCTGATCGGCCTGTTCACGATTGCGGGCGCGCTTGGGCTGCTGGGGTTCTTTCTGTGGTTCGCCCGGATCGAGCTGGATCGCCAGTTCGCCTATTACGATATCCGGTTCACCTCGGTGGCGGGGCTCAGCGCCGCCTCGGATGTGCGGTTCAGCGGCCTGCCCGTCGGGCAGGTTGTGGATGTCGACCTGTCGCCCGAGGGCGACGGCACGATCACCGTCCGGGTCGAGGTAGCGGCCGACACGCCGGTGCGCACCGACAGCATCGCCACGATCGAGGCGCAGGGCGTGACCGGGGTGGCCTTTGTCGGGATCGGGCCGGGCACGCCGGATGCGCCCCTGTTGCGCCCCACCAGCGACCGGGACGTGCCCGAGATCGAGGCCGGCCGGTCCGTTCTCCAATCGCTGTCCGAGGATGCGCCCGAACTGGTCTCCGAAACCCTGCTGGTCGTGCAACAGGTCGGCGATCTGTTCCGGGGCGAGAATGCGCAGCGACTGGAACGCATCCTTGCCAATGCCGAACAGGCATCGGGCGAACTTGCCACCACGCTCGAGGGGTTTTCGGGGGTGGCGGGCACCGTCGATCAGTTCACCGCGCAGATCAGCCGGTTCAACACCACCCTCGATACCCTGACGCGCGATCTGGCGGTGGTGCTGCGCTCGGCGGATGAAACGCTGATCTCCATCGACCTGCTGGCCGATCAGGCGACGGGCATCGTGGCCAGCGGGACGAACACGCTCGATTCCGTCCAGGGGGTCGTCACCGAGGCCGAGCGCTACATCGCCGAGGATCTGACCCTGGCGACCTCGGGGATCGAGGATACGTTGACCAGCCTGCGCGAGGAACTGGCCCTGCTGCGCAGCGATGCCAGCGCGCTGATGGTCACCCTTGGCGCAACGGGGGAGACGGCCACGCAACGCCTTGCCGAGGCCGAGGAAACCCTTGTACGGGCCAACACGCTCTTGGCGACGCTGGACAGTTCGGCCACCGCGGTCGAGGCCACGGCGACGCGGATCGACGGGTTCATCGAAGGCGAGGGCACGGCCCTTGTCGCGGAAACCCGGCAGGCCGTCGTCGCGGCGACCGAAGTGATCGACAGCATGCGGATCGTGGCGGAGACGGATCTGCCCCTTGTGGTGTCCGATATCCGCGCCGCGGTCGAGAATGCGCGCGAGGTGCTCGACCGCGTCGGAACGGATCTCGAGACGGCCACGTCGGGCGTGGCCGACGTCGTCGCGACGGCCGAGACGACCATGACGCAGGTGACCGAGACCTTCGCCAATGCCAACACGACGCTGACCGCGATCAACGGCGCGCTCGAGACCGGCGAACGCACGCTGGTGGCGGCCGAAAGTGCCTTTACCGGCGCGGATGCCCTGATCAACGAGGACCTCTCGGGCTTGGTGGCCGAGTTGACGCAAACGGTCGAAGGGTTGAGCGGGGCCGTGGGCGAGGTCTCGGATGATCTGCCGGCGATTACCGCCGATATCCGCGCGGCCAGCCAGGTCGCCCTCGACACCTTTGCGCGGTTGCAGACGCTGGTGGACGGCGCCGAGCCGGGGGTGAGAGAATTCACGACCACGTCGCTGCCGCTGTTTGCGCGTCTGGCGCAGGAGACGCGGACATTGATTGCCAATCTCGACCGGCTGACGCAGCAGATCGGGCGCGACCCCGCCCGTTTTCTGCTGAACCAGGATGTGCCGGAATTCAGAAGGTAACGACAGATGCAGCTTGTCCAAACCATCCGTGTTCTGCTGCTGGGGCTGGCGGTGACGGCGCTGGCGTCCTGCGGGGCGTTGTCGGCGCTCGGGGATGCGACCGAGGCGCTGGATGTCTATGAGTTGCGCGCCCCCACGGACGCGCCGATCGCGCCCGGACGCCGGATTGCCGCCGATGTGATCATCGAGGTTCCGACCACCAGTGGCGCATTGCAGACAGATCGGATCATGATCCGCCCCGATGCCCTGGCCGCCAGTTACCTGCCCGGCATCCGCTGGAGCGAGGAAGCTCCGGTCATGGTGCAGACGCTGATGTTGCGCACGCTCGATGCCACACAGGCGATCCGGTATGTGGGCCGTCGCCCCCTCGGGGCCGGCGGGGATTTCGCGGTGGTCACGGAACTGGTCGATTTCCAGGCCACCCCGCTGCCCGAGGGCGACAGCGCGCGTGTGGACGTTCGGATGATCGTGCGCATCGTGCGCGAGCGCAATGTGCGCATCGTCGCCAGCCGCAGTTTCGCGACAAGCGCGATGGCCCCCACGCTCGAAGATGCCGATCTTGTAGCGGCCTTCGATACGGCGGCGGGCCGGGTCATGTCCGATTTTGCCGATTGGGCGCTGGTGTCGCTCAGGCGCTCGTGACGCCATCGCCGTTGCGCCGCGGCCGGTCCTTGATCCGGTCGTTTTTGGCAATCCGGTTCGACCCGCGCGCGTGGTCTGCCTAGCCGTAAAGCCCTGCAACACGCCCGCGCAAGGCGATCAGCGCCAGCACCGCATCGATGGTCGGCGTCTGCGTCTCGGTGATCCGGCCAAGCTCCTGCACCGATCCCAACAGCGCGTCGATTTCCATCGGGCGACCGGCCTCGAGGTCCTGCAGCATCGAGGTGCGATGCGCGCCCACGGCGGCGCCGCCGTCGATGCGGCGGTCCACGTCGATGGGGAATTTCACGCCCAGTTTCTCGGCGATCTCCTGCGCTTCGAGCATCATGTTGCGGGCCACGGCGCGGGTGCCCGGATCGGTGCAGAGCACATCGAGCGTCGCGTGGGTCAGTGCCGAGATCGGGTTGAAGGACAGGTTGCCCCAAAGCTTGACCCAGATCTCGTCGCGCAGGCGCGGGCGCACCGGCGCTTTCAGCCCGGCCGCGCCGAGTGCCTTGGACAGCGCCATCGCACGCTCCGATTTCGAGCCGTCGGGTTCGCCGAGCGAGAACCGATTGCCCTCGATATGGCGGATCACGCCGGGTTCCGAGACCTCGGCTGCGGGGTAGACGACGCAGCCCAGCACGCGGTCGGGGCCGAAGCCGTCCCACTGCGCATCGCCGGGATCGACGGTGGCCAGGCGCGTGCCCTCGAGCGGGCCGCCGATCTTGTGGAAATACCACCACGGCACACCGTTCACGCCCGAAACGATGGTCGTGTCCGGCCCGATCAGCGGCTGCATTTTCGAGACCACGGGGGGCACGGAATGCGCCTTGAGCGTGACGATCACGTAATCCTGCACGCCCAGATCGGCGGCGTCGTCCGAGGCGGTGACGGACACGTTGCTGGTGCCGCTCTCCTCGATCAGGGTCAGGCCGTTTGCCTTCATCGCGGCCAGGTGGGGTCCGCGCGCCACTAGGCTGACATCGGCCCCGGCCTGCGCCAGTTTTGCGCCCATGTAACCGCCGATGGCCCCGGCGCCGAAGATGCAGATCTTCATGCGCCGACACCCCCCGCCAGGCCCAGTTTCTCGGCCAGGCCGATGCGCTGCAACTTGCCGGTGGCGCCTTTCGGGATCTCGTCGAGGATGACGACCTTGCGCGGCACCTTGAAGGCGGCCAGCCGTTCGCCCGCGAAGGCCCGGATCGCGGCCTCGTCGGCCTCGGCACCCTCGCGCAGCACGACGGCGGCGGCGACCTCTTCGCCGAGCTTGGGGTGGGGCAGGGCAAAGGTGACGACCTGCGCGATGGCCGGATGCGCCGACAGCACGCCATCGACCTCGAGCGGGCTGACCTTTTCGCCGCCGCGGTTGATGATCTCCTTCAGGCGGCCGGTCAGGGTCAGGTAGCCCTCGTTGTCGAACTGCCCCTGATCGCCGGTGCGGAACCAGCGTTTGCCCTCGGCCTCGAAGAAGGACTTGGCATTGGCCTCGGGGTTGCCCTCGTAGCCCGGCGTCACGTTCGGCCCCGAGATCACCACCTCGCCGGTGTCCTCGATCAGGCGATCCTCCGCCTCATGGGCGATGCGCACCAGTGGCCCGGCCTCGACCCCGACCGAGCCGGGTTTCTGCGCGCGCGGCGGCAGCGGGTTCGAGGCCATCTGGTGCGTGGCCTCGGTCATGCCGTAGCCCTCGATCACCGGGGCGTCAAAGGTCTGGGCCAGTTGTTCCATGACCGGGCCGGGCAGCGAGGCCGAGGACGACCGCAGGAAGCGCAGCGGCACCTCGGCGATGGTCTCGGCATTGCGGGCGGCGCGGGCCAGGATCGCCTGGTGCATGGTCGGCACCGCCGTGTACCAGGTCGGGCGCGCCTCTTTCATCCAGCCGAAGAACTTCAGCGCGTCGAAGCCCGGCGCGCACCAGACCGACCCGCCCGCGGCCAACGTGGCCGAGACGGCGGCAATCAGCCCGTGGATATGGAACAGCGGCATCACGTTCAGGCAACGATCGGCCGGGGTCAGAGCCAAAGAGGTGCCGATATTGCGTGCCGAGGCGGCCAGGTTCGACTGCAGCAGCGGGACGATCTTGGGCCGCGAGGTTGTGCCCGACGTGTGCAGGATCAGCGCCACGTCATCGGCGCCGGGGGCGGCGGGATCGGCGGTGCCGGCGCTGCGCTCGGGCGTCAGGGTAAAGGCCCCCGCCGCGCGGTCGGCCTCGGGCGTCAGGCGGATGACCGTCAGGTCCAGCTTGCGCGCAGCGGCCAGGGCCGGGCCCTCCTCGCTGTCCAGAAGGATGATGGCCTTGGCCTTGAGATCTTCGAGGTAGAAGGCGAACTCGTCCTCCTTGTAGGCCGGGTTCAGCGGGCAGGTCGTGGCCACCTGTGCCACCGTGACAAAGGCCGCCGCCATTTCGGGCCCGTTCGGCAAGACGATGGCCACCCGATCCCCGCGCCCGACACCTGCCGCATGCAGGCTGGCCGCAACGCCGGCCGACAGATCCCGCAACCCGCCATAGCTTTGCCAATCGCGCCCCGGCGCCCCGAACGCAGGTGCCTCGGCCTCGTGCGCCTGCAACAACGCTCCGATTGTCTGTTCCATGTCTCTCCCCTTCCTTGTCCGCGTGATGCGGCCCCCCCAAAAAAGGCTAGCGCCGCGTGCCGCGTGTCACCAGCCCGGTTGACCGCTTGTGCCATCGTCGGGCCTCAGCCATCCAGATCCGTGGCAAAGGACCGGCTGGGCCGCCCCTCGGCCTTGCGTTTTTCATCGGCCGCCTTGATCGCCGCGTCGATCCCCGTGCGATCCGTCGTGCCCGAGAAATTGGCGCGGGTCGGCATCGCCTCGGCCACGTGGGCGTAGCGTTCAAAGGCCACATCATGGAGACGGCGCAGTTCGGCAAGCGGATCGGGGTGATCGTCGGCGCGCAGGCTGAGCCACGGGTAATCCTCGGTCCTGTGGATCACCAGCGCCGCCGATTGCGTGCCGCGCTTGTCGCCGCCCGCCGCAGCCCCGGCCTCCATCGCCGTCATCAGGCGTTCGGCCAGGGGCAGGTGCCCATGCGCGTGATAGGCCGCCAGCGTCTCGTCGATCACCGCAGCCCCGGCCAGCATGTTGCCTGCGACCGAAACGCCGTCGCCCGCGACATGGCCGCACCAATCGACGCAATCCGCGCCGGTATGGGCCGCAATGCGCCCCGCACTGTCGATCATGTGGATCTGGCGAATGGCCTGACCCGCATCGCGTGCCACCAGATCGGCCAGGACATCCGCCGCAGCCTCGCCCGCGGCCATGCGGTCGGCGGCCTCGATGCCCCAGATCGGGCTGACGAAGGCCTGCGTGGCGACGGCGCATTTGCCGCCCCGGACATGGGGAACAAGGGCGCCGACGGCGAAAAAGCGGCTGGCCACGGCAACGCCGTATTGGCCGGTCTCGGCATCATGGGCCACGATGGAATAGGTCATGTTGCCCCCCGTTCAGCGGCCGATGGCATAGGCTTGCATGAGGCGGGGTGTTGCCGCGCCGCGCAGCACCCCGGCGCGGTCCCGCGAGGCGGCGGTCAGGCGGCCGACCGTCCAAGGTTCGGCGACCTCGATGTCGTGGCCGCGGGCGCGCAGATCGTCGATCACCGCCGTGCCGAAATTCGGCTCGAGCATCAGGTGCGCGGGCCGGGTGCCGCGCGGGTAGAAGGACGCCTGGAAATGCCCTGTATGGAACAGCGGCGCGTCGATGGCCTCTTGCAGGTTCAACCCGCCATGCACGAGCCGCAGGAAATAGATCAACTGCCACTGGTCCTGCTGGTCGCCGCCCGGCGTGCCAAAGGTCAGGTCCAGAGAGCCGTCACGCTTTGCCGCCATCGACGGCGACAGCGTGGTGCGCGGGCGACGACCCGGCGCCAGAGAGGTCGGCAGCCCCTCGTCCAGCCAGAACATTTGCGCGCGCGAGTTGAGCGGCATGCCCAGCCCCGGCACCACGGGCGAGGATTGCAGCCACCCGCCCGAGGGCGTGGCCGAGACCATGTTGCCCCAGCGGTCCACGACGTCGATATGCACCGTGTCGCCGCGCCGTTCGGTCAGGTGGGCCATGGTCGGCTCGCCCGCGCCGACACCGGGGCCGGTCGCGAAATCACGGCCTGCGCGGTCTATCGCGGCCTCTGCCCAAGCCTCAAAACCGGGGATCGCGCCCGGGCGCTGCTGGTCCGAGGCCTTGGCCCCGATCTGGGCGCGGCGGGTAGCGGCATAGTCGGGCGACAGCAGCGTCTCGACCGGGATTTCAGTGTGATCGGGGTCGCCGTAATAGGCCTCGCGGTCGGCAAAGCTCAGCTTCATGGCCTCGGTGACGGTATGCACGAACTCGGCCCCGTTCAGGTTCATCGCGGCGATATCCACGCCCGAGAGCGTCATGAGCGATTGCAGCAGGGTGGGGCCTTGGGTCCATGTGCCGCCCTTCCAGACGGTCCAATCCTCGTAATCGACGCTCAGCGGGGCCTCTTTCGTGGCGGACCACTCGGCCATGTCCTGCCCGGTCATCACGCCCTTGCGGCGGCCGCCGGCGGCGTCCATCACGCAGGCGTCGCGCAGGTAGTCGTCGATCATCTCTGCGACAAAGCCCTTGTAGAACGCATCGGTCGCGGCCTGGATCTGGGCCTCGCGGCCATCGACGGCCTCGGCCTCGGACAACAGGCGGGTCCACGTGTCGGCCAGCGCGGGGTTCTTGAACAGGCTTTCGGGTTCGGGCGCGTTGCCGCCCGGCAGCCACGTGGCGTAAGAGGTCGGCCATTCGTCGCGGAAGAAATCGGCCAGCCCGGCGATCGTATGGGCCACGCGCGGCAGAACGGGGTGGCCATGGCGGGCGTAGTGGATCGCCGGTTCGAGGATGGCGCGCAGCGGCAGTTGCCCGTGGTCGCGCAGCATCAGCATCCATGCGCCGAAGGCACCGGGCACGACCGTCGCCAACAGGCCCGAACCGGGGATCAGCGTCAGCCCCTCGGCCTTGTAGTGTTCGATGGTGGCCCCCGCGGGCGCGGTGCCCTGACCGCAGATCATCGTCGGCGTCGCATCGCCCGTGGGGCGGATCATCAGCGGCATGTCGCCAAGCGGGCCGTTCAGATGCGGCTCGACCACGCACAGGGCAAAGCCCATCGCGGCCGAGGCGTCGAAGGCATTGCCGCCTTCCTCGAGGATCTTCATGCCGACAGCCGAGGCGATCCAGTGGGTCGAGGCGACGACACCGAACGTGCCCTTGATCTCGGGGCGGGTGGTAAAGGTCATGGCAATGGTCCGTTCTTGCTAAATCGGCAGGTCAATGGTCACGCGGGTCCAGCGCGTCGCGCAGACCGTCGCCCAGCAGGTTGAAGCCAAGCACCACGAGGAAGATCGCGGCACCGGGGTAAAGCGCCATCCAGGGCGCCTGTTCGAGGAAGTTCTTGGCCACGTTCAGCATCGACCCCCAGGAGGGCGCGGGCGGCTGCTGCCCCAGCCCGAGGAAGGACAGCGACGCCTCGGCGATGATGGCGGTGGCAATGGTCAGCGTGGCCTGCACAAGGATCGGCGGGAAGATGTTGGGCAGGATGTAACGCCGGATCAGGACAAAGGGCTGCAATCCCACGGCACGGGCGCTTTCGACATAGTCTTCGGTCATGACCGACATGGTCTGGGCGCGGGCCAGGCGGATGAAGATCGGCATGGCCGACAGGCCGATGGCGATCATCGCATTCGTCAGGTTCGGCCCGAGGAAAGCCGCCAGCGCAATGGCGAGGATCAGGAAGGGCGCGGCCAGCAGCGCCTCGGTCACGCGGGAAATCGCGGCGTCCGTCCATCCGCCCATGTAGCCCGCCATGACCCCAAGCGGCACACCGAGGCAGACCGCGATGGCAACCGACACGACCCCCGCCAGCAACGAGGCGCGCGCGCCCCAGACCATGCGCGACAGCACATCGCGCCCAATCTCACGGTGCCGAACGGATGGGTCAGAGAGGGGGCCTGCCGCACGGCCAGCCAGTCGGTCGCCGTCGGCTCGACGATGGGCAGGATCGGGGCGGCCAGCGCCACGGCGCAGAAGAAGGCCACCAGAAAGGCCCCCAGCAGCGCGGCGGGGTTGGCACGCATCTTGGTCCAGAACCGGCTGCGTTTCCTGGGCAGGTCGGCGGCGGTGATCTGCGGATCGGTCAGCGCGCTCATTTGTCCCTCATGCGTGGGTTCAGGATGCGTTGGGCCACGTCGGCCAGGAGGTTCATGAAGATGAAGGCGACGCCGGTACACAGAACGATCCCCTGCACCACCGCGTAGTCGCGGTTGAACACGGCATCTACGACCAGTTTGCCGAAACCGGGGATGGTGAAGATCTGCTCGGTCAGGACGGCCCCGGCAAGGAGTTCACCGAAGATCAGGCTGGTAACGGTCACGATCGGAACCAGGGCGTTTCTGAGCGCGTGCTTGATCAGCACGATGCGTTCGGACAGGCCCTTGGCCCGCGCGGTGCGGATATAGTCGGATTTCAGCACCCCCAGCATGGCCGAGCGGGTGTGGCGCATCAGCGTTGCAGCCAGGGCCGTGCCCAGCACGAAGGCGGGCATCAGCATGGTGCGGATGGATTGCAGCGGATCCGTCGGAGAAGGGTTGATACCCCGAGGCGGGCAGCCAGCCCAGTTGCACCGACACGAGCAGGATCATCATGATCCCCAGCCAGAAATTCGGCACCGACAGGCCCGACAGCGCCACGACATTGGCCACCCAGTCGATCCATGTGCCTTTCTTGTAGGCCGAGAGAACCCCGGCGGGCACACCGATCACGATGGCAAAGATCAGCGCCATGATGGCCAGTTGCAGCGTCACGGGCAGTTTCTGGCCGATCAGTTCCAGCACCGGTTGGTTGGTGCGCAGCGAAATGCCCAGATCGCCCTGCAACGCGTTGCCGATCCATGTGAAATACTGCACCGGGATCGGATCGTTCAGCCGATAGCGTTCGCGCAGCATCTCGATCAGTTCGGGGTCACGCTCTTCGCCGGCCATGGCCAGCACGGGGTCGCCCGGCAGCATCTTTTGCAGGGCGAAGACGAAGATCGAGATCAGGATGATCGTCGGGATCGCGATCAGGATACGGCGTCCGATAAAGGCCAGCATGTGGGCTCTCCGGGCAAGGGCGGCAGAAGGCGGCGTGGAAAATCGGTGGGCCGTGCGGGGCCGGGACAAGCGCCCCCGCACGGTCCGGTCTTTGGTCAGGCTCGCGCGATCACTCGGCGGCCATGCTGACGCCTTCGAGGCGGATCATCCCGTCGGGATAGGGCACGAACCCCTCGATCGCGTCGTCCAGCGCCCAGATCCACGTCACGTGATAGAGGTAGATGATCGGCAGATCCTCGATCAGGATGTCGCGCGCGGCGTTATAGGCTGCCCGACGGGTGTCCATGTCGGTCGAGGTGCGGGCCTCGTTCAGCAGGCGATCCACCTCGGGGTTGGAATAGCCGCTGTCGTTGATCCCGCCATCGGTTGTCATGAACTGGTGGATGTTGCCATCGGGATCGACCCGGCCGGACCAGCCGATCTGGCTGGCGGTATAGGCGCCCGCCGACTGGTCGGACAGCAGGGTGGCGAATTCCTTGGCCACGATGTCGATCCGGATGCCGGCCTCACCGGCCATGGCCTGCACGACCTGCATCAGTTGCAACTGCACCGGGTTGTTGGCGACCTGAACCTCGATATCGACACCGTCGGGATAGCCGGCTTCCTCCAGAAGGGCGCGGGCGGCCTCGACGTCGCGCTCGGGCACGGGGTAGGCGTCGTTGTACCAGGGCGAGGTCGGGGGGAAGGGCTGGTTGCCGGGGGCGAAGGCACCTTCGAAAACGACCTGGTTGATCACGTTGCGATCAATGGCCAGCGACAGGGCCTGACGCACCAGTTCGCTCTGCCCGATCGGGCTGTCGGCGCCCTCGCCATTGGCCACGTTGATCGTGATGCCCTGGTAGCCGAGCGACACAGCCTGTTCCATCAGCAGGTCGTCATCGGCCGTGACCGACGCCACATCGGTGGCGGCCAGACGCTCGAGCATGTCGAGGTCGCCGGCCCGCAAGTTGGCGAGGCGCACGGTCGTGTCCGGGATCGGCAGGAAGGTCACCGTGTCGAAATTGATCGCATCGGCGTTCCAGTAGTCGTCGAACGCCTCGAGCACGATACGGTCCTGCTGGATCCGCTCGACAAAGCTGAACGGGCCGGAGCACACGGGCGCAAGGCCGAAATCGGTGCCGGCCGCGTCGGCGGCGGTGGGCGACAGCATCATGCCCGCACGGTCGGCGAACTGGGCCAGCAGCGTGGCATCAGGCGCGCCAAGGGTGAAGCGGATCGTGTAGTCATCGACCACCTCGACCCCGGTGATCGAGGCCAGTTCCGACTTGCGGCGGCTTTCGGGCAGGTTCTGGCTGCGGTCGATATTGGCGGCGACGGCGGCGGCATCGAACGGCGTGCCATCGTGGAACACGACACCTTCGCGCAGCGTCATGGTCAGTTGCAGGCCGTCCTCGGACCATTCCCAGCCCGTGGCCAGTTGCGGCACGATTTCGAGATCTGGGGTGATGTCCACCAGCTTGTCGCAGAGCGAGGCATAGACGATACGCCCCACGAAGGTGCGCGACTGGTCGGGGTCCAGCACATCAGGGTCGTCTTGCAGACCGATGCGCAGATCCTGCGCCTGCACCGCGGTCGCCATAAGGCCCGCAGCCAGCGCAAGCATGACTGATTTCGTCGTCTTCATGTCAGTTCTCTCCGTCTGTTGTTGGTGAAATGCTCGGTTCCGAGTCGTTATTGGCACTGTGCGCGGCCCCTTGGGCGCGGGCCTTGGCATAAAGGGCAAAGCGGGCCTCGGCGGCGGGGCTGCGGCCGCCCTCGACCGCGCCAAGTCCCGCCAGCGTCAGGGTGTCCGCGTGGTGGCAGGCCACCTGCCGCCCTGCGCCGGCATCGCGCAGCGCCGGGCGGTCGCTGCGGCACAGCTCGGTCGCGTGTGGGCAGCGCGGGTGAAACCGGCAGCCCGAGGGGGGTGAAATCGGGTTGGGCGGGTCGCCTTCGATTGTCGTGTGCGCCCGACGCGCGCCATAGCTGGCCACCGGGATCGCGGCCAGCAAGGTGGCCGTGTAGGGGTGGCGCGGGCGGTCGTAGAGATCGGCGGCGGGCGCGCATTCCACCACTTCGCCGAGATACATCACGGCCACACGGTCGGCCATGTGCCGGATGACGGCAAGGTCATGGGCGATCACCACCAGGGTCAGGCCCAATTCGTCCTTCAGATCCTCCAGCAGGTTGACGACCTGAGCCTGGATCGACACGTCCAGCGCGCTGACCGGCTCGTCCCCGATCAGCACGGTCGGACCAGTGGCCAGCGCGCGGGCGATGCCGATGCGCTGACGCTGGCCGCCCGAAAACTCGTGCGGAAACCGGTCGGCGGCGGCGGGCGGCAGGCCGACGCGCGTCAGCAACTCGGCCACGCGCTGGCGCCGTGTTTCGGCCCTACCGATGCCATGGGCCTGCATCGGTTCCGCGATCAGCGCTCCGATGGTCATGCGCGGGTTCAGCGAACTGAACGGATCCTGAAAGATGAATTGCAGATCCCGGCGAAGGGCGCGCATGCGGCCTGCATCGATCCCGGCCAGATCCTCGTCGTTGAACCAGACCTCGCCATCGCTGGGGTCGATAAGCCGCAAGAGCAGCCGCGCAAGGGTAGATTTGCCACATCCGCTTTCGCCGACAATGGCAAAGGTCTCGCCCTTCTCGATATCGAGCGACACCCCATCGACAGCCCGCACCACCGTCGGTGCCCCGAAAAGGGGCCGCGCGGTGACGAATTCCTTGCGCAGATTGCGCGCGGACAGGATGACGCTCATGTTCCGGTCTCCGGCAATGGGTGGGCGACAAGGTCTTCCAGCGGTGCCCGGACACAAGCGACCTGGTGCGAGCGCCCGCAGGCTTGCAGCACGGGCTTTTGCGCACAGGCCGCCGTGGCAAAGGGACAGCGCGTGGCGAACCGGCAGCCGGCGGGCATGTCGGCGGGTTGCGGCACGACACCCGGCACCGTCACCAGCCGATCGCCCCGATCCCCCAGCGAGGGCATCGAACTCATCAACCCGATGGTGTAGGGATGCTGCGGATCGGTGAAGATCGCCTGGGTGGTGCCGGCCTCGACGATGTGACCGCCATACATCACCGCCACCTTGTCGGCCATCTCGGCCACGACGCCGAGGTCATGGGTGATCATGATCATCGCCGCGCCGGTTTCCGATTGCAGCTCGCGCATCAGGTCGAGGATCTGGGCCTGAATGGTCACGTCCAGCGCCGTGGTCGGTTCGTCCGCGATCAGCAGTTCGGGGTCGTTGGCCAGCGCCATTGCGATCATCGCGCGCTGACGCATGCCGCCCGACAACTGGTGCGGGTATTCGTCCAACCGCTTTTCCGGGGCCGGTATGCGCACGCGGCGCAGCATCTCCAGCGCGCGGGCGCGGGCCTCGGCGGTCGTGGCGCGCCTGTGGCGGCGCACCGATTCCGCGATCTGTTCACCGATGCGGATCGCCGGGTTCAGCGATGTCATCGGCTCCTGAAAGATCATCGCCATGCGCCCACCGCGCAGCCGACGCCGCTCGGCCTGCGGCATGCGCAGAAGGTCTGCGCCGGAAAAGCGCGCGGTGCCGCCGACGATCGACAGCGGCGGCGATTGCAGCAACCCCATCAACGCCAAGGCGCTCAGGCTCTTGCCGCAGCCGGATTCGCCGACAAGGCACAGGGTTTCGCCCGCATCGACGGAAAAGGACACCTGATCGACGATGTTTCTTTCGGCACCATCCAGGCGCACCGACAAGTCGCGCACCTCCAGCAGCGGTTGGGCGGGGTTGGTCATTCCGATCCCCCTTTGCGGACGCGTTCGAGGTTCATCCGCAACTCGGTCAGATGCGCGCGCATGGCCTGGCGGGCGAGATCTTCGTCGCGCAGGTGGATCGCGTCGATGATCGAGGCATGCTGCTTGTCATATTCCGCGCGCAGCGCGGGCGAGCGCGCCATTTCCCGTTCCGTTTGCCACCGCTGTTCGCCGCGCACCTCGTTGATCAGGGAAAACGCGGTGTGAAGGATGGCGTTATCGGCGATCCGGGCGATGTAGCGGTGCAGGGACCCATCCCACAGTTCCGCGGCGTCGCGGTCGGCCGCCTGGGAGGTGCGGGAGGCCAGATCGCGCATGCGGGCCACGTCGTCGGCCGTGGCGCGGCGGGCGCACAGGGCCGCCAGTTCCGGTTCGATGGCCAGGCGCGCCTCCATCACCGTCATCGGGTCGGTCTGCGGCGCGATGGCCGCGGCCAGGTGCCCCTTGGGATCGGGGCGCTCACCCACGAAGGTGCCCTTGCCCTGATGACGCCAGATCAGCCCCTCGGCCTCGAGCGAGTCGAGCGCCCGGCGCACGGCGCGCCGACTGATGTCGAACCGCGCGCAGAGATCCCGTTCGGGGGGCAGCTTGCCATCCCGCGCGACGTCCCCGTTGCGGATGAGGTCGCGGATCTGCGCCCTGGCCCGCGATGCGTTGTCATTGGTGACTGGCGTCTTCTCTAGCACTGATACGACCCAAGGTTGATCCATATGTGAAATGGTAACGAACCATTCAACGATTGGTCCGCTCGGCGCGATCGGTCAAGCTTTAATTGACATCCATGCGGCCCCTGAACGGTGCACTCTGCCACCCGGATGGCGGATCCACTGATCCGGCGCCCGGCGTGCCCCGGTGTGTGACAGCGTTAAGGTGTCGTTCCGCATAAACTGTTGAAATCAAGTCGACTCGCGTGGGGGCGGATGACGCGGTCAGTGACAGGCCATGGTCACCAAAGGGTCTGTCCTGCCCTTGGACGGGCGTAGACTTCCGACCTGGCGGTGATCGCCGGCCGCCAATCGGTGCGCCATTTTCGGGCGGCCCGAAAGGCGACGTGCCTGTTTCCAATGCGAAGAATGATCCACGAATCGCATCATGTCGCGGATCGTGTCCGCCGTACGGCCGCGACCGCGCCGTTCGACCACCGGACGGGTCGCGCGGCGACGGGGCGCAACCACGGGACTGGCCCTGTCGGCGGCGATCGTCTAGGCGAGGGGGACAGACACTGCGGGGGCACGCCATGCCAAGCGACGCGACGCTGGTCTTCTACCTCATGGGTGTGGCCGCGATCATGATGGCCTCGAACCGGGTGCGCTATGATCTGATCGCCCTGTTCGTTCTGGTCACGCTGGCCCTGTCGGGCATCCTGACCCCGTCCGAGGCGGTGGCCGGGTTCGGCGCGACGATCATCATCATGGTGGCCGGCCTGTTCGTGGTGGGCGAGATGCTGGACCGCACCGGCGTGGCGCGCACGGTCGGGGACGGCATCCTGAAATTCGGGCGCGGGCAAGAGGTGCGCCTGATGATCCCGCTCAGCGTCGGGGCGGCGATCCTCGGGTCGGTCATGTCCTCGACCGCCGTCGTGGCGATCTTCATTCCCATCGTGATGCGCATCGCCCGCGACAGCGGCATCAATGCCGCGCGCCTGTTGCTGCCGATGTCCTTCGGGGCGCTGATCTCGGGGATGCTGACGCTGATCGGCACGCCCGGCAACCTTGCGGTTTCGGACGCGCTGCGCGAGGCGACGGGCCAACCGCTGGGGTTCTTCAGCTTCAGCCTTGTCGGGGCGCTCGTCCTGTTGGGGACGGTGGTGTTCTTCGTTTTCGTGGGCCGGCACATGCTGGGGCCGCTGACCGCCGATGGTACGGGGCTGGCCCGACGCAGGGATCGATCCTTTGCCGAGCTGTATCGCAGTCACGGGTTCGAAGGGGTCGAGGTCTTGCGCGTAACACGGGACATGCGCGGCGAGGCCCTGGGGTCATTGCTGGCCCAGGCGCCGCGCGTTCTGTCGCGGTGGCGGCGCGGGCCGGGCGCGGGGGCGCAAACCGCGCTTTACAACGCGGGGATGGAACTGCGCGAGGGTGATCTGATCGTCGTCACCGGCGACGTCGCCGAGATCGCGGCCTTTGCCCGAACCCCCGGACTGGGCCATTTCCGCAGCTTCTACGAGGACATGAACCGCTGGATCGACACGCTGGGGATCATGGAGGTGATGATCCACCCCGAGGCCGCGATCCGCGGCCGCACCCTTGCCGATCTCGGGTTTCGTGACCGCTACGGGCTCGAGGTGCTGGACCTGTTGCGCGACGCCACACCTATGCAAGAGGTGCAGACCGTGCCGCTGCGTGGCAGCGATCGGCTGCTGGTGGCGGGGCCCTGGCCCAAGCTGGACGCGATCAACGCCACGGGGCGCGATTTCGTCATCCTCGAGGAACCGGCCGAGCGCGCGCAATCGGTGCCGAATTCCCACAAGCTCTGGATCGCGCTGATTATCCTGCTGACCATGATCGCGGTCTCGATCGGGGGGCTGTCGATCACCATTGCCGTGATCCTGGCCGCCATTGCCGCCGTGCTGACCGGGACGATCTCGACCAACCAGGCCTACCGGTCGATCCGGCTGGAAACGCTGGTTCTGATCGCGGGAATGCTGCCGCTGTCCACAGCGCTGGACAAGACGGGGGGCGCCGACATGATCGTGCAGGGGCTGCTGCAGCTGGCCGGTGACGACAGCCCGCGCGCTGTTCTGTTCGCGCTGTTCGCCCTGACCATGTCGCTCAGCTGGATCCTGTCGAACACAGCCACCCTGGTGCTGGTGGCGCCCATCGCGGTGAATGCGGCGCTGTCCATGGGGGTGTCGCCGTTGCCGATGGCCATCGCGGTTCTGATCGCGGGCTCAGCCGGCTTTGCCTCGCCGGTGTCGTCGCCGGTGGTGACGCTGGTGGTCAGCCCCGGCGGCTACAAGTTCGTCGATTTCCTCAAGATCGGCCTGCCCCTGACGGCGCTGGTGGCAGCGATCGTCACCTTCGTCGTGCCCGCCCTGTTCCCGTTCTGAGGGGCAGGGCCGGCGCGCGGGGTTATTCCATCGCTTCCAGCTCGTCGATGAACCCTTCGATCATGCTCAACCCCTTGTCCCAGAACGCGGGGTCGGAGGCATTGAGGCCGAAGGGTGCCAGCAATTCCTTGTGGTGCTTGGACCCGCCCGCCTTGAGCATCTCGAAATATTTCTCCTCGAAGCCGGGCGTGCCCTCCTCATAGACGGCATACAGCGCGTTCACGAGGCCATCGCCGAAGGCATAGGCATAGACGTAGAAGGGCGAGTGGACGAAATGCGGGATATAGGCCCAGAAGGTCTCGTACCCGTCCATGAACTCGAACACCGGCCCAAGCGACTCCGCCTGCACGCTCATCCACAGGGCGTTGATGTCGTCGGGCGTCAACTCGCCGCCACGGCGCGCCTGGTGGAGTTTGCATTCGAAATCGTAGAAGGCGATCTGGCGTACGACCGTGTTGATCATGTCCTCGACCTTGCCGGCCAGCATGACCTTTTTCTGCTGCGGGTCCTTGGCCTCGGACAGCATCTTGCGGAAGGTCAGCATCTCGCCGAAGACGCTGGCCGTTTCGGCCAGCGTGAGGGGGGTGGAGGACAACAATTCACCCTGACCGGCGGCAAGGCGCTGGTGGACACCGTGGCCCAACTCATGCGCGAGCGTCATCACATCGCGCGGTTTGCCGAGGTAGTTGAGCATGACGTAGGGGTGCACGTCCACGACGGTGGGATGCGCGAAAGCGCCGGGCGCCTTGCCCTCTTTCACGCCCGCGTCGATCCAGCCATCGGTGAAGAACGGCTCGGCCAATTCCGCCATGCGCGGGTCGAAGCCGGCATAGGCGTCTGAGACCAGTTTGCGCGCCTCGTCCCAGCCGACGATGCGGGTTTCCTCCATCGGCAGGGGGGCGTTGCGGTCCCAGACTTGCAGCGTGTCCAGACCCAGCCACTTGGCTTTCAGCTTGTAGTAGCGGTGGCTGAGGCGCGGATAGGCGTTGACGACGGCGTTGCGCAGCGCCTCGACCACCTCGGGCTCGACATGGTTGACAAGGTGGCGACCCGTCTGCGGGGTGGGCAACCCACGCCAGCGATCCTCGATTTCCTTTTCCTTGGCCAGCGTGTTGTGAACGCGGGCGAAGAGCGGCAAGCGGGATTGGAACGTCTCGGCCAGCGCCCGCGCACCCGCCTCGCGCTTGGCGCGGTCCTGCTCGCTCAGCAGGTTCAGCGTGGCTTCGATGCCGAACGTTTCACCCTCGACCTCGAAACTCAGCCCCGCGATGGTTTCGTCGAACAGCTTGTTCCACGCCGACGACCCGACCACCGACTGATCGTGCAGGAATTTCTCCAACTCGTCCGACAACTGGTAGGGCTTCATCGCGCGCATGCGGTCGAAGACGGGCTTGTAGCGGGCGAGTTCGGCGTTTTCAGCCATCAGCGCGTCATAGCGCTCATCCGGGATGCGGTTGAATTCGAGGCTGAAGAAGACCAGCGGCGTGGTGAAGGTCGTGATCTTGTCCTGCATGTCGGACATGAACTTGGCGCGCTCGGCGTCGGTTGTGTGCTGGTAATAGCGCAGGCCCGCAAAGGACATGATGCGCCCCGCGATCAGGTCGATCTTCTCGTAGCGTCGCACGCAGTCCAGCAGGGCGCTCGCGTCCAGATCGGCCAGCTTGCCCTCGTAATCGGTGGCGAAGGAGGCGCAGGCCTCTTCCAGCCAATCAAGGTCGCGCTTGAGCTCAGGTGCGTCCTGCGCGGTATAAAGATCGTCGAGGTTCCATTCCGGCAGATCGCCAAGCGGCACGCCCCCCGCCTCGGTCGCGGCGTCACGGGGCAGGGTGGCGGGGAAGGGCACGTTCATCTGGGAAACCTCGTCTGTCGTCGTTTGATCTGTGTTGAGCCAAGATATGCGCCCCGGACCCGCCCGTCTCAAGGCGAAAGGGGAAGAAAGCCGCGATGGCGGTGCTTGACGGGGGGCTGCGGCGCTGGTCCGATCCCATGGCGGATGACAACGGGGTGCGGTGATGGAGTGTGTGAGGGGGGCGGAACAAGCCAGCGCCGAGGATCTGGCCGCGCACAGGGCGGCGGCCTGGGCGGAACAGCGGGCGCATGTGACCGAAAACTCGGTGTTCTATCGAACCTTGTGGCTGGACCGGCCCCCGCCCGCGCGGTTGGAGGACCTGCCCGAGTTGCCCCTGTCGGACAAATCGCAACTGCGCGTGGCGCAGGCCGCGCACCCTCCGTTTGGCAATTACCTCGCCACGCCCGTGTCACAAGCGGTGCGCCTGCACCGCACCAGCGGCACGACGGGCCAGGCGATGAACCTTGCGCTGTCCGCCCGCGACGCGCGGATCACGGCGGCAGTCGGCGGGCGCTGCCAGGCCTCGGCGGGGCTGGGGCCGGGCCACCGCGTGGTGCATTGCCTGAACTACCAGATGTGGATGGGCGGCCTGTCGGATCACATGACGCTGGAGGAGACGGGCGCGCTGGTCGTGCCGTTCGGCGTCGGGTCGACCGAGTTGCTGGTGCGCACGATCCGAGAGGTGGGGGTTGACGCGATTTCTTGCACACCCTCCTACCCGGCGGTGCTGGAGCGTGTCATCGCCGAACGCTTTCCGGGCACCCATCCGCGCGATCTGGGCCTGAAACTGGGCCTGTTCGGCGGTGAACCGGGGGTGGATGACCCGGCCTTTCGCGCCCGGATGATGGAGACCTGGGGCATGCAGGCGCGCAATGCCAATTACGGCGTGTCCGACGTTTTCTGCAATTTCGCCGCCGAATGTCCCCATGACACGGCGCTGCATTTCATGGGGATGGACGTGATGCACCCCGAACTGATCGACCCCGACAGCGGTGATGTGGTCCCCATCGCGCCGGGCCAGCGGGGGGAGTTGGTGCTGACCCACCTGATCCGCGATTGTCAGCCCTTGGTGCGGTTTCGCACCGGCGACATCCTGGAAATCGTGGCAACCGAGTCCTGTGCCTGCGGCGTAACCGGGTTCCGGTTCCGCGTGGTGGGGCGCTCGGATGATATGGTGGTGGTGCGGGGGCTGAACATGTTCCCGTCCATGGTGGCTGCCGTGGTCAATTCCTTTTCCGAGTTGTCGGGCGAGTACCGCGTCCGGCTCGACACCCCGCCGCCCTATGATCGCCTGCCGCTCGAGGTGGAACTGGCCCAAGGCGCGCAGGCCGGGGCTTTGGCCGAGGCCGTGGCGCAAGAGATCAAGGCGCGGCTGGGGGCGACGGCCGAGGTGGTGCTGCTGCCCCATGGCACGCTGCCCCGGACCGAGGGCAAGACAAAACGCGTGATACGGGGGTATGAATGAGCGATTTCACCTACGAGACGGTGTTGAGCGAGCGGCGCGGCGCGGTGCGGATCCTCACCCTGAACCGGCCCGAGCGGCTGAATGCCATGAACCGTCAGTTGATCGACGACCTTGCGCGCGCGGTCGAAGATGCCAATGCCGACCCCGAAACGCGGGTGATCCTGTTGACCGGGGCGGGGCGGGCGTTTTGCGCGGGCGACGACCGGCAGGCGCATGTGCACCCCGACAGCGAGGACGAAGCCCGCGATCTGGTCGAGGCGATCCAGCGCTGCACCGTGGCGCTGGTGCAGGGCGAGGCCCCGGTGGTGGGCGCGATCAACGGCTGGGCCGTGGGCGGCGGCTTCGAATGGGCGATCAACTGCGATTTCCCGATCTGGGCCGACAGCGCGCGGGGGTTCTTCCCCGAGGTGTCTCTGAACCTGTTCGTGACGGGGGCCGTCACGGCCATCCTGCCGTCGCTGGTGGGCCTCGCCAAGGCGCGCGAGATGCTGTTTCTGGGCGAGCGGTATGACGCGGCGGACCTGGCCGAGATGGGCCTGGCCTGGCGCGTGGTGCCGGAAGAGGCGCTGATGGAGGAGGCGATGGTGGTGGCCGCGCGGCTGGCCGACCTGCCGCCCCTGTCGATGCGGGCGATGAAGCGCGTGTTGAACACCGCCGGCCTGCCCGACCTGAACCGCGCGATGGCGTTGGAAACCGAGGCGACGGTGGCGGGGTTCCTCGACCCCGAGACGACGCGGATGCTCAAGGATTTCTGAGGGATTGCGCCGGCTTTGCCGTCGCCCGGGCAAGCCCCGCAAGGGGCCTTGAGCCCCTTGCGGGGCTGTCGCGCGTTCCGCGCGGTGCATATTTTCGGGATAAAGATAGGGCGACGGGGGGCGTTTAGAGTTCGACCTCGCCGCCGTCGCCAACCTCGGGCTGGGGGGCGTCGAGCGGTGGGGCATCGGGCGAGCGCCGAATGATGATATCGCCGTTGGGCAGGCGTTCGGGCAACTCGTAGGCGGTCAGATCGTCGATCTGGCGGCCGAGTTCCTCGAGGAAAGGCAACATCTCCTCTTCGAAGAACGGGCGGACCTCGTCGAGCATGGGGCGCATGTCGTCGAGCAGGTTTTCGAGGATCATGCGCGAGCCTTCGCGCAGGAGGTCGAGCCCTTCGGACATGTCGCCATCATCCTGCTGCGCGCTGACGGGGCCAGCAGCAAGGAGCGTGGCGAGGGCGGCGGGGATCAGGCGACGGCGGGTCATAGGGACAATATAGGACGGGTTGGCCGCCTCATGAAGGTGTCGCATCCAGATCCAAGGTGACCGGGAAATGGTCTGAGGCGGTCAGCAGCGCATCGCGCAAGCGGGCGTCGCGCCAGCATCCGGGGTCTTCGAACGGGTGCCAGATGCGCCATGATCCGGCATGGGCCCGCAGGCCGGGCGACACCATGATGTAGTCGAGCAAGGCCGAGAGATAGCGATCTTCCTCTTCGATGAAGAACCGCGCCGTGCTGGATTGCGCCGCCAGGCGGCTTTGCAGGGCGCGGTCGGCATGGGGATCGTAGAGCCGCAGATCGCGGGGCGCGTCCAGACCCATGAGGATTTCGACGCCGGACCGCCCGAAGAGTTTCTCGTATTCGTCGAGGCCCGGCCCGTCATTGAGATCGCCCAGCACGATCACGTCTTCGCCGGCCGCCAGATGCGTCTCGACCCGCCGGCGCAGCCAGATGCATTGCGCCAGTTGCTTGCGCCGATTCGCGATGGCGATGCGCATCACCTCGTCGGGGGTGTTGGCGCCATGCGGGGCCTTGGATTTCACATGCACCCCGATCAGGCGCAGTGGTCCCAGCGGCGTCTCGAGCGCGGCCTCGAGCGGGGGTTTGGAAAAGGTGACCACGTCCTGTGTCGCGTCGATATCCAGATCGATGCGAAACGCGCCATCGAACCGCGGGGCGCCATTGGCGCCGCCCTTCCCGCTGGTGGCGCGCTGGGGATCATGGCGCGCGCCGATGATGTCGGGGTCGTAGAGCAGCATCAATTCCTGCTGCGTGGTATTGGCAAAGCCGATCAGCGCCTTGCGCGCACGTAGGCCCGCATGGGCGGCGAAGCTTTCCAGCGCGACGGTGCCATCGCGGTGGCGGCTGGTGTCGGGGGCCTCGACCACGAGGATCGCGTCGGCGTCGAGGCTGCGGAACACATGGGCAAGCGCCGCGATCTGATCTTCGCGCGTCACGTCGTGGCGGGCCGACCATGCCGCGTCGTTCAAGAGCCGACCGTCATCGTCGAACAGGGCGTGGAACCATTCGACATTGTAGGTCGCGATCCGCATCCTAGGGCGTCCTTGGGCGGCTGCGTTCGGCTTCGATGGTTTCCCAGGCAGCATTGATCGCCGCCAGCCGCGCCTCGGCCAGTTTCACGGCCTCGGGCGGCACCCCGCGCGAGATCATGCGGTCGGGGTGGGTGTTGCGCACCTCGGCCCGCCAGGCGGCCCGGATCTGGTCGAGCGAGGCATCGAGCGGCACGCCCAGGATGGCGTAGGGGTCGGCCACGGCATCGGGAATGTGGCGCGCCCGCATCTTGCGAAAGGTGGCCGGCTCCATCCCGAAGATCTCGGCCACGCGGCTGAGAAACGCGTCCTCGCCGGGGTGGTACTCGCCGTCGGCGGCCGCGATGTGGAACAGACCCTCCATCAGGTCGCACAGGACCGAATCCTGACCACAGGGCTGGTCCTCGGATTTGAACATGCGGGCGATTCGGCGGGCATAATCCTCGAAACCGGCGACATCCTCGCGTGCCATGTTGAAAACGCGGGCCGCCGCGCGTTCCTCCTCGGCGGCGACGTGAAAGACATCGCGGAACGCGGCGACCTCGTCGCGGGTCACAAGGCCGTCGGCCTTGGCCATCTTGGCGGACAGGGCGATCACCGCGATGGTGAAGGCGACCGTGCGTTCGGGCGGGGTGCGCAAGCGGTCGAAGACACTCGACAATCCCTCGCCCTTGGCAAGGGCGGCAAGCGCGTCGGATATGCGGGACCAGAGCGACATGAGCGTCTTCTAGCGCAACCCGCCGGCGAGCGGCAGGGGAAACCTCGTCGCGCGGCAGGGGCCGTTTCGTCCGGGCGAAAGCGGATCAAAGCATCTTTTGCAGCAGAACCAGATCGTGCCAGCGACCGAATTTCCACCCCACCTCGCGCAGGCGTGCGGCCTCGGCATATCCAAGCGCCGTGTGAAAGGCGATGGCTTCGGCGTTTTCACCGGAGACGCCCGCGAAGACCGAATGCGCGCCGCGCGCCCGCAACGCCGCCTCGATGGCCGCCATCAGGGCACGGCCGATCCCGCGGCCGCGGGCCGTGTCGGCAACGTGGATCGAATGCTCCCATGTATGGGCATAGCCCGGCCCGCCGCGAAACTGACTTGCCGTGGCAAAGCCCACGACACCCCCAACATGTTCGGCAACGACGAAGGGCGCGCCGTCCTCCATGCTGCGGGCCAGGGCGTCGGGCGTTTTCTCGGCCGTGGTGAAAGTGATGACGGTGTCGCGGATGATCGCGTTCCAGATCGTGGCGATGACGTCGGCATCGCCGGGGCGGGCCGGCCGGATCACAGGCGGATCTCGCCGTTCGGCGTGCTCAGAATGGCCTCCATGCGCGGCGTCTCGCCGTGCAGAACCTCGATCCGGTCGTCGCGGACGAGGGGCGCGAGCGCGGCGGCCAGCGCCTCGGCCTGAGGCGAGACCAGGCGCAGCCCCGTAAGGCGCACGCCGCGATCTTCCAGCCGATCGGCGGGGTGGGCGGGTGCCGTCCATTCGATCAGCGCGGGGAACAGGCCCGAGAAGGGCAAGAGGCCGTTTTGCGGGATCGCCATGCGCCACCGCAGGTCGGCGCGCGCCAGGTCCCATGCAACGCCGGCGCCCTCGGGCGCGGCGGCAAGCGCGGCGTCGAGATCGTCGCAGCGGCAGATCCACGTGGTGCTGCGCGTCACCCCTGCGAAATTGTCGAGGTCGAACCATCGCTGCTGCGGCGGGGCGGGCGCACCCGGCTCGATGGCGATCAGTTCCAGGTATTCGCCGGGACCGAGCGACAGCAGCCTGTTCCACGTGCCCATGGCCGCATGCTGGCCGCCCTTTGACAGGGGCACGCCCAGCTTGTCCTCCAGATCGATCGCGCCGGTTTCCAGCGCTTCGGTCGAAATTGCGATATGGTCGAGTGTCAGCATGGTCGCCCCTGTTCTGCCCGTCGATGAAAGGCGTAGCGCGCGGGTGCGTGTCGGAAAAGCCCGCTTGTGCGTCGCGCGGCCTGTTGCGATTGCCCGGTTGCCGGGGAAGGGTGCGGGGCATGAGCCACGATGACAAAGCCCTGTTGCGCAAGCGCGCCTATGCCGCCCGGAAACAGGCCCATGACGCCGGCGGACCCGCCACCCAGCACGCGACGCAGCATGTTCTGGCCGCGATCGGTGCGGCCGCGGGCCGAACCGTCGCGGGATACATGCCGATTCGCACCGAGATCGATCCGCTGCCCGCCATGACGGCGCTGCACGAGGCTGGATCGCAGATCTGTGTGCCGGTGATTGCTGGCAATCGGCTGCCGCTTGAGTTTCGCGCCTGGGCGCCGGGCTGTGTGGTGGTTGAGGGGCCATTCGGCGCCAAGGTGCCCAAACATGGTGATTGGGTCACGCCCGAGGTGCTGATCGTGCCGCTGGTCGGGTTCGATGCAGCGCGCAACAGGCTGGGCTATGGCGGCGGCTTCTACGACCGAACACTGGCGCGTCTGCGCGCCGCGGGGCCCGTTCGCGCCATCGGGCTTGCCTATGCCGCGCAGCAATTGCCGCCCCTTCCGGTCGAACCCACGGATGAACGGCTGGATGCCATCGTGACTGAGCGGGGCGTCATTCGGTCCTAGACGGTCGCCCTGCCGCCCCTTGCCGTGCGCATCGTCGCGGCATAATCGGGGGGCATGAAACTGCTGTTCCTTGGTGACGTGATGGGTCGGGCAGGCCGCACGGCGATCACCGCGCATCTGCCCCGGATCAAGGCCGATTGGCGGCTGGATTTCGTCGTCGTGAACGCCGAGAACGCGACCAATGGCGCGGGCCTGTCGGGCGCGCATGCCAAGGAGATCCTCGAGGCCGGGGCCGATTGCATCACCCTTGGCGATCACGCCTTCGACCAGCGCGAGATGATGCAGGTCGTCGAGGCCGAGCCGCGCATACTGCGCCCGATCAACTATGCCAAACAGGCACCGGGCAAGGGCATCCGCATGTTCGAGGCCCGCGCCGGCCGTCGCGTGGTGGTGGCGCAGGCCCTGGGCCAGGTCTTCATGAAACGGCCCTTCGACGATCCGTTCTCGGCGCTCGATGCCGCGCTCAGGACCTATCCGCTCGGCGGGCAGGCGAACGCGGTGATCGTCGATATCCATGCCGAGGCGACCAGCGAGAAGATGGCCACCGGCCATTTCTGCGACGGCCGCGCCAGCCTTGTTGTCGGCACCCATACCCATGTGCCGACCTCGGACACGATGATCCTGCCGGGCGGCACGGCCTATCAGTCGGACGCCGGGATGTGCGGCGACTACAACTCGGTCATCGGGATGGAAAAGGACGAGCCGCTGCGCCGCTTCATCACCGGCATGCCCAAGGGCCGCTTCACGCCCGCGGCCGAACCCGCCACCCTGTCGGGCGTCTATGTCGAGACCGACGACCGTACGGGCAAGGCCACGCGCGTCGCGCCCATCCGGGTCGGCGGCCGCCTGCAAGAGGCGACCCCGTGAGCCGCGACCGGCTGGTGCTGATCGCCCTTTTGGTCGGGATCGGCGCCGCCTGGGGCATCACGCAGCCCTTCGCCAAGATCGCCGTCTCGGACGGCTATCGCCATTTCGGGATCATCTTCTGGCAGTTCGCCATCGGCGCGCTGATCCTTGCGCCGCTGAACGCCTTGCGCGGCGGCCGGCTACCGGTCACGGGGCGGCATGTGGCGCTTTACACGATCATCGCGCTGATCGGCACGCTGCTGCCCAACTCGGCCAGCTATACGGCGGCGATCCACCTGCCCTCGGGCATCCTGTCGATCGTGCTGTCGACCGTGCCGATGCTGTCCTTTCCCATCGCACTGGCCCTTGGGATGGACCGGTTTTCGGCGCTGCGGCTGACGGGCCTGGTCCTGGGGTTTGCCGCCATCCTGCTGATCGGCCTGCCCGAGGCCAGCCTGCCCGACCCGGCCATGGTCTGGTGGCTGCCGATGGCGCTGGTCGCCCCGGCCTTCTACGCGGTCGAGGGGAATTTCGTGGCGCGCTACGGGACCGAGGGGTTGGACCCCGTGCAGGTCCTGCTGGGCGCGTCCGCGGTGGGGCTGGTGCTGTCTGCGCCCCTGGCCATCATGACGGGGCAATGGATCGCGCCCTTGCCGCCCTATGGCGCGCCCGACTTGGCCATCGTCGGATCGTCGCTGGCCCATGCCATGGCCTATGCAGGCTATGTCTGGCTGGTGGGCCGCGCCGGGGCGGTCTTTGCCGCGCAGGTCAGCTATCTGGTGACGGGCTGCGGCATTCTCTGGGCCAAGCTGATCCTGGGCGAAAGCTATTCGCCCTGGGTCTGGGCGGCGCTCGCGCTGATGATGGTCGGCCTGTTTCTGGTGCAACCCCGCAAGGCGCAGCCGGTCGCAACCGCGGTCTGAGGCCGATTGGTCGCGCCGGGGAAGTCGCGTCTTGCAGCCACGGTTTTCCTCGTCAATGATGCGCGGCGGGTCGGGGGCATCCCCGGTGGCAAGGGACATACATGCTCGATCTCAACCTGTCTCAGACCGGCGAAGGGGTTCTGGCGCTTGTCGTCCTGCTGGTGATGTTCGGCCTGTTCCTGCGCGAAGTCTGGCCGACCGAGGTGGTCGCGCTTGGCGGCGTGGCCGGTTTGCTGACCCTGGGCCTGCTGCCCTATGACGCCGCGCTCGAGGTTCTGGCCAATCCCGCACCATGGACGATTGCCGCCATGTTCATCATCATGGGCGCCCTGGTGCGCACCGGCTCGCTGGACCGGCTGACCAAATTCGCCGAGGCCAATGCAGGCCGACGGCCAAGGCTGGCGCTGGCGACGCTGTTGGGGTTCGTGGCCATTGCCTCGGCCTTCATGAACAACACGCCCATCGTCGTCATCATGATCCCGGTCTTCGTGCAGGTGGCGCGCATTCTCGAACGCTCGCCTTCCAAGCTGCTGATCCCGCTCAGTTATGCCGCGATCATGGGCGGCACGCTGACCCTGATCGGCACCTCGACCAACCTGCTGGTCGATGGCGTCGCGCGGGTGCAGGGGCTGGAGCCGTTCACGATTTTCGAGATCACCCCCATCGGCCTCGTCGTTGTGGCTTGGGGCATGATCTACCTGCTGGTGGTGGGCCGGCACCTGTTGCCGGATCGCAGCTCGATGGCCTCGCTGCTGGGGTCGGGTCGGTCCAAGGCCAAGTTCTTCACCGAGGTGGCCGTCCCCGAGGGATCGGCCCTGATCGGGCAGAACGTGAACGAGGTGGACCTGTTCCGCCGCGAAGGCGTGCGCCTGATCGACGTGCTGCGCGGGGATGCGTCCCTTCGGCGCGACATGACGGGTGTCGTGCTGGAGCCGGGTGACCGCGTGGTTCTGCGCACCGACATGAGCGAGGTTCTGGGCCTGCAGCAATCCAAGGAGCTCAAGACCGTCGACAAGCTGAGCCAGGTGCGCACGACCACGGTCGAGGTGCTGATCACACCGGGCTGCAAGATGGTGGGGCGCTCGCTTGGCAACCTGCGACTGCGGCGGCGCTACGGGGTCTATCCGCTGGCCGTGCACCGCCGGAACCAGAATATCGGGCGGCAGCTCGACGACCTCGTGGTGCGGGTTGGCGACACGCTCCTGCTCGAGGGGGACCCGGCCGACATCCAGCGCCTCGCCGCCGATATGGAACTTGTCGACGTCACCACCCCGTCCGAGCGCGCCTATCGCCGGACCAAGGCGCCCATCGCGGTGGCGGCCATGGCCGGGATCGTCGTGCTGGCCGCCTTCGACGTGGCACCGATCCTGGCGCTGGCCGTCATTGCCGTTGCCGTCGTGCTGTTGACCGGCTGCATCGACGCCGAGGAGGCATTTTCTTTCGTCGAGGGGCGGTTGCTGGCGCTGATCTTTGCCATGCTGGCCGTGGGCGCGGCGCTGGACCACACGGGCGGCATCCAGTTGATCGTGGGCAGCGTGGCGCCATGGCTGCAGACCATGCCCCCGGTGGTCCTGATCTGGGCGGTCTATTTCATCACGACCGTCCTGACCGAACTGGTGTCGAACAATGCGATCGCGGTCATCATGGCGCCCATCGCCATCGCCCTCGCCGAGGCGACGGGGGTCGATCCGCGCCCGCTGGTCGTGGCGGTGATGATCGCGGCCTCGGCCTGTTTCGCCACGCCCATCGGGTATCAGACCAACATGCTGGTCTATGGGCCGGGCGGGTATCGTTTTACCGATTTCCTTCGCACGGGCATTCCGCTTAACCTCAGCCTCGGGGTGGTCGTCTGCCTGACGATTCCCTTGATCTGGCCGCTGTGAGGAGCACGTTCCGCCCCATGGTTCCAAAGCTGTCCGATACCATGCTGATGGGGGTGATCGTCATCCTTCTGACGGGCTGTGTCGCCTCGGGCCCGCGCCCCGTCGCGGTCGAGGTCGGCCGTGCGGCCATTGATGTGCGCCTGTCGGATGGCAGCCGCTGCACCGGCCCGGCCCCGGCGGGGGCGCCGGCCGCATGGTCGGGGCGACTGACGGGATGCAGCGCAAGCTACCCCTACGAGGTCGCGTTCGAGACCAACCCGAACATCCTGCGTCAGGGCGTCGAGGCCGTGGTCGAAGCAATCGGCGCTGACGGCCTGCTCTACCCCATGGCCGAGGTCGCGATCACTGGCCCCGAGGGGCAGACCTGGCGCTTTTCCTCGCCCCCGCCGCAGGTCGACTGACCCCCAGCACATGCAGCGCCTTGCGGTGGCGCGGGCGCACGGGTAAAACCCGCGCGATTGTCAGAACCGACCGGGAGAGACCCATGGCAGGCCATTCCAAATGGGCGAACATCCAGCACCGCAAGGGGCGTCAGGACGCCGCGCGGTCGAAACTGTTTTCCAAGCTCGCCAAGGAAATCACCGTGGCGGCCAAGATGGGCGACCCCGATCCCGACAAGAACCCGCGCCTGCGCCTTGCCGTGAAAGAGGCGAAATCGAACTCGGTGCCCAAGGACGTGATCGACCGCGCGATCAAGAAATCGCAGGGCGGGGATGCCGAGAATTACGAGGAAATCCGCTACGAGGGCTATGGCCCGAACGGCGTGGCGATCATCGTCGAGGCGATGACCGATAACCGCAACCGGACGGCCAGCACCGTGCGCTCGACCTTTGGCAAGCATGGCGGCAACCTCGGCGAGACCGGCTCGGTGTCGTTCATGTTCGACCGCAAGGGGCAGGTCAGCTACCCGGCCACGGTGGGCGATGCCGACACGGTGATGATGGCCGCGATCGAGGCCGGCGCAGAAGATGTGGAATCGGGGGACGAGGAACACATCATCTGGTGTGCCGATACCGATCTCAACGATGTCTCCACCGCGCTGGAGGCCGAGCTGGGCGAGTCCGACTCGACCAAGCTGGTCTGGCGTCCGACCACCACGACCGAGCTGGGGCTGGAGGATGCGCAGAAGCTGATGAAGCTGATCGAGGCGCTGGAAGACGATGACGACGTGCAGAACGTCACCTCGAATTTCGAGATCTCGGACGAGGTGATGGCGCAACTGGCGGGCTGAGCGGGCGACGGGCTTTTCCCGCCGTGCGGGTCGGCGGGACCAGTCCCGCCCTACGACAGCGGCATGTCACACCCGGTGCACAGGGCGTACACAGCCTGTGCATACACGGTTTTCACACACCGCGCGCCAAACCCCGGCACGCGGTGCTTTCATGCACAGGGCGCAACGGGCCGAAACCGGCACGGGGCAGGGCGGCGGCCAAAGGACAGACCGGGGACAGGGCCGGGGACAGGGCCGGGGCAGGGGCGTCAGATATCCAGCTTGCCCTGTGCGCCGCGATCTTCCTCGCGGGCGGCGCGCTTGAACGTGTCGTCGCGGCGGGCGGGCAGGCGCACGGCGCGGTCGCGCAACTCCAACGCGTCTTCGACGGTGACGATCTGGAAGCGCGGCACCGGGTCGAACCCAGTGCGCTTCATCAAGGGAAGGCTTTTGTGTGTTGCTCTTGATGCCCTGAGCGATCACAATGCACAACAAGTGGTACCAAGAGAAGTAAGAAGTTACTAAATGCTGAGTGATCGTCTCCCACCCTTTGTACTGGAAAACTACCATTGCGGCGAGTGGCACCATGCAAGCGCGATTATGGTCGGAGATCATCCCTCAGAATGGGACGATTTGGTTGAAGCTTTGACGAAGTTTCGCTTGAAAAAGTCCCACATAGACGCCGGCGGCGGACGGAAGACAAAACTTGCAGACGATTTCGATGCCCTTTTTTTGCGTCGTGGCTGGAAGGAAACGAAGTTCGATACCCGGGTAGTTGTGGATGACCTCGAATATATCACACCTACTCACAAAATCGATATGTTCAAAAACGGGGTTGCCATCGAGTTGGAGTGGAACAACAAGACCGAGTTCTATGATCGCGATCTGAATAACTTTCGGCTGTTGTATCAGTTGCGTACTGTAAGCGTTGGGGTAATTGTGACACGTGCTGATGCACTTCAAGACATCTTTAACGGTCTTGGTCGAGGATCGTCTTACGGTCCTTCGACTACAATTCTTTCTAAGCTGGTGTCGAAAATCGAAGGTGGCGGCGCGGGCGGTTGTCCCGTCTTGACGTTTGGCATCAAGCCAAGCCTCTACAGGGAGAACGAGTAATGACAAACGCAAGCGATGACCTGTTGCGCGAGCTTGGGGGAAAAAAATTCCAAACCATCCTCGCCGACCCACCTTGGCAGTTTCAAAACAGAACAGGAAAGATGGCGCCGGAGCACAAACGCCTCGCACGTTATCCAACAATGACGCTGGATGATATTTGCGACTTGCCAGTTGAAGCCATCGCCGGCGAGCCGGCGCATCTTTATCTCTGGGTTCCTAACGCACTTCTGCCTGAGGGCCTGAAAGTCATGGAACATTGGGGCTTCAAATACAAAAGTAACCTCATCTGGTACAAAATCCGAAAGGATGGTGGCCCAGATCGGCGCGGGGTCGGTTTTTACTTTCGCAACGTGACTGAGGTGCTGTTGTTCGGGGTAAGGGGCAAAAACGCTCGAACACTTAAACCCGGGCGTTCTCAGGAAAACATCATTTCGGCGCAGAAGAGGGAGCACAGCCGCAAACCCGATCAACAATATGATTTGATCGAGCGGTGTAGTTTCGGGGACAGGCTTGAGTTGTTTGCGCGTGGCCCGCGCAAGGGGTGGACTGTTTGGGGTAACCAGTCTGAACATTACGAGCCGACTTGGGAAACCTACGCAAACCATTCTCAATCCACGGTCGTGCCTTTCGACCGCGCTGCTGTTGTCAAGAAGGGAGCGTAGGTGCCGCATCCGTCCAGTGCCAGGTGTCGTCGAACGCCTCGATCTGGGCCGCAGACTCATTGCCGGACGGCCCCTTGAACAGCAGGTTGTAGGACGCGTTCGAGTTGAAGGGCGGGTCGAGATAGATCAGGTCGACGCTGTCGTCGGGGATGGACTCGCGCAGCACCGCGAGGTTGTCGCCATAGTAGAGGTGGTTCATCGCTGTCTCCGCCCGATGCTCGGCCTTGTGCCGGCCCGCCCGCCCGATTTCCTGTTTGCCAGCGCCACGTTAATGCGGGATTGAGAGGGCTGTCACGCCCCTCTCGAGCCGCCGATGATTGCCGCCTCTCTTGCCGGGTTCGCCCTGTCGTTTTCGCTGATCCTCGCCATCGGGGCCCAGAACGCCTTTGTCCTGCGTCAGGGACTGAGGCGCGCGCATGTGGGCGTGGTGGTGGCCACCTGCTGCCTGTCCGAGGCGGTGTTGATCGCGGCGGGGGTGGCGGGGTTCGGCGCGCTGGCCGAGGCCGCGCCCTGGGCGCTGGAGGCGATGCGTTGGGGCGGTGTCGCCTTCCTGACGGTTTACGGGGTGAAAAGCCTGCGCGCGGCGCTGGTGGTGTCCGAGGCGCTGACGGCGGGAAATGGCGCGGCGATGTCGCGGCGCGCGGCGATCGGCACCGCGCTGGCGATGACCTGGGCCAACCCGCATGTCTATCTGGACACGGTGGGCCTGCTCGGGGCGGTGGCCACGCAATACCGCCCCGATCAGTGGTCGTTCGGGGCCGGGGCGCTGTCGGCCTCGTGCGTCTTTTTCGTGCTGCTCGGCTATGGCGCGCGGGGGCTGGCGCCGGTCTTTGCGCGCCCGGCGGCTTGGCGGGTGCTGGACGCGGTGGTGGGTGCGACGATGCTGGCGCTGGCGGGCAAACTGGCGATCCTCGGCTGAAGGGTGCTTGCGGCGGGGGCGGCTTTGCGGTCTGTTCGCGGGATGGATGCCGACGCACCCCCCCCCAGACTGCCAGCTGTCCGCCCCGTGCTGGGGGTGGTCTGGATGATCGTGACCGGATTGTGCTTCGTCGCGGTGACGGCCACGGTCAAGATGGTGGGATCGGACGTGCCGGCGGCGCAGGCGGCGTTTTTGCGCTATGTGCTGGGGCTGGTCTTCCTGATCCCGATGCTGCCGGCGATGCGCGCCACGCGGCTGAGCGGGCGGGCCCTGCGCCTGTTCGGTATTCGCGGCGTGGCGCATACGGCGGGGGTGGTCTGCTGGTTCTATGCGATGACACAGATCCCCATCGCCGAGGTCACGGCGATGAATTACCTCAACCCGGTCTATGTCTCGGTTCTGGCGGTCTTCGTTCTGGGCGAGCGCATGGCGTTTCGGCGGATCATGGCGGTGGTGCTGGCGCTGGTGGGCGCGCTGATCATCCTGCGTCCCGGCTTTCGCGAGCTCAGCCCGGGCCATTTCGCCATGCTGTTCACGGCGGCCAGTTTCGCGGTGGGCTACCTGATCGCCAAGATCATGGCCGACGAGGTGCCACCGCAAGTGGTGGTCTTCATGCTGTCGGTGACGGTGACGATCGGCCTGGCGCCCTTTGCGGCGGCGGTCTGGGTCGCGGTCAGTTGGGCGAACCTGGGCTGGCTGTTCCTGACGGCGGTCTTCGCCACGGCGGGCCATTACACGATGACGCTGGCGTTTCGGGCCGCGCCGCTGACGGTGACGCAACCCGTCACCTTCCTGCAGCTTGTCTGGGCGACGCTGCTGGGGGCGGTGGTGTTCGGCGAACCGGCCGATATCTTCGTGATCCTGGGCGGCGCGCTGATCATCGCGGCGGTCAGCTACATCACCTGGCGCGAGGCCGTTTTGCGCCGTCGTGCCCAAACCTCTGGCTAGGGGCCGTTTTTTCCTGTCGCCTGCAAATTGTGCAGCGCGGGCCGCGCACGCCCAAGCCTGAGTCAAAGCGTCTTGCTGCACCGCCAAAATCGCCTTGGCCGCGCTTGTGCGGCGCCGCGTCGTTCGGTCCTGCTGGCTACACGGAGGACCCAATGACTTTGGAAGCAGTGATTTTCGGCGGCATGGGCAGTCTTGCGGAATGCGCCGAGATCGATCGGCGGGCATGGAATGCCGCCTTTCGCATCCATGACATTCCGTGGGACTGGTCCGCGGACACTTATGCCGAGCTGATGCGCCCCGGCGGCGATCGTCAGCTGGCGGCGCGCTATGCGGCACATCTGGGAAAGGTGGTCGAAGCCGATGCCCTGGATGTCACGCATCAGCGTCTGTTCGCGGCCATGCTGGCCGACGAGGTGCCCCTGCGCCGCGGTGTGGCGCGGGTGCTGACATGGGCCGCGCGCGGCGGCGTGAAACTGGCGCTGGTCAGCCGCGCCGAGGAAGGCCCGGTGCGGGCGGTGCTGAATGCCACGGCCCGCGCGCGGGCCGGGGTGGCCTTTGACGTCTCGGTCCTGCGGCCGGATGTCGAGCGCATGGCCCCCGATCCGCAGGCGATGGAGCTGGCCGTCGCACGCCTGGGCGTGGGCGCGGCGCGCTGTGTCGTCGTGGCTGACAGCGCCGTCGCGGTTCAGGCGGCGCGGTCGGCCGGTCTGCGGGTGCTGGCCTTTCCGGGCAGCGCGCCCGAGGTCGAGCAAGAGGCCTTTGGCCCCGTCCCGATGGCCAACGCCCTCAGCCCCGAGGCCGTGGTGCGCGCCTGGCGCGGGCCGGTGGATACCGCCGCGGAATAGGGCGCTTGCGCCTGTCGGGTTGATCTGGCTCAAGGTGGATGGCGCATCGCCACCGCTAGGGTCCGGGTCGGATCCGACAGGAAGGGAACACGCAATGTCGAACACACCGCATGAACTGGCCGAGGATTTCCCCAACGACGTGGACAAGATCCACGAGCTGAAGGTCTCGAACCCGCATTTCGCCAAGCTGATGGAAGACTATCACGAGGTGAACCGCGCCGTGCATCGGGCCGAAACGGGGATCGAGCCGGTGGAGCAGTCGGCCGAGAACGAGATGCGCAAGACGCGGATGCGCCTGAAGGACGAAATCGCCTCGATGTTGGCCAAGGCCTGATCGCAGCCCGCCCGCCGATCCGTCACCCTGCGCAGTCGCCTGCGCGGGGCTGTGGCGTGTGACACCGGCGTATCGGCCGCTGCGCCGGATCGGCCCGGAGGGTCCCGTCGCGCGCGGCGCTCAGCCGGTTGCGGGGCGGGCCGCATCCTCGGGATCCGTCTGCGCCAGCGGGTCGTCGTCGCGGCCTTCGACATGGGCCTGGAACCGCTCGAAGAACTGGTCGGCCATCTTCTTGGCGAAACTGTCGATCAGGCGCGATCCAAGCTGTGCCAGCTTGCCGCCGACCTTGGCATCGACGTCGTAATGCAGATCGGTGCCGCCGCCCTCGGCGTCCGACAGGATCACCTGGGCCGACCCCTTGGCAAAGCCCGCAACGCCGCCCTTTCCCTCGCCGGCGATGGTGTAGCGTTCCAGCGGGACGATGTCGCTCAGGGTCACGTCGCCCTTGAAGGTGGCCTTGACCGGGCCGACCTTCTGCTTGACCTCGGCATGGAACCCCTCTTCGGGCGAGCCGTGCAATTCCTGGCAGCCGGGGATGCAGGCCTCGAGCACCCGCGCGTCGTTCAACGCGGCCCAAACGGTTTCACGATCCGCGTTCAGCGTCCGTGTCGCATGCATTTCCATTGGCTGTCCTCCCTGTCCCTCGCGCCCCACAGGTGTAGGGGGGCACCTGTCGGGGCGTCAACGGCTTTGACCTCAGCCGCCGATCTCGTAGGGCAGGGTGCCGCGGTGGTCGGGGTCGACCCGCAGATGGCGTTCGAGCGGCGGAACCGAGCGCTGGTGGCAATGCGCGCGCTCGCAGATGCGGCAGGAGATGCCGATGGGCTGAAACGCCTCGTCCCGGTCGAGGTCGAGTCCGTCGGCATAGACCAGTTTCCGCGCGTGGCGCACCTCGCACCCCAATGAGATGGCAAAGCGGCGCGTGGGCGTGCCCCAGGCCCCGCCCGATTTCGACACGTCGCGCGCCAGGATGACGTAGCGCATGCCGTCGGGCGTCTCGGCCAGTTGGCGCAGGAACCGGCCCGGCGTCTCGAAGGCCTGATGCACGTTCCACAGCGGACAGGCCCCGCCGAAGCGGGCGAATTGCAGCCGCGTCGCCGAGTGGCGTTTCGTGACCGTGCCGGCCTGATCCACGCGGGCGAAGAAAAACGGCACCCCCTTGGCGCCGGGGCGTTGCAACGTCGAGAGGCGATGCGCGATCTGCTCGATCGAGGCGCCGAACTGGATCGACAGGCGCTCGAGGTCGTGGCGGGTTTCCTCGGCGGCCTCGGCAAAGCGGGTATAGGGCATCAGCACCGCCCCGGCGAAGTAGTTGGCCATGCCGATGCGCGCGATCTCGCGCGCGGTGTCCGTCTGGAACCGGGCCAGATCCAGCGTCGCCTCCAAAAGCTGGCTTTGGGCCAGAAGCGCGTATTGGTGCAGCAGTTGAAAGCGCTGCGTTTCCGGGGCGGCGCGCGGCGACAGGGTCAACGTGCGGCTGGCGCGGTCGTAATGGCGCACGCCTTCGCCGGCGGCGTGACGGATGCGGATGCCCATCCCCTCCAGCACGGTTTCGGTATGCTGGGCCAGATCGCCCTGGGCCTGCGCGGCAAAGCGTTCGGCGGCGCGATCCATGGCGTCGATGTAGTTGTCGCAATAGTGGAAGAAATCGCGCACCTCCTCCCACGGGCTGGAGGTGGCGCGCCCCTCGTGCCCCAGCGCCTCGTCCAGAGAGGCGAGGCGTTCATGGGTCTGGCGATAGGCACGGTGCAGATCTAGAAAGGCACGTGCCAGCGCCGGCGCGTTCGAAGCGGCCAGGCGCAGGTCGGCCAGGGGCGGGCTGGCCTCGGCGAAGACGGGATCGGCCAGCGCCTCGCGCATGTCCGAGACGAGGCGTTCGGTGTCGCCCGAGGAGAGTTCCGTGACATCGAGGCCGAATTCCTGTGCCAGGCCCAGCACCACCGTGGTCGAGACGGGGCGGTTGTTGTTCTCCATCTGGTTGAGATAGGGCAGCGAGATGCCAAGCTTGGCGGCGAAATCCTTTTGGGTCAGGCCAAGCCGGGTGCGCAACTCGCGCAGCTTGGCCCCGGCATAGAGTTTGCGGTTGGACATGGGTGCTCCCGGATCTTTGCAAAAGCATTATAGGGTTTTGCAAAGATCCGGAAGAGCGGCGGTCAGCCGGGGTTCACGTAGCGTTCGCGCCGGATCGTGTAGAGGATCGAGATCACGGCCAGGATCGAGGTGGCCAGCATGATCAGGATCAGCGGGTAGGCCCCGTTGCCGTCGGTCAGCAAGGCCCCCGCCAGCGCCGAGAGCGCGGCGCCGCCGCCGATCATGATCGCCCCGCCAAGGCCCGAGGCCGTGCCGGCCAGATGCGGGCGCACTGACAGCATCCCCGAGGTCGCATTGGGCAGGACCATGCCATTGCCCAGCCCGACAAAGGTCATGAAGCCGAAAAAGACGATCGCCGTCTTGAGTCCCAGCAGGAACAGCAGCAGCGACATCAAGAGCCCGACCGCCGACAGGATCGTGCCCCACAGGATCATGCCATTGATGCCGACGCGCACGGAAAACCGCCCCGACAGGAAATTGCCGAAGAAATAGCCCACCGCGGGCGCGCCGAAGTAGAAGCCGACCGCAGCCGCCGACAGGCCGAACACCTCGGAGCCGACATAAGGCGCCCCGCCGAGATAGGCGAAAAACGCGCCCGACGCGAAGGCCGCCGCAAGGCAGTAGCCCCAAAAGCGGCGTGCCGTCAGCAACTCGGGGTATTGCGCGACCTGGTCGCGGAAACTGCCCCGACCGGGGGCGGCCGTTTCGCCCAGGTCGCGCCAGGTCAGCGCCAGCACGGCCAGCCCCAGGATGGCCAAGAGCCAGAAATTCGCCTGCCAGCCCAGGGTTTCGTCCAGCGCGCCGCCGATGGCGGGCCCGATCATCGGAACCACCGCCATTCCCATGGTCACATAGCCGATCTGGCTGGCGGCCTGATCGGCGGGGTACATGTCGCGCACCACCGCACGGCCCAGCACCAGCCCCGCGACGATGACCGCCTGCACCATGCGAAAGGCGAGAAACACCTCGATCGTTGGGGCCAGAAGGCAGCCGATCGTCGCCAGCACGAAGATCACCAGACTGCCCAACAGGACCGGCCTGCGGCCGATCCGGTCCGAAATCGGCCCGATCAGGATTTGTAGAACGGCATTCACCGCCAGATACAGCGCCACGGACAGTTGCATCAGCCGGTAGTCGGTGTCGAAATAACTGGTCATCGCCGGCAGCGACGGCAGAAAGATGTTCATCGACAATGCGCCGATGCCGGTCAACACGATCAACGTGAAGATATGCGGCGGCGTGCTGTGGTCGAGGAACCGAACCGGGGCGGGGGTGCTGGTGGCCATGATCTGGGCTTAGGGCGATGATATGGGCTTGTCCATGTGCATGGCTGCACAGTCACTCATGGCAAGCGTGGGATTTGCTATTTCGCAAATTGCCAAGAAGCGCCGCAAATTGATTTGCAAATATTCCAGTTCGGACTCGCGCCCGCCCGTGCCATGCCCCTATGGTGCGCCGAAACGGCGGCCGCGGCCCGGAGGGGGTGGCGACGCCTTGTGTTTGCCAGCCATGGAAGGGGCCGAGATGAAAGACATCCTGCATCAGCTGGAGGAGCGTCGCGAAGAAGCGCGCATGGGCGGTGGACAAAAGCGGATCGACAGCCAGCACGCCAAGGGCAAGCTGACCGCGCGCGAGCGGATCGACCTGCTGCTGGATGAGGGCAGCTTCGAGGAATACGACATGTTCGTGACTCACCGCTGCGCCGATTTCGGCATGCAGGAAAACAAGCCGCGCGGCGACGGCGTGGTCACCGGCTGGGGCACGATCAACGGCCGCATGGTCTATGTCTTCAGCCAGGATTTCACCGTGCTCGGCGGCTCGGTTTCGGCCACCCACGCGCAGAAGATCTGCAAGATCATGGACATGGCGATGCAGAACGGCGCGCCCGTCATCGGCATCAACGACTCCGGCGGCGCGCGCATCCAGGAAGGCGTCGACAGCCTGGCGGGCTATGGCGACGTGTTCCAGCGCAACATCGAGGCATCGGGCGTGGTGCCGCAGATCAGCCTGATCATGGGGCCCTGCGCGGGCGGGGCGGTCTATTCGCCGGCCATGACCGACTTCATCTTCATGGTGAAGGACAGCAGCTACATGTTCGTCACCGGCCCCGACGTGGTCAAGACCGTGACGAACGAGCATGTCACCGCCGAGGAACTGGGCGGGGCCACGACCCACACGCGCAAATCCTCGGTCGCGGACGGTGCCTTTGAAAACGACGTGGAAGCGCTCAGCGAAATTCGCCGCCTCGTCGATTTCCTGCCGCTGTCGAACCGTGAAAAGCCGCCCGTGCGCCCCTTCTACGACAGCCCCGACCGGATCGAGGAAAGCCTCGACACGCTGGTGCCCGACAACCCCAACATGCCCTATGACATGAAGGAGTTGATCACCAAGATCGCGGATGAGGGCGATTTCTACGAAATCCAGGAGGATTTCGCAGGCAACATCATCACCGGCTTCATCCGGCTCGAGGGGCAGACGGTGGGCGTGGTCGCGAACCAGCCCATGGTGCTTGCGGGCGTTCTGGATATCGACAGCGCCCGCAAGGCCGCGCGCTTCGTGCGGTTCTGCGACTGTTTCGAGATCCCGATCCTGACACTGGTGGACGTGCCCGGCTTCCTGCCCGGCACGGGGCAGGAATACAACGGCGTCATCAAGCATGGTGCGAAGCTGCTCTTTGCCTATGGCGAGGCGACGGTGCCCAAGGTCACGGTCATCACCCGCAAGGCCTATGGCGGCGCCTATGTGGTGATGTCCTCCAAGCATCTGCGCGGCGATATCAGCTATGCCTGGCCCACCAGCGAGATCGCGGTGATGGGCGCCAAGGGCGCGGTCGAGATCCTGCATCGCTCGGATCTGGGCGACCCCGAGAAGACGGCGCTGCACACGCAGGAATACGAGGACCGGTTCGCCAACCCCTTCGTCGCGGCCGAGCGCGGCTTCATCGACGAGGTGATCCAGCCGCGCAGCACGCGCAAACGGGTCGCCCGCGCCTTCGCCATGCTGCGGCGCAAGGAAAAGAAGATGCCGTGGAAGAAGCACGACAACATCCCGCTGTAAGGCGGTGACTGGGGCGATGGGCGCGTTGGGAGCAAAACTGAAACTCGTGAGGAGCTTATTGCTGGTTGCGGCACTGAGCTCCATTCAGGGTGTTCAATTCGCTCAAGGCGCCAATGCGCAGACCTTGGATGGTGCAGTGCGGCTGTGGTCAAACGGGTTCTTTTGGGACATCAGCCAGATCCAATGGGTTGAGTTTCTAGGAACATATGATCTGCGGGTCTTGGCGACATTGGAGAGTCGTGACGACCGCAGTTCGATCCCTGAAGGACTGTCTAGCGAGGATGTCGTCAACGGGCTCTGCGCAACGTTGGTCGGTCACAGGCCCATGGCGCCAGCCGAAGTTTCAGGGCGCGGCGATATTTTCCGTGTCAGTCTGAACGTGGCAAATCATGATGGCCAAGGCGGATTGATGTTTGAACGACCTTATTCTCTGTCGGTGGTCGATGGCCTGTGCTCGCCAGCGCGACACGAGGGTGCACTCCCGTTGCAGTATTCGCGCTCGCTCGCGGGCTGGCAATTTGGAGGGTTTGCCTCGACGGAGATCGAAGCATTGCGGCCATGGAATATCGAAGCGGTGCCGTTTTTCGCTCCGGTTGATGTGATTGGCGGCCCCCCACCGCTCGACTTGTTGTGTGAAGCTGCGGCTTTCGAGGCACGGTTTTGGCGGCGTTTGGGCAGTTTTCGAGAAGGTGCGCGCATGGCGATAGGTCTGCAAACAGGCCCAGATTCGTACGACTTCTTTCTTGCCGTCCGATTTGGCGGGGAGTGCCAATTCCCTTCCGAGGGGGGCTTCGATGACACGTGACCCGACCTTCCACATGATCGCCGGCGGCCCGCGCCCCGTGGCACCCTTTTCCCACGCGGTCGAGGCCGATGGCTGGGTGATCCTGACCGGGCAGATGCCGACTGATCCGGCCGCCCCCGACGCGCCCTTGCCCGAGGGGGTGGCGGCGCAGACCGTGCGGGTGATGGAGAACCTGCGCGTGGTGTTGCGGGGTGTGGGGCTGGACCTGGAGCATGTGGTGCAGGTGCGCGCCTACCTGACCGAATTCGAGCGTGACTACGCCGCCTTCAACGAGACCTACCAGGGGTTCTTCCCGTCAGATCGGCGGCCGGCCCGCACGACCGTGGGTGTCACCGCGCTGGCCTTGGGGGCGTTGGTCGAGATCGACTGTATCGCGCGGCGACCGGAGGGGGCCGATGGTGCATGAGCGTGCTGTCCCGCATTCCGCTCAGCCCGGTGGGATGGGTGGCTTTGGGCGTGCTCGGCCTGGGCGCGACGGGGGCGGCGCTGCTGCTCTGGCCACGCGGCGCGGCGCCCTTCTCCTGCCCGCTGGATGCGGCGCTGAGCTTGCCCTCGGGGCAGGCGGCGATGCTGTGCGAGGTGCTGCCGGAACCGCAGCCCTTCACCGCGGATGTCTGGCTGGTTCTGCGGGTGCTGGTGCCGGATCTGCCGCCTGCGGACCTCGACGGAACCCATGCCGATCACGACTGGATTTGCCGCGACCTGGGCCTGCCACGCGCCGCGGCCATGGACGCGCCCCCCGACCGCATCGTCGTGCAGCTCATGTCGGCCCCGTTCCCGCGTGGCGAGGCCGCCCCCGG
Source organism: Roseibacterium elongatum DSM 19469 (assembly GCF_000590925.1). Taxonomy (NCBI): domain Bacteria; kingdom Pseudomonadati; phylum Pseudomonadota; class Alphaproteobacteria; order Rhodobacterales; family Roseobacteraceae; genus Roseicyclus; species Roseicyclus elongatus. Next base: position 270,409 of record NZ_CP004372.1, on the reverse strand, counting down.
CATTCGGCAGTCGATCGAGGCTTATACAATCGCGACAGGCTCCTGCATGTGGGAGCTTTTGTGATGCACCTACAATATTTTGCGATCCATTCTTCATGTGAATGGAAATGTGATGCAGGTCGGTCACAGGCGCGGATTGCTTGTGGAAAAGCCTGTGGAACATTGGCCGCGCAAGGTATCTTGGTTCTCGGCTGCTCAACTGCAGCTGTACCTCGGGACGTGGCCGGGTCTGAGCGCCCGGTCACGCACCCAATGCCCTGTACGCGCGCCTGGGCAAATCGCGATGCGCCGCGCCGCGCCGGACCGATGGGGGCGCGCGCATGATCAAGCATCGCGGTTTCCCCTCGCGCCTGCCGGGCACGGATTCCAGTTCACCATCCGCCGCGAGAACAAGGCCGGGGCCACACGCCTGTCCGCCCGCGAACGCTACGCCGACAGACGGCCCGCCGATCGGCGCGCCGATGCCGCCTTCGTCGAGGCGCTGTGGCTGTTCTTCGGCGATGCGCCGTTTCAGCGCGGCAATCTCGATGCCGGGCGCTTGTCGTGGCTGTTCGGGCGCGAGGTTGTTGCCGCCGAGGACCCGTTCGACCCCGAAAGCTACGACGCGCTGCTGGTGATCGACGAAGCCAGGGCGCGCGCCGCCTTCCCCGAGGCGTTCGACGGCTCGGGCATCTGGCAGGATGGATCGGCATGAATTCGCGCACGCATATCGCGCTTGGGCGGTTTCGCGCGCAAGCGGCGCGTCCGGGCCATTGCCCCCTTTCGCGCCGGGCAGATCGTGTCAACGTGCCCTTGTCGGCTCTTGTCCCCAACACAGTCCGGGCCGACAGTGACAAGACGTGTTACCCTTCCCCTTTGACGCGGTCGGCCAGTTCGCTGTGCCGACCGCCTTTTTTCGCGCGCGCGGGGGCCTGTGCGCGGCGCGGCGCGGGCAAAGACCCTGTCGTTCCCGGTGCCGGGCGGATAGACTGCCGCCCACGAGGCATATCGACAGGAGACGACGCAAAATGCGCGCCAAACTCATTCTACCCACGACCCTCTTCGCCGCGGTCCTTGCGCTTTCGGGCTGCATGGCCAGCGACCTCGAACGCGCCGGCATCGGCGCCTTGGGGGGCGGTGTCACGGCCGCCGCGCTCAACGGCAGTATCGGCACGGGCATCCTTATCGGCGCGGCCGGCGGGGCGCTGTGCGACGACGTCAACCTGTGCTGATCGGGGCCGCGCGGCGCGTCTGACCGCCCGCGGACCCTGTCGCGTGATCCGGGATCAACGGGGCCGCCGCGCCCCGCTGGTCCCTTTTTGTTTGCAAGATGCCGCAGGCGTGCCGCGCCGGGCCAAATGGAAGGGACAGGACGCATGTTCAAGAAGCTGCTGATCGCCAATCGGGGCGAGATCGCCTGCCGCGTGATCAAGACCGCGCGCAAGATGGGCATCGAGACCGTGGCGGTCTATTCGGATGCGGACAAGCACGCGCTGCACGTCAAGATGGCCGACGAGGCGGTGCATATCGGCCCGCCGCCGGCCTCCGAGAGCTATATCGTGATCGACAAGATCATGGCCGCGATCAAGGACACGGGCGCCGAGGCCGTGCATCCCGGCTATGGCTTTCTGTCGGAGAACATGAAATTCGCGCAGGCCCTCGAGGCGGCGGGCGTGGCCTTTGTCGGGCCGCCGGCGGGGGCCGATCGAGGCGATGGGCGACAAGATCACGTCCAAAAAGATCGCGGCCGAGGCGGGCGTTTCGACCGTGCCGGGGCATATGGGTCTGATCGAGGATGCCGACGAGGCGATCAAGATCTCGGGGCAGATCGGCTATCCGGTGATGCTGAAGGCCAGCGCGGGCGGCGGCGGCAAGGGCATGCGCATCGCCTGGAACGAGGAAGAGGTGCGCGAGGGCTTTCAGGCGTCGAAGAACGAGGCCGCCAGCAGTTTCGGCGATGACCGCATGTTCATCGAGAAATTCGTCACCCAGCCGCGCCATATCGAGATCCAGGTTCTGGCCGACCAGCACGGCAACGCGATCTATCTGGGCGAACGCGAATGCTCGATCCAGCGCCGCAACCAGAAGGTCATCGAAGAGGCGCCCAGCCCCTTCCTTGACGAGGCGACGCGCAAGGCGATGGGCGAACAGGCCGTGGCCCTGGCCAAGGCCGTGGGCTATTCCAGCGCGGGCACGGTGGAATTCATCGTGGATGCCGACAAGAATTTCTATTTCCTCGAGATGAACACCCGTCTGCAGGTGGAACATCCGGTGACCGAGCTCATTACCGGCGTCGACCTTGTCGAGCAGATGATCCGCGTCGCCAGCGGCGAACCGCTGTCGATCACGCAAGAGGACGTCACGCTGACTGGCTGGGCGATGGAAAGCCGCCTTTATGCCGAGGATCCCTATCGCAACTTCCTGCCCTCGATCGGGCGTCTGACCCGCTATCGCCCCCCCGAAGAGGTGCAGGCCGGCCCCCTGACCGAGACCGGCAAATGGCAGGGCGAGGCGCCGGTGGGCGAGACCGCGGTGCGCAACGATACCGGCGTCTACGAGGGCGGCGAGATCAGCATGTATTACGACCCGATGATCGCCAAGCTGTGCACCTGGGCGCCGGACCGTGCCGGTGCGATCGAGGCGATGCGCGTGGCGCTGGACAGTTTCGAGGTCGAGGGGATCGGCCACAACCTGCCCTTCCTGTCAGCCGTGATGGATCATGAGCGTTTCACCAGCGGCAACATCACCACCGCCTTCATCGCCGAGGAATATCCCGACGGCTTCGACGGCGTGACGCTTGGCCCCGATGCGCTGCGCCGCGTGGCCGCCGCCGCCGCCGCGATGCACCGGGTGGCCGAGATCCGGCGCACCCGTGTCTCGGGTCGGATGGACAACCACGAACGCCGCGTCGGCACCGAATGGGTCGTCACCCTGCAGGACGCGGCGTTTCCGGTGAAAATCGCCGCCGATCCGGACGGGTCCACCGTGACCTTCGAGGATGGACATGCGATGCGCGTGACCTCGGACTGGACACCGGGCGATGCGCTGGCCACCCTCAGCGTCGATGGCGAGACACTGGTGCTCAAGGTCGGCAAGATCCCCGGCGGTTTCCGTATCCGCACCCGCGGGGCCGAGCTTAAGGTGCATGTCCGCAGCCCGCGTCAGGCCGAACTCGCGCTGCTGATGCCCGAGAAACTGCCGCCCGACACCTCCAAGATGCTGCTGTGCCCGATGCCCGGCATGATCGTGAAGGTCGATGTCGAGGAAGGGCAGGAGGTGCAGGAAGGTCAGGCGCTCTGCACCGTCGAGGCGATGAAGATGGAGAACATCCTGCGCGCCGAGCGCAAGGGCGTGGTCACCAGGATCAACGCCGGTCCGGGCGACAGCCTGGCCGTGGACGAAGTCATCATGGAGTTCGAGTGAGGCCGTGACGGGCCTTGCCGCATATCACGATCGCGGGGCGGCGGGTCACTGCCCGCCGCTGCGCAACTCTTCCTGCCGGAACGAGAAATTGTCGATGCCGCGCACGATCTCGCGCACGTCGCGGGGGCTGGGGCGGCGGAACCCGACACTGCCGTCCTTTTGCATCACCACCAGCGAAAAGCCACGCGGGCGCAGCGCCGTGCGAATGGCCGAGCTTGCGCTCGGGTCGGTGTCGACGATGATCACCACATCGCGTTCCAGAAGCGGGTCGGGCCGGTCGGCCAGCAGCTGCATCTGCTCGACAAAGCGCGGGTCGGCGGGCGTGTCGGCGAACACGATCACCGGCCGCGCGATCCACTGGAATTCCTCCAGCGTCACGTCGGCGGCCGCGCGCGGGGCCGTCGGATCGACGGCTTCGGCCTCGGAGGTTGCGGTCTCGGCGACGGCCACCAGCGCCAGGGCGTCATCGGCCTGTTGGGCCAGTGTCGCGGAAGGGGCCAGCATCACGGCGGCGGCAAGGGTCATGCCAAAGGTCACGGGGATTGGTCGCATCATTCCTCCTGTCCGGCCAGATATAGGGGCGGCGCGCGGAATTGCGAAGCCTTTTGGCCGCTTTCGCCGCGGCAATCCGACCGGCCAACGCCCCCCACTTCACGCGATCTTCACCGCTGTTCGGGCAGCCTGTGCGCCAGGCCCCCCGCACAGCGACCGGAGATCGTGACATGGACGTAATTCTGCACCTCGGTGCCCATCGCACGGCCGAGACCGGCCTTGCGGCCATGGCGACCCACCATGCCGCCGCCCTGTCGCAGGCGGGGTTGGTCTTTTGGGCGCGGGATGAGGCGCGTGCCGGCCTTTTCGACGGGCCTGTGGGGGCGCACCGCGCCCGACGGGCAGGCGGCCGGCTCGCGATGCGCGCCGCCGGGCTCGAGGCGGGCGGGGCCCGGACCCTTGTCGTCAGCGATGCGCGGATGCTGGGCCCGCTGCGGCACTGCGTCTCGCGGCTGCGGCCGTATCCCGATGCCGGCGCGCGGGTGGCGCGCATCGCCGGGGGGCTGGGGGCGCATCGGCTGACACTTGCGCTGGCGATCCGCTGCTATGATGCCTGGTGGGCGTCGGTCCTGGCCCGGCGCGAAAGCCTGCACGCTGACAGGCCCGCGGGCGATCTGGGCGACCGGCTGGTCACGCAACCGATGCGCTGGCGCCATGTCATTGCCGATCTTGCGCGGTCCGTGCCCCAGGCGCGCGTGGTCGTCTGGACGCATGAGGCGATGGCCGCACGCCCCGATCTGGTGCTTGGCCGTCTCGGCGGGGTCGATCCCGCGCTTTTCTCGCGGGCCATGCGCCCCTTATGCGGCGGCGATGGGCCCGCCGCCCCGCAGCACGAAGGGCGCATGCCCTTCGACGCCCATCACCGCGCCGCGCTGCGCGCGCAATATGCAGAAGACCTCGCCTGGCTATCCGCCGGGGGCGGGGGTCTTGCCGATTACATGGATGAGCCCGCCGAACAGATGCGGGCCGTGACAGCCGAAGGAAGAGGACACGCGAATGACCCAGAGCCCGAATGCACCCGGCCTCGACGCGTGGCGCGCGCGCGCCGAAAAGGAACTGAAAGGGCGCGACCCCGATAGCCTGACCTGGGAGACGCTGGAGGGTATCGAGGTCAAGCCGCTCTATACCGAGGCCGATACCGACGGGCTGGCGCATATGGGCACCCTGCCGGGATTTGCGCCTTTCACGCGCGGCCCCAAGGCGACGATGTATGCAGGGCGCCCCTGGACGATCCGCCAATATGCCGGGTTTTCCACGGCCGAGGAATCGAACGCGTTCTACCGCCGCAACCTGTCCGCCGGTCAGCAGGGTGTGTCGGTCGCCTTCGACCTGGCCACGCATCGCGGCTATGACAGCGACCACCCCCGCGTGGTGGGCGATGTGGGCAAGGCGGGTGTGGCCATCGACAGCGTCGAGGACATGAAGATCCTGTTCGACGGAATTCCGCTGGATCAGGTCAGCGTCTCGATGACCATGAACGGCGCGGTCATCCCGGTTCTGGCCAGTTTCATCGTCGCCGGCGAGGAACAGGGCCATGACAAGTCGCTTTTGTCGGGGACCATCCAGAACGACATCCTCAAGGAGTTCATGGTCCGCAACACGTATATCTACCCGCCCGAGCCGAGCATGCGGATCATTTCCGACATCATCGGCTACACGTCGGAAAACATGCCGAAATTCAACTCGATCTCGATTTCCGGCTACCACATGCAAGAGGCCGGCGCGAACCTGGTGCAGGAACTGGCCTACACGCTGGCCGACGGGCGCGAATACGTGAAGGCGGCGATCGATGCCGGGATGGACGTGGACAGGTTCGCCGGCCGGCTGAGCTTTTTCTTCGCCATCGGCATGAATTTCTTCATGGAGATCGCCAAGCTGCGCGCCGCGCGCACGCTGTGGTACGAGATCATGGAGGGATTCGGCGCGAAATCGGACCGCTCCAAGATGCTGCGCACCCATTGCCAGACCTCGGGCGTCAGCCTTCAGGAACAGGACCCCTACAACAACGTCGTGCGCACCGCCTACGAGGCGATGAGTGCGGTTCTGGGTGGCACGCAATCGCTGCACACCAACGCGCTGGACGAGGCCATCGCCCTGCCGACCGATTTCTCGGCCCGGATCGCCCGCAACACCCAGTTGATCCTGCAGGAAGAAACCGGCGTCACCAATGTGGTCGATCCGCTGGCGGGCTCCTACTACATCGAAAGCCTCACCAACGAGTTGATCGAGAAGGCCCGCGTCCTGATGGACGAGGTCGAGGAGATGGGCGGCATGACCAAGGCCGTGGCCAGCGGGTTGCCCAAGCTGCGGATCGAGGAATCGGCCGCGCGGCGCCAGGCCATGATCGACCGCAGTGAAGAGGTGATCGTCGGCGTCAACAAGTATCGCAAGGACAAGGAAGACCCGATCGACATTCTCGAGATCGACAATGACAAGGTCCGCGAAAGCCAGATCGCGCGGCTGGAGAAGATCCGCGCGACGCGCGACGAGGCCGCTTGCGCCGGCGCGCTGGCCGAGTTGGAGCGGCGCGCGACCGAGGGGGGCAATCTGCTCGAAGCGGCGGTCGAGGCCGCGCGTCACCGGGCCAGCGTGGGGGAAATCAGCATGGCGATGGAAAAGGTGTTCGGCCGTCACCGGGCCGAGGTCAAGACGCTGGCCGGGGTCTATGGCTCGGCCTATGAGGGGGACGAAGGCTTTGCCCAGATCCAGCGCGACGTGGACGCCTTCGCCGAGGAAGAGGGCCGCCGCCCGCGCATGCTGGTGGTCAAGATGGGCCAGGACGGGCATGACCGCGGCGCCAAGGTGATCGCCACGGCCTTCGCCGATATCGGCTTCGACGTGGATGTGGGCCCGTTGTTCCAGACCCCGCAAGAGGCCGCGCAGGATGCCATCGACAACGACGTGCATGTCATCGGCATCTCGTCGCAGGCGGCGGGACACAAGACGCTGGCCCCCAAGCTGATCGAGGCGTTGCGGGCCGAAGGGGCGGGCGACATCATCGTGATCTGCGGCGGCGTGATCCCGCATCAGGATTACGAGTTCCTGCAAAAGGCCGGGGTCAAGGCGATCTTCGGGCCGGGCACCAATATCCCCTCGGCGGCGCGCGACATCCTCGATTTGATCCGCGCCGCGCGGGGCTGAGCGGGCCGCCCGCAGGGCGGAGGCGCAAAACCCGGGTTTTGCGGGCAGGAAATCTCGAGATTTCCTGCCCGTTTTCCTTCAGGAAAACGGCCGCGATCCCCCGCTTTCCCCTTGCCCCGTGGCCGTGGCTGCCGCATCTATCCCGACAAAGGAGATGCCATGGCGCTGCCTGTCCGCAAACAGCTGCTCTACTGGGGGATCGCGCTCGGCGGGTTCTTCGCGCTTTTGTATTTGCTGGGCGACGTGATCCTGCCCTTCCTCGTGGGCGGCGCGATTTCCTACTTTCTCGATCCCGTGGCCGACCGGCTGGAAAAGATGGGGTTCAGCCGGGTCGCCGCGACGGTCGTCATATTCGTGATCCTCGTGCTGGTCGTCGTTCTGGCCATGCTGGTCGTCGTGCCGCTGTTGATCCAGCAGACCACCGACCTGATCCAGTCCGCGCCCGAACTGTTCAACCAGTTGCGGGCCTGGCTGACGGAACGCTTCCCCGACTTCATGGACGACACCTCGCCCCTGCGCCAGTCGCTCGGCTCGATCGGCGAGACGATCCAGTCGCGGGGCGCCGAGCTGTTGCAGGGCGTGCTCAGCTCGGCCCTGGGCGTGGTGAACGTGCTGGTCTTCATGGTGGTGGCGCCGGTGGTGGCGTTCTACCTGCTGCTGGACTGGGACAACATGGTCGAGCGCGTCGACCATCTGTTGCCGCGCGACCATGCGCCGACGATCCGCCGGTTGGCGCGTGACATCGACAAGACGCTGGCGGGGTTCGTGCGCGGGCAGGGCACCGTCTGCCTGATCCTCGGGACATTCTACGCCATCGCGCTGATGGTCATCGGCCTGCAATTCGGCCTTGTCGTCGGGCTGTTGGCGGGGCTCTTGACCTTTATCCCCTATGTCGGCGCGCTGGTGGGCGGGGTCTTGTCCATCGGTCTGGCGCTGTTTCAGTTCTGGGGCGACTGGTGGCTGATCGTGGCCGTCGCCGCCGTTTTCCAGATCGGCCAGATGGTCGAGGGCAACATCCTGACGCCCAAGCTGGTCGGCTCGTCGGTCGGGTTGCATCCGGTTTGGCTGATCTTTGCGCTCTCGGCTTTCGGCACGCTGTTCGGCTTCGTCGGCATGCTGGTGGCGGTGCCGGTGGCGGCCGCCTTGGGCGTGCTGGTGCGCTTCGGGATCGAGCGGTATACCGACAGCCTGCTCTACCGCGGGCTCGAGGGACGGCCGATCCCCGAGGAATACCGCGACGACCCGGACGAGGGTGGGGCGCAGCGCTGATGGCCGAACAGCTTGTTTTCGAGCTTGCCCTTCGTCCTGCGATGGGGCGCGAGGATTTCTTCGTGTCCGCGGCCAATGCCGGGGCCGTGGCGCAGATCGACGCCTGGCGGGACTGGCCCCATGGCAAGCTGGTGCTGGCCGGGCCGGAAGGGGCGGGCAAGACGCATCTGGCCCATGTCTGGGCGGGCATGACCGGCGCGGTCCTGGTCGAGGCCGGCGATCTCGACGACAGGGTGGCCGAAGAACATGCCGACGCGCCTGCCCTCGTGGTCGAGAATGCCCATCGCCTTGCGGGCCAGCCCGCGCGCGAGGCGGCGCTGTTTCATCTGCACAACGCCCTGATCCAGCGGGCGGCCCCGACCCTGTTCACCGCGACGGACGGGCCCGAACGATGGGGGTTGGGCCTGCCCGATCTGGACAGCCGGATGCGCCAGGCCGGGCTGGCGCGGGTGGCGCCCCCCGACGACGCGCTGTTGATGGCGGTGATGATGAAGCTGGCCCATGACCGCGCCCTGCCGCTGACGCCCAAGACGCTGGCACATGTCGCGCCGCGCATCGAGCGGTCCTTTGCCGCCGTGCGGGCCTTTGTCGACGCGCTGGACGCGCGCGCCCTTGCGGCGAAACGCCCGCCCCGGTTCAAGGATGCCAAGGCCGTTCTTGCCGAGATGAAACAGCCCGTGTCACGCTGATGTCACAGGTCCCACCCAGGTTACACCCATGAGCTTTGCCGATTTCCTTTCTGCCCCGATCCCCGAACCCGTCGATCTGCCCGAGGCGCAGGTCAGCGGGCCGCGGCGGTTCTTCAATCGCGAACTGTCCTGGCTGGCCTTCAACTGGCGCGTGCTGGAAGAGGCGGGCAACCCCCGCGTGCCCCTGCTGGAGCGGGTGCGCTTCGTGTCGATCTCGGCGGGCAATCTCGACGAGTTCTACACGGTGCGCGTCGCCGGCCTGCGCGAGCTGGCGCAGGAGGGCAACACCACGCCGTCCGACGATGGCCGCACGCCCGCCGAACAGCTCAAGCTGATCAATGCCGACGCGCGCAGCCTGATGCAGCACCAGCAGGCGGCCTGGGTCACTCTGCGCAAGGAACTGGAGGCCGAGGGGATCACCGTCGTCACGCGCTCAGGCCTCAAGGCCGCGGACAAGCGCCACCTCGAAGAGGTGTTCCTGAGCCAGGTTTTCCCGGTGCTCTCTCCTCTGGCGATCGACCCCGCCCATCCGTTCCCCTTCATCCCGAACGAGGGCATCGCCCTGGCGCTGCACATGAAGCGCGAGCGGGACGGGCGCGAGTTGCATGCGCTCTTGCCGATCCCCAGCCAGATCGACCGCTTTCTGCGGCTGCCCGCCCCCGAGGGGGAGGCGCGGTTTCTGCCGTTGGAAGAGCTGTTGCTGACCCATATCGGCGCGCTGTTTCCGGGCTACAAACTGGCCGGTCATTGCGCCTTTCGCGTGTTGCGCGACAGCGACCTTGAGGTCGAGGAAGAGGCCGAGGACCTGGTGCGCGAGTTCGAAACCGCGCTCAAGCGCCGCCGCCGGGGCGAGGTGGTGCGCCTGCAGATCAGTGCGGGCGCGCCCGAGGATCTGCTGGCCGAGATCGTGGACCAGATGCATGTGACCGGCGACGAGATCGTGCAGGTCAAGGGCATGATCGGTCTGGTCAGCCTCAAGGAACTGGTGATCGATGAGCGCCCCGACCTGCTGTGGAAATCCTTTACCCCGCGCGTGCCCGAACGGGTGCAGGACCATGACGGCGACATGTTCGCGGCGATCCGTCAAAAGGACATGCTGCTGCATCACCCCTACGAGACCTTCGACATGGTCATCCGGTTCCTCGCGCAGGCCTCGCGCGATCCAAACGTGGTGGCGATCAAGCAGACGCTCTACCGCACCAGCAACGAGAGCCCCATCGTCGAGGCGCTGTGCGAGGCCGCCGAGAACGGCAAATCCGTGACCGCGCTGGTCGAGTTGAAAGCGCGGTTCGACGAGGCCGCCAATATCCGCCAGTCGCGCAAGCTGGAACGCTCGGGCGCGCATGTCGTCTATGGGTTCATCACCTACAAGACCCATGCCAAGATCAGCACCGTGGTCCGGCGCGAGGGCGACCGGCTGGTGACCTATACCCATTTCGGGACAGGAAACTACCATCCCATCACGGCGCGCATCTATACCGACCTGTCGCTGTTCACCTGCGACGATGCGTTGGGACGCGATGCCACCAAGGTCTTCAACTACGTGGGCGGTTATGCCGAACCCGAGGGGCTGGAAAACCTGTCGATCTCGCCCCTGACGTTGAAGTCGACGATCATCGAGAACCTGCGCGCCGAGGCCGAGCATGCCCGCGCCGGCAAGCCCGCGATGGTCTGGGCCAAGATGAACAGCCTGATCGAACCCGACGTGATCGATGCGCTGTACGAGGCCAGCCAGGCGGGCGTGAAGATCGATCTGGTGATCCGCGGCATCTGCGGCATCCGCCCCGGCGTGAAGGGGCTGTCGGAAAACATCCGCGTGAAATCCATCGTGGGCCGGTTCCTCGAACACAGCCGCATCGTCTGTTTCGGCAACGGCACAGGGTTGCCGTCGAAAAAGGCGCGGGTCTTCATCTCGTCGGCCGACTGGATGGGGCGCAACCTCAACCGTCGGGTGGAAACGCTGGTCGAATGCACCAACAACACGGTCAAGGCGCAGATCGTCAGCCAGATCATGGCGGCGAACCTGGCCGATGTGGCGCAATCGTGGGTGCTGCAACCCGATGGCAGTTTCCTGCGCCCCGACCTGTCGCAGCTGGACAACCCGTTTTCCTGCCACCGTTTCTTCATGGAAAACCCGTCGCTGTCCGGGCGCGGGTCGGCCGGGGCCAAGGATGTGCCCGAATTGACGCATGGAGAGGATTGAGGCGCGCGCGCGTGACGATTGACGCGGTCCATGGCCCCGTGCAAACACTTTGCCCATGACGCAGCGCGCGATGGCTTCGGGCCCCACGAGCCCGGTTGGACTGCATCCCGAATGGGGGCCGTTCGGCGTGCCCCTGTTCGATGCGCCCGAGGCGCAGGCGCTCAAGCGGGTGGGCGTGATCGACATCGGGTCGAACTCGGTCCGGCTGGTGGTGTTCGACGGGGCCGCGCGCAGCCCGGCCTATTTCTACAATGAAAAGATCCTGTGTGGTCTGGGTGCGGGCTTTGCGCAAACCGGTCGGCTGAACCCCGAGGGGCGGGTGCGCGCGCTGGCCGCGCTACGCCGGTTTGCCGCGCTGACGCGGGGCATGGGGGTGGCGCCGCTCTTGACCGTGGCGACGGCGGCGGTGCGCGACGCCGAGGATGGCCCCGCCTTCCGCGCCGAGGTGCAGGCCGAAACGGGCCTGGACATCCGCATCGTCGATGGCGCGGAAGAGGCGCGGCTGTCGGCCCAGGGGGTGCTGGTCGGCTGGCCGGGGGCCGAGGGGTTGATCTGCGATATCGGCGGCTCGTCCATGGAACTGGCGCAGCTGACCGGCGACGGGCGGGTGGGCACGCGCAAGACCTCCGATCTCGGGCCGCTGAAGCTGATGGGGATCAAGGGCGGCAAGAAGGCCGTCCGCACCCATATCAAGGCCCGCGTGGGCGAGTTGGCGTCGCATTTCGACACCAAACCCAAACGCCTGTTCCTGGTGGGGGGCAGTTGGCGGGCCATCGCGCGGGTCGACATGGAACGCCGCGGCTACCCGCTCAAGGTGCTGCACGAATACCGGATGAAGCCCAAGGCCATCCTCGACACGATCAAGTTCATCGCCAAGACCGACCCCGATGCGCTGCGCAGCCGCACCGGCACCTCGGCCGAACGGATGCGGCTGGTGCCGCTGGCCTCCGAGGTGCTGAAACGCCTTGTGCGGGAACTCAGGCCGCAGGAGGTCGCGATTTCCTCTTACGGGATCCGCGAGGGGTTGCTTTATGAACAGATGACGCCGGCACTGCGCCAACGCGACCCGCTGATCGAGGCCGCGCGCCATGCCGAGGCGTCCTCGGCCCGGATGCCGGGGTTCGGCCGCGCGCTCTATTATTTCGTCGAGCCGCTGTTTCCCCGCGCCCGCCCCGAGAAACGCCGCCTGATCCGCGCCGCCTGCCTGCTGCATGACGTCAGTTGGCGCGCGCATCCCGATTACCGCGCCGAGGTCTGTTTCGACAATGCCACGCGGGCCAACCTGGGCGGGATGACCCATGCCGAACGCGTCTTTCTGGGGCTGGCCCTGCTGCACCGCTACAAGGGCAACCGCGCCAATACCAGTTTCGACGAGGCGCTGCTGGCGCTGCTGCCGGCCGCCAAGGTGACCGAGGCCGAGATCCTCGGCCGCGCCATGCGCTTCGGCGCGATGTTCACCGTCGAGAAACCGACCGATCACGGGGCGCTGCGCTATCGCCCGCAGCGGCACGAGTTGATCCTGACGTTGAAAACCGAGCAAGGCCGCGCCCTGTTCGGCGAGGTGACCGAGGCCCGGTTCAAGGCGCTTGCCGGCGCGCTCGGGGCCGAGCCCATCGTCGAAGGCGGCGCTTAACCGGGTGGTAGGGATTCCCCGCATAGTGTGCCCCGGCGCGCTGGCCTAACGTAAGGTCAGCACCTGGATTTGCACCAGTGCCGGAAATGATGCCATGACCTTGCTGAACTACCTCGCGTATTCCCTCGTCTTCGTGATTGTCGTGATGTTTTCGGTCATGGTGTTCGGCCCCTCGGCCGTTTCGGCGATGTCGATCTAGGTGTGTCTCTTCCGGGGCTGGCCGCTGTCCCCTTTCCCCTTTCACATGGCCGGCCCCGGATCCCCCTGCCTGATCCTGCGGGCCCGCTTTTGCGGCTGGATCGGGTTTGCCTGACTGTCGACGGATGGTCGTGCGGCGCAGGATCGGACCGTTCCTGAGAAACAGGAGGCCGCCATGTCGGTTCTGAAGACGCTTTCGATGGCCTTGATCGCCCTGATCGTCCTGGTCGCCGCCACGCTGTGGATCGGGATGCGCCCGGCCGAGGCCGGTGTGTATGGCACCCCCTCGGGCGGCTGGGGAATCGACCGCCCCCCGTCGCGCCCCGCGCCGGGACCGCGCGGCGGCGGCTCTGCCGCCCCGTCCGGCGGGGCGCCGAATGTCTGAGCACCGCTTGTGAGCGGTTTCGCCTTGGCTTAGACCCGTCTGGACACTCAGGTTTCAAAGGGTTCGCCAGATGCGCCTTTCCCGATACTTCCTTCCCGTTCTCAAAGAAACGCCCGCCGAGGCGCAGATCGTCAGCCACCGCTACATGCTGCGCGCGGGCATGATCAAACAGGCCAGCGCCGGGATCTATTCCTGGCTGCCGCTTGGCTACAAGGTTCTGCGCCGGATCGAACAGATCGTCCACGAGGAACAGGTGCGCGCCGGTCACATCCCGATGCTGATGCCGACCCTGCAATCGGCCGACCTGTGGAAGGAATCGGGCCGCTATGACGCCTATGGCCCCGAGATGCTGCGCATCCGCGACCGCCATGATCGCGACATGCTCTATGGTCCCACCAACGAAGAGCTGATCACCGATATCTTTCGCAGCCACGTGACCAGCTACAAGGATCTGCCGCTGACCCTCTACCACATCCAATGGAAATTCCGTGACGAGATCCGCCCGCGGTTCGGCGTGATGCGGGGCCGCGAGTTTCTGATGAAGGATGGTTACAATTTCGACCTGACCAAAGAGGACGCGCTGCACGCCTATAACCGCCACCTCGTCAGCTACCTGCGTACCTACGAGCGCATGGGCCTTCAGGCGATCCCGATGCGCGCCGACAGCGGCCCGATCGGCGGCGACGACACGCATGAATTCCTGGTGTTGGCCGAGACGGGCGAGTCCGAAGTGTTCTATGACAGCGAGATCACCGATCTGAAATTCGGCGACCGCACGATCGATTATGACAGCCACGACCAGTGCCGCGCCGTGCTGGAGGAATTCACCAGCCGCTACGCCCGCACCGACGAAACCCATGACGAGGCCGTTTGGGCCGACGTTCCCGAGGAACGCCGCCGCGTTGCGCGCGGCATCGAGGTGGGCCAGATCTTCTATTTCGGCACCAAGTATTCCGAGGCCATGGGCGCCGTTGTCGATGACGGGCAGGGTGGCCGCGTGCCGGTGCATATGGGGTCGCACGGGATCGGCGTCAGCCGCCTCGTCGGGGCGATCATCGAGGCCAGCCATGACGAGAACGGCATCATCTGGCCCGAGGGCGTGACGCCCTACCAGGTGGGGATCGTGAACCTCAAACAGGGCGATGCCGGTTGCGACGCGGCCTGCGAGGACCTGTACAAGGCGGTCACGGCCAAGGGGCTGGAACCGCTCTATGACGACCGCTCCGAACGGGCCGGTGCGAAATTCGCCACGATGGACCTGATCGGCCTGCCCTGGCGCATCACTGTGGGGCCGCGGGGCCTCAAATCCGGCATGGTCGAGTTGACCAGCCGCCGCACCGGCGAAAGCGAAGAGATGACACCCGAGGCCGCCATCGCCCGCCTCGCCGGGATCTACGCGCCGCATTACCCGCAGATCGCGGGGTAACCCGACGCTGGCCCGGCGCTGGTGACGCCGGGCCGCGGCCTTACTTGGTTTCGGGCGGGCGCGTGCCGCCACCCGACCCCGTCTGCGTTATCAGCGCCTGCAACTCGGCCAGCACATAGTCCGTGTGCATCGCGACGTTGCGGTCGAACTGCGCGCGCGGCATCGCGTCGGTGCGCGACTCCACCCCGATGATCCGATAGCGCCCGCCGGTTTCGATAAACAGCGGCGAGCCCGAGTCACCTTGCAGCGTGTCGCATTGGTGGATCAGCGTGTTCTGTCCGCCGAGTTCGATGAACGGGCAATCGAGGTTGCCGGTCAGCACGCCCTGTTGGTCATAGCTGTAGCCGGCCTGCATGATGTCGGGGCCGGTGCCCGCCAGTTCGGCGGCCACGTCCTCGGGCGTCAGTGGCCCGACATCCATCCAGCCGATCTGTTCGCCAATGGGATCGGCCAGGTACAGGAAGGCGAAGTCGTAACCTTCCTGTTCGCCCATCATCCACGAGGCTGGCACATGGTAGCCCGTGATGGCCGACCGGGCGACCGCGTCGCCCCGGTCATACCCGGCCAGGAACTCGACCGGCGTGCCCGTGATCGCGCCCTGGTCGGCCAGGCAATGCGCCGCGGTCAGCACGGTCTGCGGGCCGATCAGGGCGCCCGTGCAACTGGAGTCCGACAGATCGACGAAACCGATCATGTTCCAGGGGCTTTGGGTGGCGTCCATCACGATGCGGTCATCCTCGCCGAAGAAGGCGCGGGCGAAGGTGTCGGCAAAGGGCTCCAACTCGGTGATGCCGAGGATCGCGGCGGGGTAGGTGCCATTGCTGGCCTGGTAGGTGCCGACCCAGATATCGTATTGGCCCGGCTGCGGGCTGTCGAAGGTCAGTGACGGGTTCAGCCCCGAACTGTCATCGTTGCAATGCCACTGCGCGTCGGGGGTGTTGACGAGGAGGACGGTGTCGTCGCGGGATTCGACGTAGAAGGAGAGGGGGAGGCCGGAGCCGGGCTCGAAGAAGATGCGGAAATCGGGCGCCTCGGCGAAATGGCCGGCGCAGCGGTTGCCGGTATTGGCGTCGGGAAACTCGCGCAACGCCTCGCCGCCCGCGAGCACGTGAACCCAGTTGGGATCGGGCATGAACCCCGCGCTGACCGAGATTTCGCCGAAGGTCGACGGCAGGCTGAAATCCTGCGAAATCAGTGGCGTAGCGGAAATGGACAGGCCAAGAACAAGGCCCGTGGCAAGGGCGTGGCGGGCAAGGGGCAGGGGCATCTGGACCTCCGGGAGATGCGAGGGACAAGCGGCATGATCCAAAGCGTAGTCGCCGCACCCGGACCTGTCCACGACGCTGTGCGGGGAAAATCCGCCCGCCACGCACGCCGCCCGACGGGGCCAAAACCACTCGTCACACCCGGTACACAGCCTGTACACAGCCCGTACATACACGCGCCCTTTACCCGCCATTAACCGGCCCACGGCAGACTGGCCGCCTTCCACATCAGAGCGACAAGGGGGCCCGGAGATGACGACTCTGGACGAGGCCATGCACGGCAAGCCGCTGGGCATGGCGCAGCGCAAACACCACTTCTACCTCGCCGACGCGCTCAGGCGGTTCGAATGGGACATGCACTCGGCCATCTTCATGGACCAGCGCATCCCGATGGAATGGCGCGAGATCGCCACACGCCGCGAAAGCGCCAAGACGCGGATCACGGTGCGGCTGGACGAGGACGTGGTGAAATGGTTCCGCTCGATGGGGCCGGGCTATCAGCCGCGCATGAACGACGTGCTGCGGGCGTTCATGCACGCGCGCCTGGGCGGGCTGATCCGCGGCCACGACACGATCGAGCCGTTCAAGGAGACGGTGAAGAGCCAGACGCCACCCCCGCAGTGGGGCGAGGCGGCAAGGGTGATGGGGGAGGAGGAGTGAGGGGAAGACAACGAAAGTCTCTTGTCCTTCAATGAATATCCGATCAGAATAAGCAAGCTAAGGTATAGATTCCTGTCGGAGAGAAATTGGATTTCTGGACTCTTTTCTCCATTGCTGATGTTGTTGGTATTTCGGTGTCGATATTTGGTGCCGGAGCCACAGTATTTTTTTCTATACGAGCAAAAACCTCTGCAGATGCTGCACGTGTCGCTGCGATGGCTGCGCGGGAAAAATACTCTGGAGTGACAGTTCTTTCATCGCTAAATATTGCCGTAACTTTACTCAATGATCTAACAAATAGACTTTCGAGTGGTTCGTGGGAGTTGGCAGAAGAACGAAGTACGGCTCTTAGGACTATGATTGCACCTATTGCGATCAACCAGCGTGAACTTTTCTCGGATCAAACGCACAGGAAATTACTCGAATTTATTTCAAAGATGAAAAGTGTCGCCGAAGCATCGGATCGAGCGCAATTCACAAACTCCAGCCAGCCGAGCAGGCCTCGGCTTCTGGGAATTGTGCGTGAAGAAAAGCAAACGCTTGCGATCGCCATTGATGAAGTAAAGGAAAGGTTGGCGGCTGATGAACAATGATGCGCAGAAAAAATTAATCGAAAAGTGGTCGAAACTAGTTGACAAGCTCGTTGATCAAACAAGATCTGGAAGCTTGCAGTGGGCAGAGTCTGCGAAAAGTAATGAGTATATTCTAAATGTTGGTGACAACAATATTAAACTGGGTTCCGCGCAGAATCGAGATGAGCAAGTTCTTTACTATGTGAGAATTGAAAACGGCTTTGGGGAAGTGGTTGAGCAATTTGACGATGAGGATCTTGATGGGGTCATGGCGAAACCCTACCCAGAGAATTATTTTGGGAAATTGGAAGATCTACATTCAAAAGTCCGACGTCAAGTGACTGGCGCAGACGAAATCCTAGATGAAATTCTGGAATGGCTTCAAGAAAACGAACCCATTCCTTTCTAGATTGGTTCTATAATTCGGTATCAGAACGGAGCGCGACCACGAGACCCAGTTCTTGCACTTGGCATGGGGGCTTTGAGGCACGTTTTGCGCAATGTGCTTGAAGCTATAGCTCATCAAAGACCGCGCCGACGTGGGGACAAACTTGGCATAGTAGCTTAGTGGAATTGCGGATTGGAGGGTGTCCAAGTCTTAGGTTTGGCGGGACAAGTCCCGCCCTACGCCTGCAATGACCGCACGCCCAGCTTGCCGTCCTTGGCGGCGACCATGGCTTGGGCGGCGGCATGTGACCCTGCCAGCGTCGTGAAATAGGGGATCTTGTCGGCCAGCGTGACCGCGCGCATGGAGCGGCTGTCTTCCACCGCCTGTGCGCCCTCGGTCGTGTTCAGGACCAGTTGCACGCCGCCATCCTTGATGATGTCGACGATGCTGCGCCCGCCCTCGTAGGCCTTGTTGACCACGGTGCTTTCGATGCCGTGATCCGACAGGTAGGCCGCCGTGCCGCGCGTGGCGATCAGGGCAAAGCCGAGGCCGGTCAGCATCTGCGCCGTCTCGATCAGGATCGGGCCCTTGTCGGCGTCACGCACCGAGAGGAAGACCGTCCCGTCCTGCGGCAAATGCGTGCCCGCGCCAAGCTGCGCCTTGAGGAAGGCGCGGGGGAAGGTGCGGTCCCAGCCCATGACCTCGCCGGTCGAGCGCATTTCCGGCCCCAGCAGCGTGTCGACGCCGGGGAAGCGGGCGAAGGGCAGTACGGCCTCTTTCACCGAGAACCAGGGCGTGCGGAAATCGGCCAGCGCCATCGGGTCGCCGGGGATGATGGGCGTGTCGTCATCGACGGGCTGGTGCGGCGTGGCCATCGGGAAATCGGCCAGATTCTCACCCGCCATGAGGCGCGCGGCGATGGAGGCGATGGCGCTATCGGTGGCCTTGGCGACGAAGGGCACGGTGCGCGAGGCGCGGGGGTTGACCTCGATCAGGTAGATCTCGTCGTCCTTCACCGCGAACTGGACGTTCATCAGGCCGACGACATTCAGCGCGCGGGCGAGCGCGTGGGTCTGTTCGATGATGCGGTCCTGGATCGCGGGGGGCAGGGTGTGGGGCGGCAGGGAACAGGCGCTGTCGCCGGAATGAACGCCCGCCTCCTCGATATGCTGCATGATGCCCGCGACATGGACGGCCTGCCCGTCGCAGAGGGCGTCGACATCGACCTCGGTCGCGCCGTCGAGATAGCTGTCGAGCAGCACCGGGCTGTCGCCCGAGACGACGACGGCGTCGCGGATGTAGCGGTCGAGCTGGGCGGTGTCGCGGACGATCTCCATCGCGCGGCCGCCCAGCACGTAGGAGGGGCGGATGACCAGCGGGTAGCCGAGCGCCTCGGCCGCGGCCTTGGCCTCGGCGTCGGTGGTGGCGATGGCGTTCTCGGGCTGTTTCAGGCCGAGCTTCTGGACGAGTTGCTGGAAGCGCTCGCGGTCTTCGGCCAGGTCGATGGCGTCGGGGGTGGTGCCAAGGATCGGGATGCCGGCGTCATGCAGCGCATTGGCCAGTTTCAGGGGCGTCTGGCCGCCGAACTGGACGATGACGCCGTGCAGCGTGCCGTTATCCTGCTCGACGCGCAGGATCTCCATGACGTGTTCATAGGTCAGCGGCTCGAAATAGAGGCGGTCCGAGGTGTCGTAATCGGTCGAGACCGTCTCGGGGTTGCAGTTGACCATGATGGTCTCGTAACCCGCGTCGCTGAGCGCGAAACAGGCGTGACAGCAGCAATAGTCGAACTCGATCCCCTGGCCGATGCGGTTGGGGCCGCCGCCGAGGATAACGACCTTCTTGCGGTCGCTGGGGCGCGCCTCGCATTCCGGTTCGCCCATGACGGGGGTCTCGTAGGTGGAATACATGTAGGGCGTCTGCGCCTCGAACTCGGCGGCGCAGGTGTCGATGCGCTTGAACTGCGCGGTGACGCCCAGGTTCTTGCGGGCGCGGGCGATGTTGGCCTCGGACCGGCCGGTCAGCTTGGCCAGCCGCGCATCGGTGAAGCCCATCATCTTGAGGCGGCGCAGGCCGTCCTCGGTCATGGGCAGACCGTCGCGCCGCACCTCGTCCTCGGTGGCGACGATCTCGCGGATGCGCGACAGGAACCACTGGTCGAAATGGGTGACGGCCTGGATCGTGTCGTCGCTGAGTCCGTGGCGCATGGCCTGCGCGATCACGCGGATGCGGTCCGGCGTTTGGCGGCTGAGCGCCTTGATGATTGCGGCCTCGTCCGGCGCGCCCTCGATGGCGATCTCGTCGAACCCGGTCAGGCCGGTTTCCATCGAGGCCAGCGCCTTTTGCACCGACTCGTGGAAGCTGCGGCCGATGGCCATCGCCTCGCCCACCGATTTCATCGCGGTGGTCAGGTGCGGCTCGGACCCCGGGAATTTCTCGAAGGCGAAGCGCGGGATCTTGGTGACGACATAGTCGATGGTCGGCTCAAAGCTGGCCGGCGTGACCTTGGTGATGTCGTTGTCAAGCTCGTCCAGCGTGTAACCCACGGCCAGTTTCGCGGCGATCTTGGCGATCGGAAAGCCCGTGGCCTTGGAGGCCAGCGCCGAGGAGCGGCTGACACGCGGGTTCATCTCGATCACGACCATGCGCCCGTCGGCGGGGTTCACGGCCCATTGCACGTTGGACCCGCCGGTTTCGACCCCGATCTCGCGCAGCACGGCAATGCTGCCATTGCGCATGATCTGGTATTCCTTGTCGGTCAGCGTCAGCGCGGGCGCGACGGTGATCGAGTCGCCCGTGTGCACGCCCATCGGATCGACGTTTTCGATGGAACAGACGATGATGGCGTTGTCGGCGCGGTCGCGCACGACCTCCATCTCGAACTCTTTCCAGCCGAGCAGCGACTCGTCCACGAGGATTTGCGCGACGGGCGAGGCCTCCATGCCTGTGCGGCAATAATGCTCGTACTCTTCGCGGTTATAGGCCACGCCCCCGCCGGTGCCGCCAAGGGTGAAGGCGGGGCGGATGATGGCAGGCAGGCCGACATATTCGATGGCCTCGATGGCCTTTTGCAGACCGGCGGCGATGTCGTATTTGCCATCCGCACCCTTGGGGGCGCTGACGATGGTGGCCTTGGGGTTTTCCAGACCGATCCGGTCCATCGCCTCGCGGAACAGCTTGCGGTCCTCGGCCATCTCGATGGCATGGCGCTTGGCGCCGATCATCTCGACTCCGAATTTTTCCAGCACGCCCATCTCTTCCAGGGCGAGCGAGGTGTTCAGCCCCGTCTGCCCGCCCATCGTCGGCAACAGCGCGTCGGGGCGTTCCTTTTCGATGATCTTGGCAACGACCTCGGGGGTGATCGGCTCGATATAGGTGGCGTCGGCCAGTTCCGGGTCGGTCATGATCGTGGCGGGGTTCGAGTTGACCAGGATGACGCGATAGCCTTCCTCGCGCAGGGCCTTGCAGGCCTGGGCGCCGGAATAGTCGAACTCGCAGGCCTGGCCGATGACGATGGGGCCGGCCCCGATGATCATGATCGACTGGATATCGGTTCTTTTCGGCATGTCATTCCCCAGGGTCATCCGGCGTCGGTCGGGGACCGGGCCGGGGCAGCGCGCAAATTGGCTGCGTTATAGACAGGCAAGCGTTGCGCGCAAGGGGCGATGCGGCGGACGATGGGAGGGGGCGCGCTGTCCGCCCGTCGCGCCGCGGCGGGGGCGATTGTGAACCGTCGTGCAATGCGGGCCGTATCCCTGTAGGATGGACGCGAACCAGAAAGGGGTCGGCCATGGGTATCAAGGGAATTTTTTTCGGGGCCATCGGCACCTTGGCCGAAACCTCGGAGGTGCAGCGCGAGGCGTTCAACCTGGCCTTCCGGCAATCCGGTCTGGATTGGGTCTGGGACCAAGACAGCTATTTCCGGATGCTCGAGGAGCCGGGCGGTGCGCGGCGCATCGCCGATTACGCGCGCCAGACCGGGGACGTTGTGGATGCCCCGGCGATCTATTCGCGCAAGGTGGCGAATTTCCGGGCGCTGGTGCTGGACCGGGGCATTGCCCCGCGCGCCGGCGTGGTCGCCGTGATCGAGGCCGCGCGGCAGCAGGGCGTGCGGGTGGGCTGGGCGACCTCGACCTATCCCGAAACGGTGGATCTGATGCTGGCGGGGTTGGCGGGGGCGATCCCGCGCGCGGCCTTCGACTATATCGGGGACGGCACGCGCGTGAAGGCGCGCAAACCGGCGCCCGACATCTACCGGGACGCGCTGGCGCAGACGGGCGTTGCGGCTGCCGAGGCATTGGCCATCGAGGATACCCCGGAAAGTGCCGAGGCCGCCCTGGCCGCTGGCCTGCGCTGTGTGGCGTTTCCGGGCGAGGCGGCGCGGGAGCGGACCTTTCCGGCGGGGTGTCCGTTGCGCGATACGCTGTCGGCAGACCTGCTCAAGACCCCGTTGGCCGCCTGAGGCTTGCCGCCCGGCGCACGCCGGTCTAGGTCGGGCCTTGAACGGGCGCGGGGTGGTTTCATGATCTGGCTTTATCTTGTCATCGCGATTGCCGGCGAGGTGGTCGCCACCACCGCGCTCAAGGCCAGCGACGGGTTCACCCGTCTGGGCCCGGCGGTCGTGGTGGTCGCGGGGTACAGCGTGGCCTTCTACTTCCTCGCGCTGGTGCTGCGCAGCCTGCCGCTGGGGGTGACCTATGCGATCTGGTCGGGCCTGGGCGTGGCGCTGGTCACGCTGATCGGCTGGCTGGTCTATGATCAGCGGCTGGATGGCGCGGCGGTGCTGGGCATCGGGCTGATCGTGTCGGGGGTGCTGGTGCTGAACCTGTTTTCGGGCACGACGCCGCATTGATCGCGCGGGGCTGCCGGGGCATCGCCCCGGCCGGAAAACGCGCGTTTTCCGGCCCGTTTTCGCCGGCGAAAACGATCCCGCCCAACTCGGCCTATTCCGCCGCCATCCGTTGCGGGCGGTCTGCGGGGTAGAGGTAGTCGCGGGTCAGCGGCACGGCCTCTTGCCGGCGGGTCATCTGGTACTGGAAGACGCATTGCCCGTGGTGGCGGAAGGTCACTTCGCAAGCCTTCAGGTAATAGCGCCACATCCGGCAGAAACGGTCGTCATAAAGCGCGCGAGCCTTGTCCTCGTTCGCGACGAAACGGTCGTGCCAGTGGCGCAGCGTTTCGGCGTAATGCAGGCGCCAGACCTCGATATCGGTCGGGTAGAGGCCGGCCTTTTCCACCGCCGCCGCCATTTCCGACAGCGCGGGCACATAGCCGCCGGGAAAGATGTATTTCAGGATCCACGGGCTGGTCGTGCCGGGCGGGGTGGACCGCCCGATGGTGTGGATCAGGGCCACGCCATCGTCTTTCAGCCGGTCGTGGACGGTGTCGAAAAAGGTTCGGTAATGGGGCACGCCGACATGTTCGAACATGCCGATCGAGACGATCCGGTCGAATTGCCCGGTGACCGAGCGGTAATCGCGCAACTCGAACCGCACACGGTCCGACAGGCCCGCGGCGGCCGCGCGTTCGGTCGCGATCTTGTGCTGTTCCTCGCTGAGGGTGACGCCCAGCACCTTGACCCCGTAATCGCGCGCCAGCGTCAGCGCCATTCCGCCCCAGCCGCAGCCGATCTCGAACACCTCCATCCCCGACTTCAGCAGCAGCTTGGCGGCGATGTGGTGTTTCTTGGCCGCCTGCGCCTGCTCCAGCGTCATGTCGGGGGTGGCGAAATAGGCGCAGGAATACTGCCGGTCGGCATCGAGGAACAGGTCATAGAGCGCGCCCGACAGGTCGTAGTGATGCGCCACGTTCGCCCGCGCCCGGCCGGCCGGGTTCCACTGGTCGAAGCGGCGGCGCGCCCGGCGGAGGTTTTGCCCGATCTCGCGCCACCAGACCCTGTCCCTGCGGGCGGAGTTCGTCACGGCCAGCGCCAGCAGGCCCTCGATATCATCCCCCCCCACAGTCAGGCGGGCGTCCATATACGCCTCGCCAAGCGCGATTTCGGTGTTCAGCACGAGCTGCCGCGGCAGCGCCGGATCGGTCATGGTGACGCGCACCGGCCGTGCCCCGGCGTCGCCATAGCGGCGGGTGGTGCCGTCGGGGTAGGTGACCTGCAGCGCGCCGGTTGCGAACAGGTCGCGCAGCAGACGATCAAGGATTCTGTCCCACATCGCGCAACTCCCTGCGGTTGTCGGGTCGTCCCTTCCTGCGACAATCAGTCTGCCCCAATGCGACGATTTTTCAAGAGGGCGCCGGCAAAGCCGGGCTGACTGGGCGAAAACTTGACATGTGTCAATCCAAGTTGACACTTTTTGTGCTGAGTTGCGCGCATCACAACAGGGGAGTCGCCCGGATGCGCATCTGCTTTATCCACCCGAATTACCACTCTGGGGGGGCCGAGATCGCGGGCAACTGGCCTCCGGCCTGGGTCGCCTACCTGACCGGATCGCTCAAGGCCGCCGGGTTCGACGACATCCAGTTCATCGACGCGATGACCCATGACCTGAGCCCCGGTCAGTTGCGCGTGAAACTGGCCGAGATGCAGCCCGATGTCGTGGGCACCACCGCCATCACGCCGTCGATCTACGTGGCCGAGGAAACGCTCGACTTGGTGAAAGAGGTGCTGCCCGACGCGGTGACCGTGCTGGGCGGGATCCACGCCACCTTCATGTACCAGCAGGTGCTGTCGGAATCGCAGAACTTGGACGTGATCGTGCGCGGCGAGGGCGAAGAGATCATCGTCGAGCTGATGCGCGCCATCGCCGAGGGCCGCTGGCCCGCCGATCGCCACGCCATCAAGGGCCTTGCCTTCAAGGACGGGGACGAGATCGTGGCCACGCCTGCGGCCCCCACCGTCAAGGATATCGACGGGATCACGCCCGACTGGTCGATGCTGGAATGGGACAAGTACATCTACGTACCGCTGGGGCGTCGCGTGGCGATCCCGAACATGGCGCGCGGCTGTCCCTTTACCTGTTCATTCTGCTCGCAGTGGAAATTCTGGCGCGATTACCGCGTGCGCGACCCGCTGAAGGTCGTGGACGAGATCGAGGACCTGGTCGAGAACCACGATGTCGGTTTCTTCATCCTTGCCGACGAGGAACCCACCATCAACCGCCGCAAGTTCATCCAGTTCTGCGAGGAATTGATTCGCCGCGACCTGCCGAAAAAGGTGCAATGGGGCATCAACACCCGCGTGACCGACATCATGCGCGACAAGGATCTGCTGCCGCTTTATCGCAAGGCGGGCCTGGTGCATGTGTCGCTGGGCACCGAGGCCGCGGCCCAGCTGAAGCTGGACCAGTTCAACAAGGAAACCAAGGTCGCCGACAACAAGGAGGCCATCCGCCTGCTGCGCGAGGCCGATATCTTCACCGAGGCGCAGTTCATCGTGGGCCTGGACAACGAAACCCCCGAGACGCTGGAAGAGACCTTCCAGATGGCATGGGATTGGCAGCCCGATCTCGCCAACTGGGCCATGTACACGCCCTGGCCCTTCACGCCCCTCTTCCAGGAGATGAAGGACAAGGTCGAGATCTTCGATTTCTCGAAATACAATTTCGTCACGCCGATCATGCGCCCGCAGGCGATGGACCGCGCCACGCTGCTCGATCGGGTGATGCACAATTACCGCCGCTTCTATTCGCGCAAGGCGATGTTCCACTACCCGTGGCGCGGCACCGGGTATCGGCGGAAATACCTCTTGGGCTGTCTCAAGGCCTTTGCCAAGGCTGGCTTCCAGCGGCAGTTCTACGACCTGGGCAAGCACAATTACTGGGGCCCGCAATCCAAGGACAAGGTGGCGTTCAATTTCGACCGGACCCGCACCATCGCGCAGGCGCAACTGGACGATTGGCAATCCAAGCAGGACATCGCGGCGCAGAAACGGGCGCGCAAGGTGTCGCGCGACGAAAGCTTCAAGATGCCCAATGGCGTCGAGGTCAAGGCCTGCGGCGGCGGCGACCGGCAGATGATCGAAGCGGCGGAGTAGGCCGGCATGACCGCACAAGCCGGACAGATCGGACCCAATGCCATCCTGCAACTCGTTCCCGTGCTTGAGGAAGAGGCCGGGCCGGATGTGACGGCCCATCTTTTGTCGATGGCCGGGGTGATCCGCATGCCCGACCCGGCCGAAGGGTTGATCGACGAAGGACCGGCCGCCCGGCTGCACCAGGCCATGCGGGCCGAGATGCCCGAGGCCGCGCCGCTACTGGCGCGTGAGGCGGGCAAGCGGACGGGCGACTACATCCTGGCCCACCGCATCCCCGCCAAGGCGCAGGCGATCCTGCGGTTCCTGCCCGCGCGCCTGGCGGCCCCGATCCTGGCCAGGGCCGTGGCCAAACATGCCTGGACCTTCTGCGGCTCGGGCGCTTTCCGTCTGGTCTCGACCTGGCCGGTGGTCTTCGAGATCGGGGACAACCCGGTGGTGCGGGGCGAGCGGTCGGACGTGCCGCTGTGCCACTGGCACGCGGCGGTCTTCGCACGGCTGTTCTCGGAGCTGTGCGGGCCGGGATGGCAGTGTGAGGAAGTGGCCTGTTGCGCCCAGGGGGCCGAGGTCTGCCGCTTCGAGATGACGCGCGCGCGCTGATCCGAGGGTTTGCGCCGCGCTGACGCGCGTCGCCCGGCGGGGCCGCGCCCTCGGACCCCCTTTCGGGGGCCACTCGGGCGCGGCCGGGCGCGATGCGCCGTTGCATATTTGAAGGATAAAGACAGGGGGTGTGTTTACCCTTTCTTCACCTCGTCGCGCGATGATCGCGGCACGGTACAGGCAGGCATGCCGATGACCGTGGATGAAGATGCACGCCCTGCCTTGCGAAGCCGGTTCGGATAGCGGGGCGGGGCGTCGCATCGCGCATCCTGCCCCATCTTTATCCTGAAAATATGCCTCGCCGAGCTCGGCCCTGCTGCGCTTGGCCGGACAACCGGGTGCCACCGGCCGCAGGCGGCCGGGCGGCGCGGCGATGGCTTCCGAAGGAAGCTTGAGGCGCGGCGCGCCACCGCCCGTCAGGGCAGGAACTGGTTCGGGTCCACCGATTCGAAGCCGCGCCGCACCTCGAAATGCAGGAAGGACGGATCGGCTGCGCCCACCTCGGCGACATTCTGGCCACGGCTGACGGTGTCGCCGCGCGCCACGCGGATGTTCTGAATATTGGCGTAGACCGTCAGTAGCCCGTCGTCGTGACGCAGGACCAGGATCGGGATCTGGTCGGTGTCCTGGGTGATCGCGGCGACGGTGCCGTCCGCGGCGGCCCGCACCGGAGTGCCGGCGGGCGCGGCATAATCGATCCCTTCGGTCGAAGCCGAGAAATCGCGCAGCACCGTGCCGTCGATCGGGCGGATGAAGCGGGCCGTGCTTTCGGGTTCCGGGGCGGGGGCCGGCGCGGGTGCCGCCGGTCCGCCGCCAGTGGCGGGCGGCAGGGGGGCGGCCTCGATCGCGTTGGGCAGCGGGGTCGCGGCCGAGGGGGGCGGGGGCGCGATACTCTCGCCGGGGCGCTGTGCTTCGGTCACGGTGTCGGCGTTCTCGATGACGATGGGGATCAGCAGGACCTGCCCCTCGCGCACGGCGAGGTCGGGGCCAAGGCCGTTCCATTCGGCCAGGGCGCGCACCGAGACGCCGTAAAGCCGCGCGACCGAATAGGCGGTCTCGCCCCGCCCGACGCGGTGTTGCACCGGCTCGGCCCCCGGCAGCGGTGTCGGGCCGGACGCGGCCGTCCCCCGGCCGCTGGCTTCGGCGGCGTCGATGGCGCCCCGCGCGATGGCGGCGATATCCGTCCCGTCGCTGCCCGGCGGCGACACGCGCCGTGGCAGGGCCAAGACCTCGCCGTCGCGCAAGGCATCGCCGGGCATGCGGCCGTTGAAGCGGGCCAGTTCCTCGGCCGTCAGGCCCAGCCGGCCCGCCACGTCGGCCACGCTGTCGCCGCGGCGGGCGACGACCATCTGATAGCTTTCATAGGTGATCAGCCCGTTCGCGTCCGGTTCCGGCCGCGGGGCGGTTTCGGCGGCGACACCCGAGGAGATCGGGCCGTTCCGAAAGTCGAAATCGAGGTCGGAGATGGCGCCCACACAGCCCGTGAGCAAGGGCACGGCAAGGCCAAGGGCGAAGAGCGGAAAAGCGCGGGGCATGGGCGATCCTGTTCACGGGGTCCGGCGCGGCGGACCGGGCATGCTCGTCAGTGCGGGCGGGGTCAAACCCCTTTTTGCGCGGTTCTACACCGAAGGCGCCCTTGTTTTCCAGTCCCCGGGGCCGTTCATCGGCAGGCATGCGCCGTCAATCGGCGGCCAACCCCTCGACCAGCGGGACGAAGCGCACCGGCATCAGTTCCTCGTAGTCGAACCCCTGTTCGGTCCGCGTGACCTTGATCAGGCTCTGCACATGGTCGGATTGGCCGACCGGCAGCACCATGCTCCCGCCGATCTTGAGCTGCGCCAAGAGCGGCCCCGGCGGGTCCTCGGCCGCGGCGGTCACCAGAATCCGGTCAAAGGGCCCCTGCTCGGGCAGGCCGAAACAGCCATCGGCGGTCAGAACGGTGATGTTGGAATACCCGCCGCGGGTAAAGATCAGCTCGGCCGCGCGCGTCAGGCTGCGGTGGCGATCCACGGTATAGACCCGGCGCGCCAGATGGCTGAGCACGGCGGCCTGATAGCCCGACCCGGTGCCCACCTCGAGCACGGTGTCGCGCGGCTGCACGTTCAGCGCCTGGCTCATCAGCCCCACGACCGACGGCTGGCTGATCGTCTGTCCGCAGGAAATGGGCAAGGGCATGTCGTCATAGGCGCGGTCGGCGAAATGCCCGCGCACGAAATCGCCGCGATCGACCTTTTCCATAGCCGAGAGGACGCGGGCATCGGTCACGCCCTTCTGGCGCAACTGGAACAGGAACTGCATCTTGCGTTCGGCGTCGCTCATGTCTCCAGCGCCGCCCTCAGCCCGTCCAGCGCCTCGTGGGCGGTCAGGTCCGCGCGCAGCGGCGTGACCGATATGTAGCCATCCAGATTGGCATGGGCATCGGTGCCCGGCTGGGTCGGCACATCCTGCGGGCCGCCCTTGATCCACAGGAACCGGCGGCCATTGGGGGCCAGTTGCGGCGTCATGGAAAACCCGGTGCCGCGCCGGAACCCCTGTGCGGTGACGCGGGTGCCTTTCACCGCGGCGGCGGCGACGGGCGGGAAATTCACGTTGTAGAACACGCGGTAATCCTCGCGGTCCCAATGCCCCTGATCCCACAGCGCGCGCACCAGGGCCGCCCCATGCTGCGCCGCGGCCTCGAAACTGTTCTCCAGCCCGAGATTGCCGGGACCATAGTATTGCGACATGGCAATGGCGGGCAGGCCCTGAAGCGCGGCCTCCATCGCGCCGCCGATGGTGCCGGAATAGAGCACGTTTTCAGCGGCGTTGTTGCCCCGGTTGACCCCCGACAGCACCAGATCGGGCGGCGTGTCGGCCAGAACGTCACTCAGGCCCGCCAGAACGCAATCGGCCGGCGTGCCCTCGGCGGCAAAGCGGCGCGGGCCAAGCTCGGCAATCATGGTGGGATGCACATAGGAGATGCAATGCGCCACGCCCGATTGCTCGAAGGCCGGCGCGACGGTCCAGACCTCGCCCTGGGGGCCGGCGACCTCGGCGGCGATGGCCTCCAGCACCTTGAGGCCGGGGGCGTTGATGCCGTCGTCATTGGTGATGAGGATGCGCATGGGGTCTCCGGCGGGTCTGGCGGAAAAACGGGATCGCCTCCGCGTGTAGCCCGTGGACCTTGGGCGAACAAGGGGGCCACCCCGCCACGCCCGCAGGACGTGCGCCTTCGGTCACGCCCCGCCACGCACTGCACCGCGCCTGTGCATCTTTATCCTTCAAATATGCCCGCCGGAGGCGTCAGCGCGGCAAGGGGCCCCTTGCCCCTTGTCGCGCTTGCCCGGGCGACGCGGCAAGGCCGCGGCGCAACTCCCCCCCCAGCCGGGATCAGCCGCGCAAAGCCAGCCCCTGACGCGCGGCCTGCCCCAGCAGCAGAAGCGCGCCGGCCGCCGCAGCGAATCCGTAAAGCGTGGGCCAGTTCGCTACCACGATCCCCACGGCGGCCCAGCCGGCGGCAAAGGCGTAGGTCGGCGTGCGCAGACGTTGGCTCAGCGGCAGAGCGATGCAAAGCGCCAGCAGCAGCCCCGCCCAACTGGCGGCCATGGGCGGCAGGAGGCCATATCCCATGACGACGGTCGCCGTGGCCACCGAACTGGCCGCCGTCAGCCACCCGGCATAAAGGCCCAGCGGCCAGGCCAGCCAGCTCCGGTCCCGCGTCGGTGCGCGCAGGAGCGCCCAGACCGCCCCGGCCCACATCGCCCAGATCAGGATCGTGGCGAGCACGGGCGAGGTCAGCGCGATGGGGATCCACGACGCCCCGACCGCCAGCGACATGAACAGGGGCCAGCGCGTGGCGTCCCAGTCTTCGGCGGTGTCGCGCTTGATCAGCCCGAACAGCGCCGAGGCCACCAGCCACAGGTAGATCACCCCCCAAATGGCAAAGGCGTAGCCCGCGGGCGTCACCGGCGGCTCGGCCACCGCGACGGGCATCTGCCCCGGCTCGAACCCGGTGAACGGGTCGTTGAACAGCGGCGATACGAAAAAGGCCAGCGCCGCGATCACGACGAAGACGGCCTTCATCCGCGCCGTGTCGCGCGGGTCGTCGGGGTTTTCGGGCGGCGGGTCGGTGCGGTCGATCTCAGTCAAGGGTTCCCTCGGGCGTGATGCGGCTTCTCCCCCCCATGTAGGGATGAAGCACCTGCGGCAACAGGACCGAGCCGTCTTCCTGCTGCCCGTTTTCCAGAACCGCGATCAGGCAGCGCCCGACGGCCAGGCCCGAGCCGTTCAGCGTATGGACGAACTCGGGCTTGCCGCCGCCCGCGGGGCGGAAGCGCGCGTTCATCCGCCGCGCCTGGAAATCGCCGCAGGTCGAGACGGAACTGATCTCGCGATAGGTGTTCTGGCCCGGCAGCCACGCCTCGATGTCATAGGTGCGCCGCGCGCCGAAGCCCATGTCGCCCGTGCACAGGACGACCGTCCGGTAGGGGATTTGCAGCGCCTCGAGAATGCCTTCGGCGCAGCGCAACATGCGTTTCTGTTCCTCGTCCGACTGGTCGGGATGAGTGATCGAGACCATCTCGACCTTCTCGAACTGGTGCTGGCGCAGCATGCCCGCCGTGTCGCGCCCCGCCGAGCCGGCCTCGGACCGGAAGCACAGCGAATGCGCGGTGTAGCGGCGCGGCAGATAGCTTTCCTCGACGATCGTGTCGTTGACGATATTGGTCAGCGACACCTCCGAGGTCGGGATCAGCCACCAGCCATTCGTCGTCTGGTAGCTGTCTTCGCCGAACTTCGGCAATTGCCCCGTGCCATACATGATGTCGTCGCGGACGAGGACGGGGGCGTTGACCTCGGTCAGGCCGTTTTCCAGCGTGTGAATGTCGAGCATGAACTGCGCGAGCGCCCGATGAAGGCGGGCGACGGCGCCCGACATCAGCACGAAACGCGAACCCGACAGTTTGGCCGCCGTCTCGAAATCCATGCCACCCTGAACAGCCGCAAGCTCGTAATGTTCCTTGGGTTGGAAATCGAAGTCGCGCGGCTTGCCCCAGCGGTGGATCTCGACATTGTCGGCCTCGTCCGCGCCCTCGGGGATGTCGTCATAGGGCAGGTTCGGGATGCCCGACAGCAGGTCGCGCAGGGCGGCGTCCTTGTCCTTGGCCTCATCCTCCAGGCGTGCGATTTCTTCTTTCTTTTCAGACACAAGCGCGCGGAGGCGTTCGAACTCGGCCTCGTCGCCGCTGGCCTTTGCGCGGCCGACTGCCTTGGAGGCGGCGTTGCGTTCGGCTTGGGCGGCCTCGGCCCGCGCGATGCAGGCGCGGCGGGCCTCGTCGAGGGCGAGGATCGCGGGCGATTGAGGCGCAAGGCCCCGACGGGCCAGCGCGGCGTCGAAGGCGTCGGGGGTCTCGCGGATGGCGCGGATGTCGTGCATGGGGGCCTCGGCTGAGCGACTGCGGTCGCGCGCGGGTATGCCAGAGCAAGGGGCGGGGGAAAAGCCCGGATCAGGGCGTCACAGCGCGTACACGGGCCGTACACAGCCTGTACATACGCGCCGCACGCGCCCGGATGCCGACGGCGCCCGGCGCGCGCGGTCTACCCCGTCACCGCCCGCGCGATCATCACACCGCCCCAGGCCGACAGGGCCGTCACCGCTGTGCCCCAGGCCAGGTCGACCGCGACCATCTGCGGATGCCAGTCGCGCATCACGGCCCAGGACGTGAACTCGTAGGTGCCATAGGCGAAAAACCCCAGCGCCGCCCCGTTCATGAGCGCCTGCACCGGCACCCCGTCGCGCAGCGCGGGCCAGCCGGCGAAATAGAGCACGCCGAACATGTAGGTGAAATATGACCTGAGACCCGTTTCCTCATCCATTTTGAGGTAGAGTCCGTCCCAACGAAGGAGACGGACGGAATGAAGAGATCACGGTTCAGCGAAGAGCAGATTATCGCGATCCTGAAGCAGCAGGAGAGCGGCCTGGCGACGGCGGATGTGTGCCGGGAACATGGGATCAGCTCGGCCACGTTCTACAAATGGAAAGCGAAGTTTGGTGGGCTCGAAGTGTCGGATGCCCGGAAGCTGAAGGCGCTTGAGGACGAGAACACAAAGCTGAAGAAGCTGTTGGCCGAGCAGATGCTGGACAACGCGATGCTGCGAGACGTTGCATCAAAAAAATGGTGACGCCCGCGGCCAGGCGGGAAGCCGTGGCGCATCTGTGCGAAGCGCACCAGGTGAGCCAGCGGCGGGCGTGTTCAGTTGTCGGGGCGGATCGGTCGAGCGTACGCTATCAAAGCGTGCGCCCGGACGATGCCGATCTACGCAAGGCGATGAAGGCTGTGGCGGCCGAGCGCCGTCGGTTCGGCTATCGGCGGGTGCATGTGATGCTGGAACGACAAGGCTGGCAAGTGAACCTGAAGAAGCTGAGGCGGCTTTACCGCGAGGAGAAGCTGCAGGTGAGGAAGCGCGGCGGTCGCAAACGGGCGCTCGGGACACGCAGGCCGATGCTGGTTCCGGAACGGCCCAATGAGCGCTGGAGCCTGGATTTCGTCTCGGACGCCTTTACAGATGGACGCAGGTTCCGGGTTTTGGCCATCGTGGACGACTTCAGTCGCGAATGTCTGGCATTGGTTGCGGACACTTCGCTTTCGGGGCTGCGGGTCACACGAGAGCTGTCAGCGATCATGGCCAGACGCGGACGACCCAGAACGATTGTCAGCGACAACGGCACGGAACTAACCAGTATGGCGGTGCTCAGATGGTGCCAGGAAACGCGGATCGGCTGGCACTACATCGCGCCGGGAAAGCCGATGCAGAACGGCTTCATCGAATCGTTCAACGGCAGCTTCCGGGACGAGCTCTTGAACGAGACCCTGTTCTCAACGCTGGCCGAAGCCCGTGAAAAGATCGGCGCATGGAAGGAGGACTACAACCGAAACAGACCCCACTCATCCCTGGGCAATCTCACGCCGCAGGAGTTTGCAATGAAATCGAGACTGGAAACGAAGGCCGCATGAGGCCAGAAATCAACCGACGGATTCTCCTGAAGGCTGGACGGAAGTCGGGTCTCAGGTCAAATAGAACAGCACCGCCGGCAACAGGCGAAACCCGCCCTCATAGAGCGCATCGCCCAGATGCCGCGCAAAGACCGGCTGGATCACCGAGCGCAACATGACCGCATCGGCGATCAGGAAGATAAGCGAGGTCGCGACGAAGAGGATGACGAGGGACATGGGCGCTCCGGCGGTTGGTGTGGAGCGGAGGTAGGGCGGTGGGGGGAGGTGTCGAGACCCGTAGGGCGGGACTTGTCCCGCCATGGCGCAACCGAGGAGTGCTTTTAGATAGGCGGCGGTGCCTTTGCCCTTTGGAATACTTCTTTAACGTTGCTATCCAACTCCAGCGCATCGAGCGAATGGATACACTTCAATCCTGCACCCAAAACTCGCCCAGCATCATCGGCAGCAAACCTTGAGGACAACTCTTGAAAATAGCGATACTCAGGAATGTAGTAGTTTGCCTTTGATTTGTTCACGCATTGAAATAGAGCATGAGACACAAGATCAGAAACTTCTAAAATATCTTCTTCACCCTTCAACCTTGTGGAAATACCGAAGGGGTTTAGGTGCTGTAGCGCCTTTGACTCCGGGAAAAATGGGTTGTCTTTAACCTTTGCGAGAAAACGTATCATGCGATCATAGTCATGATTCCTATTTTCAAGAATAACAGACACTTCTTCAGACGAAGAGATTCTCGGAGACAAGTATGTGAAGACTCTCTCCAATAGATATTGAAGACACTTATTATAGTAATGTTGCGGGTCTGACCCAATCTGCGACTTGTAATCCTTCAGGGTTGATTTTTTCGAAACCAACCCAAAGAATCGCACGGGCAATGTGGACACTGAACGGCAAAAGAAGACTTTCTGAGAGTGATTGAGGTCTGTGGCGTGTTTCCAGTTTTTCTTACCGATCGCGGACCTAAAAGCCTCAACCGCCTTCCTCACCTGAATTGCGGACGCGGGTTGGACAACACACGCCGCCAAAACAAAATAGGGTGAGGAGCCGGGTTGCTCTTCGTCGCGAACCCGGACGATGCCGGCATCACCACTCTCATCAATGTAAACTGAGAACGGCATCTATCCTCAGATCACCCAAACACCTCAACAAACTCCCGCCATTCCCCCTTGCTCATCCCGCTATTCTCCTGCGTCACGTCTTCCCCCGCCAGACGCCGCTTCAACACCTCGACCCCTTTCGCGCTCAGCGCCACGCCGCCCATGCGGTAATCCTCGAAGGCGCCATAGGCCGCGGGCACCCAGTCCTTCACCATGTCGGCAATGGCCTGCGCATAGACGCGGATCTCGTATTGCGCGTGCTCGTCCGCCCGCAGCCGCAGGAAGTGAAACAGGTTGTGCAGGTCCACCTTCCAATACCATTGCGTGTAGATATTGGCGGGCAGGTTCATCCGCGCCAATTCGCGCGCCAGCCCCTGCTGCCCGTCCTGTGACAGCATCGCCTCGTAATTGTTATAGGCGCGGCCCGCGTCGGATTTCAGGATCTCCAGCACCCGCGCAGCCTCTTCCCCCTGCAGCACCTCGCCCCGGCCCTGGTTGTTGACCGTCGATTGCGCGGCCAGCGCGTCGGGTTCGGGGATGTAGAACTCCCGGTCGAGGATCGAGTAGCGCGCGGAATACTCGTTCACATTCGCCGTGCGGTGCCGGATCCACTGCCGCGCGACGAAGACGGGCAGTTTGACGTGCAGCTTGATCTCGCACATCTCGAACGGGGTCGAGTGCCAGTGCCGCATCAGGTAGCGGATCAACCCGCTGTCATCGCGCGTCTTTTTCGTCCCCGCGCCGTAGCTGACGCGCGCCGCCTGCACGATGGCCGCGTCGTCGCCCATGTAGTCGATGACCCGCACGAACCCGTGGTCCAGCACCGGCACCGCCTTGTAGAGGTGCTGCTCCATCCCCGGGGCAACGGCGCGCAGCGTCGGCTGGGGGGTGGCGCGGGCGGCCTCGATCTCGGCCAGTTGGTCATCTGTCAGGGGCATGGGGGCGGGCCTTTCCTTGGCATGGGATTCGCTGGGGCGCGTTCACTACATTTTGCATCACTGGGCGGGCGGGCCGCAAGATGAAGGGGGGTCGATGGCATGGGGTGCCGTGTCGCATCGGCCCCCGCCGCCCCCGGCCACGTGAAATTTACCGCGCGGGCGGGCTGTGTTCGCGGTAGTCTCGCGCTAAGCTTCGCCCAGAGCGAGTCCGACGAAAGGGGAGCGGTATGGGACTGAAATACCTGCACACGATGGTGCGCGTGAAGGATCTGGAAAAATCCATGGCCTTCTACGAATTGCTGGGCCTGCGCGAAACCCGCCGGATGGAGAACGAGCCGGGCCGCTTTTCGCTGATCTTCATGGCCCCCCCGGGGCAGGAGGAGTGCCCGGTCGAATTGACCTACAACTGGGACGGGGATGAGGGGCTGCCCTCGGACAGCCGCCATTTCGGCCATCTCGCCTATGCGGTCGACAATATCTACGAGACCTGCCAGCACCTGATGGACAACGGCGTGACCATCAACCGTCCGCCCCGCGACGGGCGCATGGCCTTCGTCCGCTCGCCCGACAACATCTCGGTCGAGCTGTTGCAGGCCGGCGAGGCGCTGGCCCCGGCCGAACCCTGGGCCTCGATGGAGAACACCGGGCATTGGTGATCCGCCGCGCCCTTTTGGCTCTGGCGGTCGCGGCGGGCCTGGCCGCGCCCGCGCCCGCTACCGCACAAGAGCAGTGCCGCCTGGCGCTGCTCTTGGGTCTGGACGTGTCGGCCTCGGTCGATGCCGAGGAATACGCCCAGCAGATCCAGGGGCTGGCCGCCGCCCTGATCGACCCCAACGTGGTCGAGGCCGCCCTTTCGGGCAATGGCCCGGTGGCGCTTTCGATCTACGAATGGTCGGGGCGCTTTCAGCAGGACATCCTCGTCGACTGGACGATGATCCGCTCCGAGGCCGACCTGACCACCGTGGCCGAACGGGTGCTGCGCGCCACCCGCGCGCACGAGGATTTTCCGACCGCACTGGGCTATGCGCTCGGCTTTGCCGCCTCCCATTTCGCCGAGGCGCCCCCCTGCCTGTTCCAGACCCTCGATATCTCGGGCGACGGCCAGAACAATGACGGCTTCCCCCCCGAGGCCGCCTATGCCCATTTCCCGCTGGCCGGCGTCACCGTGAACGGGCTGGCCATCGGCGGCGCCTCGCGCGAGATCGAGCAGTATTATCTCGACGAGGTCATCCAGGGCCCCGGTGCCTTCGTCGAATTCGCCCGCAGCCATGACGAGTTCGCCGAGGCGATGCGCCGCAAACTCGAACGCGAATTGCGTGTCGTGATCCTCGGCCAGCTCGACCGCGACTGACCCCCGCGCATCCCGCCCCCATCTTTATCCTTCAAATATGCACCGTGCGGGACGCGCGCGCCGCGCAAGGGGCTCAAGGCCCCTTTCGCGGCGTCACCCCGGCGCCGCGCACAGCGCGGCGCAATCCCTCGGCGGTCTCAGACCGGCAACAGGGCCGCGCCCACGCGGCGTCCCTCGGCGATCAACACGTTGTAGGTGCGGCAGGCGGCGGGGCTGGCCATCGCCTCCACCCCGATCCCCGCCTCTTCCAGCCGCGTCCGCAGGTCGCCGGGCAGATGCGCGATCTCCGCCCCGGTGCCCACCAGCAGCACGTCGATTTCGTCCGCCCCCTCGAGGATCGGCTGGATCTCGGCATAGCCCAGCCAGGCCCGCACGCCCGTGGGCATCAGCAGCACGGCCCCCTCGATGCGCTCGCCGCCCAGCCGAAAGAACCCCGGCCCATAGCCATCCACGGGCTTGCTGTCGTCATAGGTGATCTCGGTGATGCGCATGGGGGCCTCCCGTCGGGTCGCTCGCGGTGCGTGTCTCGTGTCTCAGGTCCAGATCGGCAGGCCGGCGATCCCCGCCGCCCCGATCAGCAGATAGGCCGCGCCGCGGTAAAATCCCGCCCGCTCGGGCCGGAACAGGCGCGCCCCGATCCACGTCCCCATCCCATAGGGGATCAGAAGCAGCACGCCAAGGGCCAGCGCCCGCGCCGGCAACAGCCCCTGCAGCCAGAGCTGCGGCAGAAAGCTCAGCGAGGTCAGCGTCAGGAAGACCGCAAGATTGCCCCGCGTGACCGCCACCGGCTGCCCCGCCGTCCCGAGGTTGAACAGGATCACCGGCGGCCCGTTCAGCCCCGTCGCCCCGCCGGTCACGCCGGCCAGCGCGCCCACCCCCGCCCGCATCACCGGGCCGGGGGAAACCGGCATCCGCCATCCCATCACCAGGGCCGCCAGGGTCAGCAGCGTCAGCACGCAGACCGCCGCGCGGATCGCGTCCCCCGGCGCCAGGCGCAGGGCGGCCACGCCCAAGGGCGTCGCGACCAGACAGGCCAGGATCATCAGCCCGGTGGCCCGGCGGTCGGCCACCTTCCACGCGCCGGGCACCACCGTCACCAGCGAGGCCAGCGCCGATAGCGAAAACGCCGCCACCGCGATGGGGGGCGGCACGAAGATGGTCGCAAGCGGCATGAAGATCAGCGCCGAGCCGAACCCGGCAAAGCCGTAGATCAGCCCGGCGAGCGCCGAGGCCCCGCAGACCCAGATCACCCCCGGCTCGGACAGAGCCAGGGCCAGCCAGTCAGGCATCGATATCGGCGAATTGCGTGCCCCCGCCCGAGGACGGCTTGGACCAGTCGCGCTTGACCCCGATCATCAGCACCACGTTCTTGGCCACGTAGATCGAGGAATAGGTCCCCACGATCACGCCCCAGAAGATGGCGAAGACAAAGCCCCGAATCACGTCGCCCCCCAGCACCAGCAGCGCGATCAACGCGATCAGCGTCGTTCCGCTCGTCATCAGGGTCCGGCTCAGCGTTTCGTTGGCGCTGAGGTTCATCACGTCGCGCAGCGCGCGCTGCTTGTACTTGATCAGGTTCTCGCGCAGGCGGTCGAAGATCACCACCGTGTCGTTGATCGAATAGCCGATGATCGTCAGCAGCGCGGCGATGGTCGCCAGATCGAAGCGGATCTGCAGCAGGCTGAACAAGCCGATCGTCAGCACGATGTCGTGCACCAGCGCCGCGATGGCCCCGACCGAGAACTGCCATTCGAAGCGCAGCCAGATATAGACCAGCAGCGCGGCCAGCGCCGCCGCCACGGCCAGAAGGGCGGTCTGGATCAACTCGCCCGAGACCTTCGGCCCCACGGACTCGACCGAAGGGAAGGTCATCTCGGGGTCCAGCCCGCGCAGCGCCTCTTCCACGGCCAGGATGATCTCGGGCGTGACCGATTCCGCACCTTCCTGCGCCTGGATACGCACCATAGCCACGTTCTGATCGGCGGCGAAGGTGGGGTCGAACACCTCGGTGATCGTCACATCGCCGAGGCCCAGCGGCTCCAGCACCGCGCGATAGGCGCCCACGTCGATCTGTTGCGCCGACTCGGTGCGGATCGTGGTGCCGCCGAGAAAGTCGATGCCGAAATTCAGCCCCATGCTCAGCCAGATCCCGATGGACAGGATCATCGCGACCACCGAGGCCCCGAAGGTTGCCTTGGCGTATTTGAAGAAATCGAAATTCGTGTCCTGGGGAACCAGTTTCAGGCGCATGGCTCAGACCTCGATTGTCTTGGGGCGGGCCCGGTCGAACCAGGTCACGATCAACAGGCGGGTGACGTAGATGGCGGTGAAGACCGAGGTCATGATCCCGATCCCCAGCGTCACCGAAAAGCCGCGCACCGGCCCCGAGCCCAACGCGAACAGGATCACCGCGATGATGAAGGTCGTCAGGTTGGCGTCGATGATCGCACTCAGCGCGCGCTCGTAGCCCAGCTCGATCGCACGGGCCGGGCCGCGCGCGGTCTTCAACTCTTCGCGGATGCGCTCGAAGACAAGCACATTGGCGTCCACCGCCATCCCGATGGTCAGAACGATCCCCGCGATGCCCGGCAGGGTCAGCGTCGCCCCGATCAGGCTGAGCACGCCGAAGATCAGCCCCACGTTCAGGATCAGCGCGGTCGAGGCGAAGACCCCGAACAACCCGTAACTGGCGATCATGAAGACCAGCACGGCGGCGAAGGCCACCAGCGCCGCCATCTCGCCGGCCGCGATGCTGTCCGCGCCCAGTTCCGGCCCGATGGTGCGTTCTTCGAGGAAGGTCATCTCGGCCGGCAGCGCACCCGCGCGCAGCAGCACGGCCAGTTCGGTCGAGCTTTCCACCGTGAAGTTGCCGCTGATCTGGCCCGACCCGCCGGTGATGGCCTGCCGGATCACGGGGGCCGAGATCACCTCTTCGTCCAGCACGATGGCAAAGGGCGCGCCCACATTGGCCGCCGTGTATTCGCCAAAGGCCCGCGCCCCGGTGGTGTTGAAGCGGAAGGTGACGACCGGCAGGCCCGATTGCTGTTCGAAACTGGGCTGGCTGTCGACTAGGTCGTCGCCGCTGACGACCGGGGTCTGTTCGAGGATGTAGAACGTGCCCTCCTCGTCCATCGAGGGCAGGATCATCTGGCGCGAGGCGACATCGGCCTGCGGGTCATCGGTGCGTCCGACGACCGGGTGAAAGGTCAGCCGCGCGGTGGTGCCGATCAGGTCCTTCAACTCCTGCGCGCTGCCGATGCCGGGCACCTGGATCAGGATGCGGTCGGCCCCCTGGCGCTGGATCGTCGGCTCGCGCGTGCCAGCCTCGTCGACGCGGCGGCGCACGATTTCCACGGATTGCTGCATGGTCCGGTCATCCGTGGCCTCGCGCTCGGCCTCGGACAGGGTCACGATCAACAGATCGCCCTCGCCGCGGACATCCAGCGTCGAGGCGCCCACGCCGGTCAGGCTGGCCACCGGCTGGCCCAGCCCGCGCACGGCCGAAACCGCCTCGGGCAGGCCCTCGGGCTGGCTTACACGGACGTGCAACTCGCCCAGGGGGGCGTCCTGCCGCCGGATCGTGCCCACCGTGTCACGCAGATCGCGCAGCGTGTCGCGCACCTCGGGCCAGAGCGCATCCATCCGCGCCTCGTAGACATCGGCAACGCTGACCTCGGCCAACAGATGCGCCCCGCCGCGCAGGTCGAGCCCCAGGTTCACCAGCGTCGAGGGCAGGAAGGACGGCCAGCTCGACAGTGCTTCGGCCGCCGCGTCGCTGGTCACGCCGGTCTCTTCGACCTCGGCGAGGGCATCGTTGTACCGCTCGACCCGTTCGTAGAACAGGTTGGGCATGGCAAAGGCCAGCCCGGCCAGCACCACGGCGATGATGAACAGCCGGTTCCATAGGGGGATTTGCAGCATCTGGGGCCTGTCTGTCTTGGCGCGGGGCCGTCAGGCCCCATGCGTTGGGGCTCAGTCGTTGGCGGCGGGCTCGGTTTTCGAGCGGACCTGCGCGATGGTCGGGCGCACCACGCGCACCTTCACGCCCTGGCTCAGCTCGACCTCGACCTCGCCCTCGTCCTTGACCTTGGTGATCTTGCCGATCAGCCCGCCCTGCGTGACGATCTCGTCGCCGCGGCGCAGGGCCGCGACCATGGCCTGATGCTCCTTCACCTTCTTCTGCTGCGGGCGGATCAGGAGGAGATACATGATCGCGAAGATCAGGATCAGCGGGACGAACTGGGCGAAGGCTTCCATCGGGGTCCTCTGTCATGTCTGTCGGGGCGGATGGGTCCCCCCCGGTCAAAAGTCGCGGCACCCTAATTCCGGGGCGCTGCCTTGGCAAGGCGGCCCCGGCGGGCGCTTGGGTCCACATGGGCGCAGAAGGGGGTGGCGGCAAGGGGAAAGGGGCAATGGGGAGGCGCGCCTCGGCGAACCAGCCCTCCGTGGGACCGCACCCAACCCGGCCATTCCCTTTGCGATCAAGGCAGAACGTGGTTTGCTGTACGTAAGCCTATTTGACGAGGACCGCATTGAATGAGCCGAAACGATAGACAGCCGTCGCTCATCGATTGGCTCGGCCTGAGGGTTCAACAAGATTTCACCAAGGCACGCCCCTTGGGCGCAACCCTCGGCATCCTCCTGCTGCTGATAGGTCTCTTTCTTCTGTTCCTGCTCGGCGCGACCATTTGGGATTTCTTCCAAGCGGCCCTTCGCCTCGGTCCCTATGCCGAGGACGCCACCGGCGAGGCGATCCGCAATACCGGCCTTGTGCTGGTCGCGTTTTTCGGGGCGCCCTTTCTCGTCTGGCGCACATGGGTCGCTGCACGTCAGGCCGATTTGCAATTCGAGGCTCTGTTCAATGACAAGATCAACGCGGCGGCCACCGGCCTTTCAGCACGGCAGGAGGTGACACGTCTCGTCGAGGAAAGCGGCACCCACAGAGTTTTGTCAGAATGGCAAGACGATCTCGTCACCCGGGCAACCGCCATTGACCGGCTGGAAGGTTTGGCGATCGAGGCGATCGAGCGCGGCGATTTCGCACCGGCCCAGCGGATTGCCAAGCTTTTGTCGGTCTATGTCCAAGAGCTCAGCCGCGAGCATCCGGCTCGGGAAAACCCCGCCGATATCTGGGCGCGCCTAACAAAAGGGGCGGATCACTCGCCCGCTTTGCAGCCGAGTGACATTTCAAAAGACTACGGAATTCTTCCCGATCAGATTACGCCCAAGGGCCAACGTGCTTGGTCCGGGTCGCTTGCCGGTTTGAAACGATCGGACCTGGAGCGCGCCGTCCAGAGCCTTGGCCGGATCAATCCAAGAAACGACCGGGCGCGTTCCGAGTTCAATCCGGCAAACATTGTTCTTCGTGGCTGCAATTTGCAGGGGCTGGACCTGTCGGAACTGAACCTGCAAGGGGCGCTGCTCACGAATGCGAAACTGCAAGGCAGCAACCTGTACAAAACCTTCTTGAACGCCACCGACCTGTCCGGAGCAAATTTCCTTGGCGCGAACCTCGACTCGGCATTTCTGAATGACGCGGTCCTCGACTGGGCCAACTTCCAGTGGGCGCGGATGATGGGCGCGCAACTTGTGCAGGCGCAGATGCTCATGATTGCCATGCAGGGCGCGATGCTGCGCGGGGCCAACTTGCAGGGCGCAAGGGTCGGCAAGGTCGACCTCAGGTCGACGGACCTCGGCCGCGCGCACTTGGAGGGCGCGACCCTGAAACAGGTCGATCTGCGCGGGGCGTTTCTTGACGAAACCCTGTTCTCCGAAAAAACCGACTTTCAGCCCGAAAACATGGGCGGTGCGGCCACACGCAAACTGCAACCTGTCGCGGCCACGGAACTTGCTGTCTACAGCACCGCGATCTTTCAGGACGACAGCCTCAAGTCCAATCCAAACCAGGTCACCGAGTCACCCTTCCATCTGGCGTGGAGGAGTTGGGCCAAACGCGAGCATCCCGAAGTCATCATTGCGGGCGACTGACGTAGTCCCCGCGTATGTACAGGCTGTGTACGCCCTGTGTCCGCGCGGTGGCGGGATGAATCCCGCCCTACGCGGCGCCGGTTTTGGGCATGGTCTCGGCGGCGTCTGCGGCCTGCATCTGCGCGCGGGCCTGTTCGAAGCGGGCATAAGCGGCGGCCTCGATCTCGGCGATGTCGCGGTCCATGGCGCGCAGGCGCTGCATTTCGAGGCGCAGGGCGGGCAGGTGACGCTGGATCAGCGTTTCCTCGATATCGTTGACGTTGGCGGCGCGATACCAGCGGGCGCCGACAGTGTAGCGCGACTTGAACCGGGTCTGCATACCGCCGCCGCGCCGGGCCTTGAGGGCAAAAAGGTCTTGCGTGCGCACGGCGTAGTGGTTGATCACCGCGCCTTCCATCGGCAGGTGACGCTTGCGGTTCACCGTGCCGTCACCGGCGTTGCGATGGTCGCTTTCGGTGGGATGGTACATCGCCCCCGGATGCAGGCCGCGGCCGACAGCATTGGCCAGCGTGACCTCGGCATGGGCCGGTTTCTTGGGCATATGCGCATTGCCGCTGGCAAATAGCCCGGGCCGGAACATGGTCTTCTGCATGGCGGTGAACGGGCGGGCGCGTTCGGCGGCCTGCGTCAGGATCTGGGTCTGGAGACCGCCCTCGGGCCAGTGATCGCGGCCGCTGTCGCCAAAGAGCCGCCAGATCAGCGCGACGGCATCGGCATGGTCGACCCGCGGCAGCCAGTCCGACAAAAGGCCCCGGCCGTCATAGATGTTCAGGAATTCGTCGGCGTCGATGTGCAAAAGCCAGCGGAGGTCGTCCATCTCGGCCCGGGCCAGCACCTTTTCGAGGGCGGCCACCTGTGGCGGGCTGTCGCCATGGTCGTCGTTTCGGATATGGGTCAGGATGCCCTGCCGCGCGAGCCGGTCACACAACTCGTCCGTGCCGTCGCTGCAATGATTGGTGACGACATAGACGTCGTCAAAGCCGATGACCCTGTGATAGGCCACCCACTCGGTGACGAACATGCACTCGTCGCGCATGCACGCCATGATGGCGGTCCGCATTGCTCTGCCTCAAGATTTTTATCTTTCACAGAACCATCGGCCGCTTCGGACGCAAAGGGAATCGCCCTCGTGCACGAGCATCGTGTGGTGTGTCCGGTCCGACACACCCGTCAGGGCGCGACAGACCACACCGCAATGCGG
This sequence comes from Roseibacterium elongatum DSM 19469, assembly GCF_000590925.1. Taxonomy (NCBI): domain Bacteria; kingdom Pseudomonadati; phylum Pseudomonadota; class Alphaproteobacteria; order Rhodobacterales; family Roseobacteraceae; genus Roseicyclus; species Roseicyclus elongatus. Next base: position 226,472 of record NZ_CP004372.1, on the reverse strand, counting down.
GTCTGCCCATGACGGTCAGGCCCGATCGGGGCGGGTGCGGGGCGTCTGGCCCCGGCGCGATCAGAGCTTGACCAGATCCACGGCCGAGGACCGGCCATCGCGGCCTTCGCGCAGCTCGTACTGGATCTTGGTGTCGTCGGCCAGGCCGGTCATGCCGGCGCGCTCCACGGCCGAGATGTGCACGAACACGTCCTTGCCGCCATCGTCGGGCGCGATGAAGCCATAGCCTTTGGTGGTGTTGAACCATTTCACGGTGCCGGTGGGCATCGGTCTTTCCTTCTCAAGTCTCACGTTTTGGCCCGCCCGCGTCATGCGGCGGGATGGTGCAGCAGCCGTCTCCGTGACCGATTTGCTGCCTTCTTGAGAGGGGCGGTTCAGCGGGAAACCTGTCGTCACAACAAAAATGATGGCGCAGCGCGAGGCCAAGACAAGGGGGAAGTGCTGGCGCCCGCCGAGATTGGCGTTAATTTGCGCAAGCAAGGGACGCGGATGCCGGAAAAGGGGGCGCGGATGATCGTTTACGGGCTGAAAACCTGCGATACCTGCCGCAAGGCAGTGAAGGCGCTGCAGGGCGCGGGGCATGACGTGCGGCTGGTCGATGTGCGGGCCGCGCCGCTGACCCCGGACCAGATCGAGGCGTTCGTGGCAACCTTTGGCGAAAAGATCGTCAATCGCCGCTCGACCACGTGGCGCGGCCTGTCCGAGGTGGAGCGCGCCCTGCCCGAGGCCGATCTGGTCGCGGCGCATCCTTCCGTCATGAAGCGTCCGGTGATCGACGCGGGCGGCCCGCTTTACCTGGGCTGGGATGCGGGCGTGAGGGCGGCGCTGACCTGACGGCCCAGCATCGCGTCGACCGAGACCGGCCCGGCCCCGCGCAGGACGATGATACCCAGCAGGAACACCCAAAAGGCGCGCTGATCGGCGATGAGGCCCGAGGCGTCGGCGTCGAACCACGCGCCCAGATCCGCGCCGCCCACGCCGTGGCCGACGATATCCACCCAGGTCTGCACCGCGACAAAGCCGATCATCCCCAGCGCCGAGAGGCGCGTGAACAGGCCCAGCACGATCAGCGCGGGCAGGAGGAACTCGGCCCAGGTGCCCAGCAGCACGACGGGCGCAGCCAGCGGCCCAAGGGCCGAGGGGTCATAGCCCGCCGCCTCGAACTGGCGCGGAAGGATCTGGATATAGGCCCCAAGCTCGAGCGAAAACGGCCCGCCCGACAGTTTGGTCACCCCGGAATTCCAATAGTAGACCAACAGCGTGCCGGCAAAGATCAGCCGCGCAGCGGTGGGGATCAGCCACGGGGCAAGCGCCGTTTCCAGCGCGGCAAAAAGGCGATTGTGCAGATGGATCAGGGCGCGCATGGCTCAAACCTCCGGCGTCGCGGTGTCGAGCGTCAGTGCGCCCGAGGTGAGGAACAGGGTGAGAAGGGCCGCCATGTCCGCGCCGGGATGGGCGGCCTGGGTGGCGGTCAGCGCCTCGGCCAGGGTCAGATGGCCCTTGAGGTGACGGGCCAGCGTCAAACCGCCCTCGGGCAGGGCAGTGGGGGGCCGGGTCGAACTGCGCGCGGGCGATCAGGATGTCCGTCGGGGGCGGGGGGCGGGTTTGGGCCCGCCGCTGGTGGTAAAGCGCCAGATCGACAGGATCGGGTGGCGCGAGGACATCACCAGCGTGGCCGGCGCAAGACGGGGCCGCAGGGACAGGACGCTGCCAGCATCGTGGTGCGAGACGTCCAGCGGGTGCGCGTCGGCGGCGTGGTAGCTTTGGCGCAGGCCAAGCTCCAGCCGCGCCATATCGGGCAGGTAGGGCAGGTGGGCGACGGGTGGAAACCCTGACAGGAAGCCGGGAAACGTCCCGCCCCAAAGCGGCAGGCGCGGGTCCTCGGGCGGGCAGGCGCGGAAAAAGACACCGGCCATGGCGTCGAAGAATTCGGCCCCGACCAGGCGTTTGATGACCGGAAAGCCATCGCCCAGCGCCGCGATCAGCGAGGCGGCGACATTGTTGCGGTAAACGGCGAACCGTTTCGGCGCGGGGCGGCCCATCGGGTCGGTCAGGCCGGGGGGAATGGGGGCGTCCGCGTCCAGCAGGGCGGTGGCGAAGGCGTCTTGGGTCATGCGCCCGCCTCCACCGGCGACAGGATGGCATCGGCGCGCGCGGCCTCGGCCCGCAGCGTTGGCCAGTCGGGCACATCGGTGTCCCATTCGATCAGCGTGGGGCGCGGGCCGCCGCGCGACAGCGTGTGGGCGTAAAGCGTCCAGACCGGATCGACCACGTTGCGCCCGTGGCTGTCGATCAACAGCCGCGCGCCGTGGTCATCCTCATCCTCGTCATGGCCGCCGAGATGGATTTCGCCGACCGCGTCCAACGGAAAGGCGTCGATATAGGCGCGGGCGTCCCAGTTCTGGTTGGTGGCCGAAACGAAGACGTTGTTGACATCCAGCAGCAATCCGCAGCCGGTGCGCCGCGCGATCTGCGACAGGAAGGTCACCTCGTCCATGTCGGTCTCGGCAAAGGCGAGGTAGGTCGAGGGGTTTTCCAGAAGGATGCGGCGGCCCAATGCCTCTTGCACTTGGTCGATATGGGCGCAGACGCGGGCCAGCGTCGCCTCGGTATAGGGCAGGGGCAGCAGGTCGTTCAGGAAGCCCGTGTCATGGGTCGACCAGGCCAGGTGTTCGGAAAAGCTGGCCGGGTGTAGCCAGTCACAAAGGCGGCGCAGCCGGGCAAGGTGGGCGCGGTCCAGCGGACGGTCCCCCCCGATCGACAGGCCCACACCGTGGACAGACACGGGAAACTGTTCGGAGAGGGCACGCAGTTGCGCCATCGGTCGGCCACCGGCCCCGAGGTAGTTCTCGGCATGGATCTCGACCCAACCGACCGGGCCGGGGTTTTCCGTCAGCGCGGTGAAATGCTGCGGCTTGTAGCCGACACCGACAGTGGCAGGCAGGGACTGGCTGGGGGCGGTGTCGAGCATGGGCGGCCTCGGCGGTCGTGTGGCGTTTCGGGGGGCGTTTGGGGGGCGGAGCGGGGCACGCCGCACGCATGGGCGCGCCCCCTCCGCCTTGGTCGGGCGGGTTACATCGACAGCATGCTGTTGACGTCGTCGGGCGAGATGTAGGTGGCGATCACATCCTCGCTCAGCCCGTCGGGCAGGTCGCGGTTGATGCCCTCGTAATCGGCCTGCATCGATTCCTGGCCCCATTCCTGCAACTGCGCCTCGGTGACGCCCATGCGGCCGTCGGGCAGGTCCATGTCGTTGCAGGTGCCGGCGGGCACCAGCGTCCAGGCATTGCCCTGGTAATCGACGGTCGAAGACCCGGCACAGGTCGTGCCCGGCCCGGCGGCGCAGCTGTTCTCGCCGGCGAGGCTGACGCCAAAGCATTTTTCGTTGGCCTGCGCGGTCGCCTCGGTCGTGGCATAGGCGCTAACGGCGGCGGTGGCTGCGCCCAGCAGGGCGATGGATTTGGTGACGTTGGTCATGGGTGTCCTCATGGTTCCCGAATGGTTCGTGACAGCACGGTCGGAGTGTCGACCGCTGGGAAAAGACTGGGCGGGGCAGCCCATCACAGGCCAGTCACAGGGGTGTGCAGCACGGGCGCGTGACGCGGGGCGAGCGGGGCGTGAAGATCGTGGGCGATTTGAAAAACGATGATTTTCAGATGCCTGGAGGGGATTCCCGCGCTGGAAGCTTGGCGGCGTCAACCAGATTGTTTCCGCCCGGCAGGGGGGAAAGCCCGCAATTGTTTCACCGTGTGGTTGAGCCGCGCACCCCTTGGGCGGGACAGGGCGGCCCTCTATCTGCTAGGAACGCATCGACATGACAGGAGTGTGACCATGCGCAACGCCGCCCTTGTGCTCGGGCTGATCGGTGGGATCTGGGCGATGATCGTCGGGTTCTTCGTCTATGGCTATATCGAGTTCATTGACTGGTTCGGCGAGGTGCCGGATCTGGCCCGTCAGGTCGAGGACCCGGCGCTGTTCCGCACGGTGTCGATCCTGTCGCCCGTCCTCGCCATCGCGGGCGCGGCCATGGCCAAGGTGCGCGCGCTCTGGGGCGGGGTGTTGTTGCTGATCGCCACGGCGGGGATCTGGCATGCCTTTGGTTTTGGCGTGTTCACCATGTTCTCCATCGCCATGTGCGGGCTTGCCGGATTGCTGGCCATCGCCGCCGGCAAGCCCGACGAGGAAAAGGCCCATTTCTGACGCCGCCCGGCCCGGTCAGTCGCCGATCTGCACGCAAATATTGGCGAAGGTGGCTTGCGCCTCCAGCGCGCGGAACGCTTCGGGGGCGTCGTCGAAGGCGACCGCGCGCCCCACGACGGGGTGGATGGCATGGGCGGCGAGCGCGCGGTTCAGTGCCATGAGCCCCTGTTTCGAGCCGACGGTGACCGAGCGCAGCGTCATCTGACGGGTCAGGATCGCGGGCAGGAACAATTCGGCCGTGTTGCCGGTGACGTTGCCGACCAGGATGATCTGGCCGCCGACGCGCGTGGCCTTGATCGAATGCGGCAGCGTCGCCGCCCCGCCCAGTTCCAGCACCCGGTCCACCCCACCATCGCTGGCCGCGCGGGCGGCCTTGGCCCAATCCTCGGTCGCCGAGCGGTCGATCACGAGGTCCGCGCCCAGGGCGCTGACCCGCGCGGCCTTCTCCGGCGACGAGGTCGTGACGATGGTCCGTATCCCCGCCGCCCGGGCCAGTTGCAGCGCCATCAGCGCGACGCCCCCGGTTCCTAGGATCAACAGCGTTTCGCCCACCCGCATGGGCGCGTCGCCGAACAGCGCGCTCCACGCCGTCAGACCGGCGCAGGGTAGCGTCGCGGCCTCGGCGTCGCTCAGGTGACCCGGCACATGCACAAGACCGCTGGCCGGAAATACCCGCTCCGTCGCCAGGACGCCGTCGAGCGGGCCGCCAAGCCGCCCGATTTCCAGGTCACGCGGCGGGCCGCCGCCCGCCCAGTTCTGGAAGAAGGCGGGCGAGACGCGGTCGCCCACGGCAAACCCGGTCACCGCCGCGCCCACCGCCCGCACCACCCCCACCCCGTCCGAGAGCGGGATCAGCGGCGGCTGCACCGCGCGCCCGTGCTGGCCGCGCAGCACGACGAGGTCGCGGAAATTGAGCGAGGCCGCGCGCATCCCCACCAGCACCTCGCGCGGACCGGGGGTGGGGCGTGTCGCGCTCTCTCAGAACCAGATTGTCGTAGCCGAAGCCCGCCTCGAACGACCAGTAGCGCATGACACCCCCTCCAATTTCCGTGCGCGCAACATGGCAGGGGTGCGCGCAACAAAAAAGGGCGATGCAGCGTCAGCCACATCGCCCCGTCTGTTTCTGTGCCAGTCCTCAGCCCTTGCGCGCGAGGTCGGGGGCCACGGCCTCGGCCGCCAGCATGGCGACAACCTCGTCCAGCACCATGACCGAGGTCTGCTTTTCGCCCAGACGGCGCAGGGTGACGGTGCGGTCCTCGACCTCCTTGCGGCCGATGGCGAGGATGACCGGAACCTTGCCGACCGAATGTTCGCGGACCTTGTAGTTGATCTTCTCGTTGCGGATGTCGGCCTCGGCCCGGATGCCGCGCGCGCGCAAGGCTGCGACCACCTCGTGCACGTAGTCGTCCGCCTCGGACACGATCGAGGCGACGACCACCTGACGGGGCGCCAGCCAGAAGGGCAGCTTGCCCGCGAAGCTTTCGATCAGGATGCCGATGAAACGCTCGAACGATCCAAGGATCGCACGGTGCAGCATGACGGGGCGATGCTTGGCCCCGTCCTCGGCCACGAAATCGGCGTCCAGACGGTCGGGCAGGACGAAATCCACCTGCAACGTGCCGCATTGCCAATCGCGCCCGATGGCGTCGGTCAGCACGAATTCCAGTTTCGGCCCGTAAAAAGCGCCTTCGCCCGGGTTCAGCTCGAAATCATAGCCCGCGGCCTCGGTCGCGGCCTTCAGCGCGCCTTCGGCCTTGTCCCAGACTTCGTCCGAACCGGCGCGCTTTTCGGGCCGGTCCGAGAATTTCACGGTAAAGCTCTCGAACCCCAGATCGGCATAGACCGAGGCCAGAAGGTCGATGAATTTCTTGGTTTCCGCCTCGATCTGTTCCTCGCGGCAGAAGATATGCGCGTCATCCTGCGTAAAACCGCGCACGCGCATGATGCCGTGCAGCGCGCCCGAGGGCTCGTAGCGGTTGCACGAGCCGAATTCGGCCATGCGCAGCGGCAGGTCGCGGTAGGATTTGAGGCCCTGATTGAAGATCTGGACATGGCCGGGGCAGTTCATCGGCTTGAGCGCGTTGACCGATTTCTCGCGCGCGTGTTCCTCGTCCACTTCGACGATGAACATGTGCTCCTGGTATTTCTCCCAGTGGCCCGAGGCCTCCCACAGGCGGCGGTCGACGACCTGCGGGGTGTTCACCTCGACATATCCGCCCTCTTCCTGACGGCGGCGCATGTAGTTCTGCAACTCGGTATAGATGCGCCAGCCATTCGGATGCCAGAAGATCTGGCCGGGCGCTTCCTCCTGCATGTGGAACAGGTCCATCTCGCGGCCCAGCTTGCGGTGGTCGCGTTTGGCGGCCTCCTCCAGCATGGTCAGGTGCTTTTTCAGATCGTCGCGGTTCTTGAAGGCGACGCCGTAGATGCGTTGCAGCATGGCGCGGTCGCTGTCGCCACGCCAATAGGCGCCCGCGACGCTCATCAGCTTGAAGGCGTCGGCGGGCAGTTGCCCGGTGTGCTGCAGATGCGGGCCGCGGCACAGGTCCTGCCAATGGCCGTGCCAATACATGCGGATCGGCTGGCCTTCGGGGATCATGCCGACCAGTTCGACCTTGTAGGGTTCGTTGTTGGCCTCGTAGAACTTCACCGCGCGGTCGCGGTCCCAGACCTCGGTGGTGACCGGATCGCGGCGGTTGATGATTTCCTTCATTTTCGCTTCGATCTGGCCGAGGTCCTCGGGCGTAAAGGGCTCTTGCCGATCGAAATCGTAGTACCAGCCGTTCTCGATCACGGGGCCTATGGTGACCTTCACGTCGGGCCAGATCTCCTGCACGGCGCGGGCCATGACATGGGCGAGGTCGTGGCGGATCAACTCCAGCGCGGGGGCGTCGTCCTTCATCGTGTGAATGGCGATCTGCGCGTCGGCCTCGATGGGCCATTGCAGGTCCCAATGCGCGCCGTTCACCGAGGCGGAAATCGCCTTTTTCGCGAGCGAGTTGGAAATGCCGGCGGCGACCTCGGCAGGCGTGATGCCAGCGTCGAAGTCACGCGAATTGCCATCGGGAAAGGTGAGGGAGATCTGGGCCATCCTGGCCTCCTCGTCGGTTTGGCGCCCACGGAACGCCCGGTTGCGGGTTATGTGATGCGCGCTATGTGACTCCCCCTCATGGCGAAGTCAACGGGGAGAGGCACGTGACGGCCCGCGACCTGCAAGACGCGACATTCGAGGCGCTGTTCGACACCGATCAGGACGGTGCGCAAACGCTGTCCGACAAGGCCGCCGAGGCCGAGAAGGGCAACGCGCTGCGTCATGTCATCAGCCTGTCGATGACCAAGCTGGCGGACGGGTTCATCGACCCCAAGCTTGTTCTGTCTTGGCTGGTGGGCGCGCTGGGCGCGCCGGCGCTGTTCGTGGGCCTGTTGGTGCCGATCCGCGAGGCCGGCGCCCTGTTGCCGCAGCTCTTCTCGGCCGGTTGGGTGCAGGCGCAGCGCCGGCGCAAATGGATCTGGGCGGCCGGTAGCCTGACACAGGGGCTGGCGGCGGCGGGGATCGTGCTGGCGGCGCTGCTGCTGCAAGGCTGGGGCGGCGGGCGCGGCGATCTGCGCGCTTCTGGCCGTGCTGGCGGTGGGGCGGTCCTTTTGCTCGGTCAGCTACAAGGACATCCTGGGCCGCAGCGTGGGCCAGACGCGGCGCGGCACGGTGACGGGGCTGGCCGGGTCGGTCGCCTCGGTCGGGGTGATCGGCTTTGCGGCCTACATGCTGGTCGGGCCGGGGGCCGAGATGACCGTGATTTTGATCGCCATCGGGGCAACGGCGGCGCTGTGGGTCGCGGCGAGCGTGCTGTTTTCCACCTTGCGTGAGCAACCCGCGGAAACGGCAGAGGCGGGCGGGGAAGGGCCGCTTGCCGCGCTGTCCTACCTGCGCGAGGATCGCGTTCTGGTGCGTTTCATCCTGACGCGGGGCCTTTTGACCGCCACTGCGCTGGCGCCGCCCTTCCTCGTGCTGATGGCCGGTGGCCAGGACGGCTCGGCCCTGTCGCAACTGGGCGCGCTGGTGCTGGCCTCGGCGTTGGCATCGTTCGCGTCGTCTTATGTCTGGGGGCGGCTGGCCGACCGGTCCTCGCGGCAGGTGCTGATGCGGTCGGGGCTGTTGGGCGCGCTGGCGCTGGCACTGGCGGTGGGCCTTTCTTTCGCGCATCTTTTCGCGCAGGTCTGGGTCGCCTCGGGCGTGCTGTTCCTGCTGATGATCGCCTATCACGGCGTGCGGCAGGGGCGGTCCACCTACCTGACCGACATGGCCCCCGAAGAGGCGCGCGCCGGCTATTCGGCGGTGGCCAACACGGTGATCGGCACGCTGTTGTTGATCTCGGGGGCGTTCGGCGGGGTGGCCAGCCTGCTGGGGGCGGAATGGGCGGTGGCGGGTTTTTGCCTGATGAGCCTAGCCGCGGCGGCGGTCGCCCGCGGGTTGCCAGAGGCGGAGGAGGTCGATCGCGGCTGATCGCTTGCCCCTGTTGCCGGCCTGTTTCACAAAGGCGGCAAGGTTTTCAGGGGAGTACGCATGTCTGCATCCTATCTCGACACCGCCCAGGGGCGGCGGCTGGCCTATCACCGCTTCTCGGGGCGCGAGCCTTGGGTCGTCTTCCTTGGCGGGCTGCGCTCGGACATGACGGGCACCAAGGCCATGCATCTCGAAGACTGGGCGCGTCGCACGGGCCGGGCCTTTCTGCGCTTCGACTACTCGGGGCATGGCGAAAGCTCGGGGGACTTCACCGAGGGCTGCATCGGCGACTGGGCCGAGGATGCGCAGGCCGCCATTGAGGCGCTTACCGACGGCCCGGTGATCTTGGTCGGCTCCTCCATGGGCGGCTGGATCAGCCTGCTGATGGCCGCGCGGATGCCCGAGCGCGTCGCGGGCCTTGTGACCATCGCCGCCGCGCCGGATTTCACCGAGGATGGCATGTGGGCCGAGTGGAGCGAAGACCAGCAAACCGCCTGCATGGAGGACGGGCAGGTCGCGCTGCCCTCCGAGTATGGCGAGGAGATGATCATCACGCGCCGCATGATCGAGGACGGGCGCGATCACCTGGTGCTGCGCGATCCGCTGCCCCTGGCCATCCCGGTGCGGATGCTGCAGGGCACGGCGGATGCGGATGTGCCCATGTCCGTCGCGCTGCGGCTGCTGGAGCATATCGACGGCGACGATATCCGCCTGGAACTGGTGAAGGGCGCCGATCACCGGTTTTCCGATGCGCCCTGTCTGGCCAGCATCGCGCGCGCCGTCGAAGAAGTGTTGACGCGTGCGTAACGTCGGGCGCTGGCTGGGGCGGGTCCTGCTGATCGCGATTACCCTTGTCGCGGCGATCTGGTTTCTCGCCCCGCGCGATCGGGCCGTGCGTGCCAGCGTCGCCCCGCATGCGCTGGAGGCCGATCCCGCCCTGCTGGCCGCGCGCGAGGCCGGGTTCGACGATATCGTGCCCGGCACCGAGGCGCGTGTCGTCTGGGCCGGGGCGGAGGGCGCGGTGACGCGCTGGTCGGTGCTGTACCTGCATGGGTTTTCGGCCAGTTCGGAAGAAATCCGCCCTGTGCCGGACCGCGTGGCCGCGGCGCTGGGGGCGAACCTGGTCTATGCGCGGCTGCCGGGGCACGGCCGGGGCGCCGCGGCGATGGCCGAGGTGCGGGCCGGCGACTGGCTGGACGATACCGACCTGATGCTGGATATCGCCCGCGCCGTCGGCGACCGGGTGCTGGTGATCGGCACCTCGACCGGCGCGACACTGGCCGCCTATGCCGCGAGTGAGGCCGACATGGCGGTCGATCTGGCGGGCATGGTATTCATCTCGCCGAATTTCGGCGTGGCGGACCCGTCTGCCTTTTTGCTGGAGTGGCCGCTCGCGCGGCTCTGGTTGCCGCTTGCCATCGGCCCCGAGCGCGGGTTCGAGCCGCTGAACGAAGACCAGGCGACCTATTGGACCGAGCGCTACCCCTCGACCACGCTGGCGGCAATGGGGGCCTTGATGCGCGAGATGGGCCGCCGGGATGTCTCGGCCGTTCAGGTGCCGGCGCTGTTCCTGTTCTCGGATGCGGACAGGGTGGTGGATGCGGCGGCGACCCGTGCGGTTGCCGCGCGCTGGGGCGGGGCGGTGACCCTCGCCCCGCAGGACCTGCCGGGCGATTGTGTCGATCCGTACGCGCATGTGATCGCGGGCGATATCCTGAGCCCGGCGATGACCGACCGGGTGGTGGCCGCCATTCTGGATTTCGCAGGCGGGCTGCAGGACTGAACCCTAAGGGGTTGCGCCGCGTGTCACGCGTCGCCCGGGAACGCCGCGCCAGGGGCATCGAGCCCCTTGCACGGCTGGCGCGTCCCGCGCGGTGCATATTTTCGGGATAAAGATGGGCTGGGGGACAGTGCCCCCGGGGGCTGGCGGGGCGCGGCTGCAAAGAAAGGCCTTGCCGAAACCGGTTTCGGGGGTAAGCCTGCGAGTCGGGAGAGAGATCAGCATGACGCCAAAGGGCGAAATCACGACCCGCCGCGCGCGGGTCACGATCAACGATCTGGCGGCCGAACTGGGTCTGGCCAAGGGCACGGTCAGCCGGGCACTGAACGGCTATCCCGATATCGCCGAGGCGACGCGCCTGCGGGTTGCCCGCGCCGCCGAGCGCATGGGCTACCGCCCGCTGGCGCAGGCACAGGCGATCCGCACCGGGCGGGCGCGGTCGCTGGGGCTGGTCCTGAACGCGGGGCGGGCCGATGCGCATAAACCCTTCCTCACCGATTTCCTCGACGGGATCAGCCGCGGCGCCTCGGAAGAGAACTGGACACTGACCGTCGCCACCGCGCTGGACGAGGAGGACGAGGTGGCCACGCTCGACCGCTTGGTGGACGAGCACAAGGTGGATGGCTTCATCCTGCCGCGCACCAAGCGGCACGACCCGCGCATCGCCTTGTTGCGGCGGCGCGCGATGCCGTTCGTTCTTTACGGGCGCACAGGCGAGCCCGAGGGCTGCGCCTGGTTCGACATTTCCGGCGAGGATGCGATGGCCGGTGCGGTGGCGCGGCTGGCGCGGCGGGGGCATCGGCGGATCGGCTTTCTGGGCGGGCACCCGGATTTCAACTTCACGCATTTGCGGCGCGATGGCTACCTGGCCGGTCTGACGGCGGCCGGTCTGCCGCACGACCCCGACCTGATCCAGGAAGGAATCTTCACCGTCCCCGAGGCAGAGGTGGCGGCGCTGCGCCTGCTGGACCTGCCCGATGCGCCCAGTGCGATCGTCTGTGCGCTCGACCTGGCGGCGATGGGGCTTTATCGCGCCGCGCCGCGCGCCGGGCGGCAGATCGGGCGCGATCTGGCCGTCATCTCGTATGACGGTATCCCCGAGGCCGCCACGCTGGACCCGCCGCTGACCACCTATGTCGTCGATACGCGCGCGGCGGGGCGGCGTCTGGCGCAGATGCTGCTGGCGCGCATACGGGGCACCGCCCCCGAGGCGCTGCGCGAAATCGTGCCCGCCCGCCTGATCCCGCGCGGATCGGACCGGATCTGGAGCGACGCGCGCCCCGATGTGACACGACCCGGCCCGACAGGGCCCGACCCGACACCACAAGACGCGCAGGAAACGCGCGCCCTCAAACCCCACCCTTTTGCCTGAAGACAACCAATGGGAGGTTAAGACATGGCAATGATGAAACCCGCGGGCCGCACGGCCCTGTTGGCAGCGGCCTCGGTGCTGGCGCTGACCACGGTGGCCGGGGCGGACACGATCCGTTTCTGGACGACCGAGGAACAGCCCGAGCGCCTGGCCCGGCAGGAGGCGATGGCCGCCGACTTCACCGCCGAGACCGGCATCGAGGTCGAGGTGATCCCGGTCACCGAAAGCGACCTGGGCACGCGGGCCACCGCCGCCTTTGCCGCCGGTGACCTGCCCGACGTGATCTATCACACGCTGCAATACGCGCTGCCCTGGTACGAGGCCGGCATCCTCGATGCCGAGGCCGCGACCGAGGTGATCGAGAGCCTCGGCGTGGACACCTTCGCCTCGGGCGCGATGGAGATGGCCGCCGTGGAAGAGGGCTATGCCAGCGTGCCGGTCGATGGCTGGACGCAGATGATCGTCTACCGCGCCGACCTGTTCGAGGAAAACGGGCTGGAGCCGCCGACCAGCTATGAAAACGTGCTGGCCGCCATCGAGGCGCTGCACAACCCGCCCGAGATGTTCGGCTTCGTCGCCGCGACCAAGGTGGACGAGAACTTCATGAGCCAGGTGCTGGAACATGTGTTCCTGGCCAATGGTGTCTCGCCGGTGGATGACAACGGCTTTGCGCCGCTGGACGAGGCCGCCACGATCGAGGTGCTGGAATTCTACCGCGCCATCGTCGAGGCCAGCCCGGAGGGCGAGCTGTTCTGGCAGCAATCGCGCGAGCTGTATTTCGCGGGGCGCGCGGCGATGATCATCTGGTCGCCCTTCATCCTTGACGAACTGGCCGGCCTGCGCGACAGCGCGCCGCCGACCATCACCGACGATCCGACCAGCAGCGAGTTGGCCAGCCGGACCGGCATCGTGACCAACTTCGCCGGCCCGTCGAACCCCGATGGCGCCGCCTGGGCCGACATCCGCTATTTCGGCGTGACGGCCGATGCCGATACCGAGGCCGCGCAGGCCTTCATCGAGTACTCGATGTCGGACGGCTACACCGCGACGCTGGCCATCGCGCCCGAGGGCAAGTTCCCCGTGCGCCAGGGTGACGGCGAAAACGCGACCGCCTTTACCGAGGCCTGGTCGCAGCTGGATGTGGGCATCGACCGCCGCGCGCCCCTGGGCGACCTCTACGCCGCCGAGATGATCGACGAGATCGTCGGTGGCCTGGACGTGGCGCAGCGCTGGGGCGTGGCCGAGGGGCAGTTGGCGCTGGCCTCGAACATGATCAACAGCCAGGTCATCAACCGCCTGGTGCGCGAATATATCGACGGCGTGCGCAGCGCCGAGGAGACCGTCGCGCTGATGAACGAGGAACTGTCGGGGATCGAATGATCCCGCCCGAGACAGCCGGGGCCGCCGATGCGCGGCCCCGGACCCATCCAGACCCACCCGGACCCGTAGCTGCCGGAGCCTGACCAGATGCAATCCGCGACCCCTCCGAAAGGACGGGGCCCACTGGCCCGCCGCGAGGCGCGGCTGGCCTGGGGCCTTCTCCTGCCGACGCTGACCAGCGTGATGCTGGTGGTCATCCTGCCCTTGCTGGCGATCTTCTGGATCTCGGTCAAACCGGTGGGCCTGGCCGATCTGCGCCCGCCCGCGCCGGTGGTGCGCGAGGATCTGCGCGATGCCGACGCGGCGGTCGCCACCTTGCGCTACCGCATCCGCAACAGCAGCCGGGACGAGCCGATCCGCAACACCGTGCTGCGCGATACCCTGCCCGTGGGCGTGCGTGTCGGTGCGTTGCCCGAGATCTGCGCGGTGTCGGGCGCGGCCCTGACCTGCGAGATCGGCACGCTGGAGCCCGGCGGCCGCCTGACGCTGGAAATACCCGCCACGCTGGAGGGCGACCCGGAGGCCCTGGAGGATGCGATCGAGGATGCCACACCCGTCGAGATCACCGGCGAGGCCGAGAACATTCTGACCAATGCCGAGTTCACGCTGGACAATTTCCGCGAGGTGTTCGACGCCCGCGAATTCTGGACCGTGATCTATGCCACCCTGTTCTACACGGTGGTTGGCACGATCGGGGCGCTGGTCGTAGGCCTGTTCGCAGCGATGCTGCTGAACAAATCCTTTCGCGGGCAGGGGGTGCTGCGGGGGCTTTACCTGTTCCCCTATGTCGCCCCGGTCATCGCGGTGGCCTTTACCTGGGTGATCCTGCTCGACCCGTTTTCGGGCAGCGTGAATGCGCTGCTGGTGCAGATGGGCGTGACCGACGACACGATCAATTTCTTCGGCGAGCGGCCTCTGGCGCTGATCATGGTGACGGTGTTCGAGATCTGGCGCTACTTTCCGCTGTCCTTCCTGTTCATCCTGGCGCGGATGCAGTCGATCGACCACGACATGTACGAGGCGGCGGATGTGGACGGCGCGAGCCCGTTTCAGAAATTCCGCTACCTGTCGCTGCCGATGCTGATGGGCATCCTGTCGGTCCTGTTCCTGCTGCGCTTCATCTGGACCTTCAACAAGTTCGACGACATCTTCCTGCTGACGGGGGGCAACGCGGGCACCCGGACGCTGACGGTGAATGTCTATGAACAGGCCTTCGCGGTCAGCAATATCGGCGCGGGCGCGGCGGTGGCCGTGGTCATCCTGCTCTGTCTGCTGATGTTCAGTTGGGCCTTTTTCCGCTTCATCTCGCGGGAGGAGGGGTTGTGAGCGGTGCGGCGCAGCCGATGAAACGTCCAGTGGACGTTTCAAGCGAACAACGGGCGGAGCCCCATGGCGGTGCGGCGCAGCCGATGAAACGTCCAGTGGACGTTTCAAGCGACGGGCGGGCGGCGGCCCATGGCGCGGGTGTTTCGCTGCCTGCGGCAGCGACCCGTGCGAGGGGGCTGTCTGCCCCCTCGCGCTCCCCCGAGAGGTTTTTGGCCAAGATGAAGGGAGGCGGGATCGGATGAGCCTGCTCAGATACGGATATGTGACCGGCCCGATCCTGGGTGTGCTCTGGGCCTTTGTGATGGCGACCACGCTGGCGGTGTTGCTGAGCTTTACCACCGGCGAGGCGTTCCGCCCCGGCCTGTGGGGGTGCCTGGTGCTGGGTGCTCTGGTCGGGCTGGCGGCGCCGGAAAACAGGGTGGGTTGGCTCTTGGCGGTCGGGGCGGCGGTGTTGGGCGTGGCGCTGAGCTATACGCCGGTCAGCCCGATCCACGTGGCCGACACGGTGGGCCTCGGCGGGCATCTGGCGGCCGGGGTCGGGTTTGGCGTCGGTCTGGCCTGGCCGGTCATGGTGATGATGGCCGGCGCGGCACGCGGCGCGTTGAACCGGCACGAATGGGAAGAGGCGGTGATCCGTTTCCTGACCGGGTTCGGCTACATCTTCTTCACGGCGATCGTGGCCATCCCGTTTTACGTGATGGTGATGACCAGCCTGAAGACCCAGGGGGAGCTCATCGCCAACCCGCTCGATTTCTCGATCGATCTGAGCCAGGGATGGGACCTGTTCCGCAGCTATTCCGAGCTGTTCCGCGACTTCAACTTCGGCCAGTACATGTGGACATCGTTTTATGTCTCGGTGCTGACCGTTTTCATCACGCTCGCCTTCTCGATCCCGGGCGCCTATGCCGTGGCCCGGTTGAAGTTCCGCGGGCAGAAGTCGCTCAGCCGGTCGATCCTGCTGATCTACATGGTGCCGATGATCGTGCTGGCGCTGCCGATCTACATCGTCTTCTCGATGACGGGGCTGCGCAACTCGATCACCGGGATCGTGATGATCTACCCGGTCACGACGATCCCCGTCGCGCTTTACATGTTGCAGGGGTATTTCCGTGGCTTGCCGGGCGAGGTGGAAGAGGCCGGGCTGATGGACGGGTTGAACCGGCTGCAGGTGATCTGGAAGATCACGCTGCCCCTGTCGCTGCCGGCGCTGGCCAGTGTCTCGCTCTATGTCTTCATGATCGCGTGGAACGAGTTCCTGCTGGCCTTCATGCTGCTGGATGATCCGTCGAAATTCACGCTGACACGGGGGATCGCCTCGCTCAATTCCTCCGAGATCCCGCGACAGCACCTGATGGCGGGGGCGGTGATCGCCACCGTGCCGGTGATGGCCCTGTTTCTGGGGCTTGAGAAATTCATGACGCGCGGCCTGACCGCGGGGAGTGTTAAAGGATGACCGATATCTTGACCGACATCGACGTGGCCGCCCTAGATGCCGAGGCGCGGCGCATTCTGGAGCTGAACGACCGGGGCGGCTATACGGTGCCGACCGACGGGCTTTATCCCTATCAGTGGAACTGGGACTCGGCCTTTGCGGGGCTGGGCTTTGCCGCAGTGAATAACGACCGCGCCTGGACCGAGGTCGAGACGCTGTTCTCGGGCCAGTGGGACAACGGAATGGTGCCCCATATCCTGTTTCACCGGCCCGATCCGGGCTATTTCCCCGGCCCCGATGTATGGGGGACCGAGGATGCCGTGGGGCGGGGGGCGTGCGCTGTCGCCTCCTCGGGGATCAGCCAACCGCCCGTTGCGGCCTCGCTCGCGTGGCGCATCTACCGCGCCGACCCGGCTGCGGGCGCAGACCGCTTGCGCGCGCTGTTTCCCAAGCTTCTGGCCTATCACCGCTGGATCATGGCGGCACGGGCCGAAACCGGGGCCGTCGTCATCACCCACCCGTGGGAAGCGGGCCGCGACAACGCGCCGGATTGGGACGAGGCGATGGCCGGCGTCGATCCGGTGGGCGTGCAGCCTTACACGCGCCGCGACACCGGCCATGTCGATCCGCGCATGCGCCCCACGAAAGAGGATTACGACCGCTACATCTGGCTGGTGCAGTTCGGGCGCGACCGCAAATGGGACGAGGCGGCGATTGCCGCGGAAAGCCCGTTTCGTGTGGCCGACCCGACGATGAGTTTCACCACCCTGCGCTCGACCCGCGACCTTGCCGCGATGGCGGAGGTGCTGGGCGAGGATGCGGGCGAGATCCGCAACTGGGTCGCCAGGTTGGAAGAGGGGGCCGAGACCCTCTGGAACCCCGGGATCGGCGCCTATGACGCGAAGAACCTGCGCACCGGCAATTTCGCCGGGTCGCTCTCGAACGCCTCTTTCCTGTGCTGGTGGGCGGGCCTGCGCGACGACCGGGCGGTGCCCGCGCTCGACGCCCTTTTGGCGCGCAGCCCGTTTGCCCTGCCCAGCCATGACCCCGAGGGGCCGAAATTCGACCATCTGCGCTATTGGCGCGGGCCGGTCTGGGGGGTGATGAACTACCTCGCCGGCAACGGCATGGAGGAGGCCGGCCTGGCCGAGCAGGCCGACCGCGTGCGCGCCGATACCGCGCGGCTGATCGCGGAAAACGGCTTTGCCGAGTATTTCAGCCCGATCGACGGCACGCCCGCCGGTGGGGCCACGTTCACCTGGACGGCGGCGGTGTGGTTGGCCTGGGCCAGCCCCTCGGCCATCCGCGGGCAGAAAAAGGACTGAGCGATGGGATCGATCCAGCTGAAATCCGTCGAGAAATGGTTCGGCGACGTGCAGGTCATCAAGGGTGTGGACCTGTCCATCGGGGATGGCGAATTCGTGATTTTCGTCGGCCCCTCGGGCTGCGGGAAATCCACGCTGTTGCGCATGATCGCGGGGCTCGAGGAAACCAGCCGCGGCGAGATCGTGATCGACGGGCGCGACGCCACGGCCGAGCCGCCGGCCAAGCGCGGCCTTGCCATGGTGTTCCAGTCCTACGCGCTTTACCCGCATATGTCGGTGGCCGAAAACATGGGCTTTTCCCTGAAAACCGCCGGCGCCCCGAAAGAGGAGCAAGAGGCCAAGGTGGCCGAGGCCGCCCGCGTGCTGCGCCTTGAGCCCTATCTCGACCGGCGGCCCAAGGACCTGTCGGGCGGGCAGCGGCAGCGCGTGGCCATCGGGCGGTCCATCGTGCGCGACCCCACCGCGTTCCTGTTCGACGAGCCGCTGTCGAACCTCGACGCCGCGCTGCGCGTCGAAATGCGCTATGAAATCGCCAAGCTGCACGAGCATCTCGACTCGACCATGATCTACGTCACCCATGACCAGGTCGAGGCGATGACGCTGGCCGACCGCATCGTGGTGCTGGATTTCGGTACCATCGCGCAGGTGGGCACGCCGAAAGAGCTGTATGAGCGGCCCGGCAACCTGTTCGTGGCGGAATTCATCGGCAGCCCCAAGATGAACATCCTGCCCTGTTCGGTGTCGGGCGGGGAATACCACCTCGAAGACGGGCGCAGCGGTGCTGCGCCGGGCAAGGATGGCGCGGTCAAACTGGGCATCCGCCCCGAGGCGATCGAGATCGTGCCCCCCGGCACCGGCGATCTGGATGGGCGCATCGACCTGGTGGAATACCTGGGCGCCGACACCTTCCTGATCGTCGATTGCGATGCGGCGGGCAAGTTGACCGTGCGCGTGGATGGCGAGGCCGAACACCGCAACGGCGCGCCCGTGGGCCTGCGCTTTGCCCCTGGCAAGCTGCATTTCTTCGATGCGGGCGGGCTGGCCATTCGCTGAAGGCTTGGGGGCAGGGCGTCAGACGGGCTAGCCTGGGGTCGGTTTCAGATCGACCGGAGGTCGCCCATGCCCTTTCGCCCCGTTCGTGCGGCGCTTGCCCTTGCCCTTTGCGCGGCCACGCCCTTGGCCGCGCAACCCGCCGACCCCGCCGATCCCATGGCCCTGGCCGCCCTGATCGCCGATGTCGCCGATAACGCCACGCTCAACCGTCAGATGACCGTCACGCTGGCGGGCTGCGCGCTGCGGATCGAGACGCTCACCCCCGCGCC
The DNA here is from genome assembly GCF_000590925.1 of Roseibacterium elongatum DSM 19469. Lineage (NCBI taxonomy): Bacteria > Pseudomonadati > Pseudomonadota > Alphaproteobacteria > Rhodobacterales > Roseobacteraceae > Roseicyclus > Roseicyclus elongatus. Next base: position 207,834 of record NZ_CP004372.1, on the reverse strand, counting down.
GGTCTGGGTCGAGGTGGCGGGCGGACGGCGTGTCGAGATGCTAGCAGGGCGCGACGAGATGCGCTTCGATCTTTCGTTGCTGGCCCCCGTCGCCGGCGCGATGCGGGTGATCGAGGACGCGGATGTGCCCGCCTTCAGCATCGCCGAGTTCCCGGTCGCCGAGGCGCATCTGCCCGAATTGCGCCGGGCGGCGGACACGATCCTCGACCTCATGGAAGCGGAATATGCCCGCGATCTGCCGCAGGACATGCTGAACGACGCGCTGCGCGACCTGTTCGCGCGTGTCCAGTCGGGCGCCTTCGGCCCCCTGGCCGCGCGGATCAATGTCCTGCGCGAGGATGTCTTTGCGCATGGGGGCGGCGCAGCGGATGTGGGCCTGTCCATCTATATCGACGAGGCGCTTTATCTGTCCGTCCTGCCCGGCCGGGCCGAGGACCTAGCAGAGGCCATCGCCGCCTATCGCGCCGCCATCTGCCCGGACTGAAGAGCATTATTGCATTCGTATGCAAAATGGGGAATCCTCCGCCCGACATTCCTCAGGAGGATCAGCGATGGCGGAGTATCTCAAGCGCGGCAAGCCCGAGGCCGAACGGGCCGAGGATGATGCGAAAACGCGCGAGGTGGTCGAAGGCATCCTGTCGGATATCGAAACGCGTGGCGATGTGGCCGTGCGCGACCTGTCGACGAGATTCGACGGCTACACGCCCGAGGCGTTTCGGCTGACCGGGTCCGAGATCGAGGCCGCGATGAGCCAGGTCTCGACCCGCGAGATGGAGGATATCCGTTTCGCGCAGGACCAGATCCGCCGCTTTGCCGAGGCGCAGAAAGCGAGCATGCGCGATATCGAGGTCGAAACGCTGCCCGGCGTGATCCTGGGCCATCGCAACATCCCCGTGAACTCGGTCGGCTGCTACGTGCCGGGGGGCAAGTTTCCCATGGTCGCCTCGGCGCATATGTCGGTGTTGACGGCCAAGGTGGCGGGCGTGGGCCGGATCGTGGCCAGCGCGCCGCCGGTTGGCGGCAAGCCGCACCCCGCCATCGTGGCCGCCATGCATGAGGGTGGCGCGGACGAGATCCTGTGCCTGGGCGGGGTGCAGGCGGTGGGCGCCATGGCGCTGGGAACCGAAAGCATCGCGCCGGTCGACATGCTGGTGGGGCCCGGGAATGCCTTCGTGGCCGAGGCCAAGCGGCAGCTTTTCGGGCGCGTCGGCATCGACCTGTTCGCCGGGCCGACCGAGACGATGGTGATCGCCGACGACACGGTGGATGCCGAGCTGGTGGCGACCGATCTGCTGGGCCAGGCCGAGCATGGCTACAACTCCCCCGCCTGCCTGATCACCAATTCGCGCACACTCGCGGAGGCCACGCTGGCCGAGGTGGACCGTCTGCTGGGAATTTTGCCCACGGCAGAGACCGCCTCGGCCAGCTGGCAGGATTATGGCGACGTGATCCTGTGCGAGGATCATGACGAGATGCTGCGCGTGGCCGACGAGATGGCCTATGAGCATGTGCAGGTGATGACCGACCGCGACGACTGGTACCTGGAGAAGATGACCAATTACGGCGCGCTGTTCCTGGGCCCGCGGACCAATGTGGCCAATGGCGACAAGGTGATCGGCACGAACCACACTCTGCCGACCAAGCGCGCCGGGCGCTACACCGGGGGCCTGTGGGTTGGCAAGTTCCTCAAGACGCATTCCTACCAGAAGGTGCTGACCGACGAGGCGGCGACGCTGATCGGCGAATACGGCTCGCGGCTGTGCATGCTGGAGGGGTTCGTGGGCCACGCCGAGCAATGCAACATCCGGGTGCGCCGCTACGGGGGCCGGAACGTGCCCTATGGCGAGGGCGCGCCCTGGCGCGACGCGGCCGAGTGATTTGGACGGGCTGGGCGGGCCCGCCCGCCCACCCCTTTTGGGGGCTGCGCCCCCTTGCCCCCCTTTGCATATTTGAAGGATAAAGATGGGGTTGTGGGTTTGCGTGGTTCCCACAGCTTGTTCACAGGGTTATCCCCTGACATGTTTTGCAAACCCGTTTTTCATCCAGAGGAGCCGAGATGACCCTTCCGCGCACCCCGAGCTTTCGACTGGACGGCCGTCGCGCCCTTGTGACCGGTGGATCGCGCGGCATCGGGCTGGGCTGCGCCATGGCGCTGGCCGAGGCGGGGGCGGCATGTCGTCGTCGCCGCGCGCGGGCAGGCGGAGCTGCAGGCAAGCGTGGCGGAGATGCAGGGCGCGGGCCTGTCGTCCGAGGCGCTGGCGCTGGATGTCACCGATCGGGCGGCGGTGGTCGCGGCGATGGACCGGGTCGGGCCGTTGGATGCTCTGGTCAACTCGGCCGGCCTCGCCCGGCACGGCCCGGCGCTGGAGACGGCCGAGGCGGATTATGACGCGGTGATGGCGGTGAACGTGAAGGCGGCCTATCACCTCGCGCAGGAGGCGGCACGCCGGATGGGCGCGGGCGGCGGATCGATCATCCAGATTTCCAGCCAGATGGGCCATGTGGGCGGGCTCGACCGGGCGGTCTATTGCGCCTCGAAGCACGCGGTCGAGGGGATGACCAAGGCGATGGCGACCGAATGGGGCGGTCGCGGCATTCGCGTGAACACGGTGTGCCCGACCTTCATCCGCACGCCCCTGACCGAACCGACCTTTGCCGATCCCGAGAAACGCGCCTGGATCGAGAGCAAGATCAAGCTGGGCCGCGTCGGCCGGGTCGAGGACATCATGGGCGCGGTCCTGTTCCTCGCCTCGGATGCCGCGGCGATGGTGACGGGGACCGCGATCCTGGTCGATGGGGGGTGGACGGCGGGCTAGTGCCGCCCCCTCATTCAGCCGCGGTGGCGGTGTCTTTCACCGGGGCTTTCGGCACGTCGCAATTGGCGTCGATGAAATCCAGCACCAGCGGGCGGATGTTGTTGCGCCAGCTTTTGCCCGCGAAAATCCCGTAATGGCCCGCGTTGGGTTCAAGGTAATTGGCCTTTTTCTCGGGCGGCAGGCCGGTGCAAAGGTCCAGCGCGGCCACGCATTGGCCGGGGGCCGAGATATCGTCCTTGCCGCCTTCGACCGTCTTGACCGCGACGGTGGTGATCTTGCCGATATCGACCTGCTTGCCGTCAACGACGAACCTGTTCTGCGCGATCTCGAGGCCCTTGAAGATGCGTTCGACCGTCGTGAGGTAGAACTCGGCCGTCATGTCCATCACGGCGAGGTATTCGTCGTAGAACTTGTTGTGCTTGTCGTGATCGCCCGCCTCGCCCTTGGCGACGCGCAGGATTTGGTCGGTAAAGGCCTTGGCGTGTTTTTCCGCGTTCATCGCCATGAAACTGGTCAGCTGCTGCAGGCCCGGGTAGACCAGCCGCCCGGCGCCCGCGTATTTGAAGCCGACACGCTGGATCACGTGCTGTTCAAGCTGGCCCATGGTGACGCGATTGCCGAAATCGGTGACATCGGTCGCGGCGGCATCCGGGTCGATCGGCCCGCCGATCAGCGTCAGGGTGCGCGGCTGCGCCTTGGGGTCTTCCTCGGCCAGGTAGGCGGTCGCGGCCAGGGCCAAGGGCGCTGGCTGGCAGACGGCGATCACATGGGTATCGGGCCCCATCTCTTTCAGGAAGTCGACGAGGTAGAGGGTGTAATCCTCGACATCGAACTTGCCGGCGCTGACCGGGATGTCGCGCGCATTGTGCCAATCGGTGATGTAGACGTCACAATCGGGCAGCAGGCTGAGCACGGTGGAGCGCAGGAGCGTCGCGTAATGGCCCGACATGGGCGCAACCAGCAGAACCTTGCGCCCGGTGGGCGCGCGGCCGCTGACCTGAAAGCGGATCAGATCGCCGAAGGGGCGGGGCACCACGGTCTCGACCGAGACGATGTGGTCGCGCCCGTCATCGCCGGGGATGGAATAGATGCCCCAATCGGGTTTCGCCACCATGCGGGCGAAACTGCGTTCGGTCACCTCGCCCCAGGCGGCCATCAGGTTGAAGACCGGATTCGCGGCAAGACCCAGTTGCGGGTAGGAACACATGGCGCGCGCCGTCGACCCCATCCACTGATTGGTCACGCGCATGGATTCCATGAAATCGTAGGTGAGAAGCTGTCGCATCGTCGTCTCCTGCGGCAACGCCGCGGCATGCCCACGGCTGAACGGGGCGTTTCGGCCCCGGCCCGGTTCAATTCATTGCGCCACCCCCTCACCAAGGCATCGCATATTTCGGAAATGCCGCATAAAAGAGATGAAATCAAGGTAGGACCGAGCGACGAGGGAGGAGCCGCGATGGGAGAGAACCTGAATCGCCTCAACGAAAACCTGCAAAAGGTCGAGTCGCTGTCCAAGCGACTGGTTGCGGCGCTGGCCGAGAAGACGCCGGGGGATGTGGGCCTGGAGGGGCCGGGGCAGGACCTGTATCTCAAGGCCGGAGCGGCCTATTGGTCGGAGGTCATGACCAACCCCACCAAGCTGATCGAGACGCAGGTGGAGTATTGGGGCAAGACCATGGCCCAGTTCGTCGAGATGCAGAACGCCATGGCGCAGGGGCACTTCACCCTGCCCGAGCCCGAGGACGGCCCGACCGACAAGCGCTTTTCCAACCCCCTGTGGCAGACCCATCCCTATTTCAACTTCGTCAAACAGCAGTACCTGCTGGGCGCCCGTGCGATCGAGGATGCCGTGACCGAGCTCGAGGGGCTCGATCCGCGCGACAAGCAGCGGGTGGAGTTCTTTGCCCGACAGGTGATCGACCTGTTCTCGCCCACCAATTATCTGGCGACAAACCCCGACGCGCTGGAACGCGCCGTCGAGACCGAGGGCGAGAGCCTGGTCAAGGGGTTGGAGAACCTGGTGCGCGACATCGAGGCGCGGCGCGGCGACCTGCTGCCGATGCTGGCCGATCCCGGTGCGTTCAAGGTCGGTGAGAATATCGGCGTGTCCGAGGGCGCGGTGGTCTATCGCAACCGCATGATGGAGGTGATCCAGTACACCCCCAAGACCGAGACGGTGCATCGCACGCCGCTGATCATCTTTCCGCCCTGGATCAACAAGTTCTACATCATGGATCTCAAGCCCAAGAACAGCTTGATCAACTGGATCGTCGAGCAGGGCTTTACCCTTTTCGTGGTCAGCTGGAAGAACCCCGACGCAAGCTATGCCGATGCCGGTCTCGATACCTATATCGAAGAGGGGTATCTGAAGGCGATCGAGGTCGCCAAGGACATCACCGGCGAGAAACAGGTGAACGCCGTGGGCTATTGCGTGGCGGGCACCACCCTGTCACTGACCCTGTCGCTGCTCAAGAAACGGGGCGACACGTCGATCAAATCGGCCACCTTCTTCACCACGCTGACCGATTTTTCCGAGCAGGGCGAGTTTACCGTCTTTTTGCAGGATGATTTCGTCGATGCGATCGAACGGCAGGTGGACGAGGCCGGCTATCTCGACAGCTACTACATGTCCAAGACCTTTTCGTTCCTGCGCGCGCAGGATCTGGTCTATCAGCCCGCCATCCGCAGCTACATGCTGGGCGAACAGCCGCCGGCCTTCGATCTGCTGTTCTGGAATGGCGATTCGACCAACCTGCCCGGCAAGATGACGGTGCAGTACCTGCGCGGCCTGTGTCAGGCCAACGCGCTGACCGAGGACGGTTTCGAGTTGCTGGGCGAGACGCTGCAGATCAAGGACGTCACCGTGCCCGTCTGCGCCATCGCCTGCGAGACCGACCATATCGCGGCCTGGAAGGACAGTTTCCGCGGCGTGCAAAAGATGGGGTCGCGGAACAAGACCTTCATCCTGTCGGAGTCGGGCCATATCGCGGGCATCATCAACCCGCCGTCCAAGATGAAATACGGTCATTTCACCAATGAGGACCTGACCCTCACGCCCGAGGAATGGCAGGACAGCGCGACCTATCACGAAGGCTCGTGGTGGCCGCGCTGGGGCAAGTGGCTGGCGAGTCGGTCGGGCAAGCAGGTTCCGGCCCGCGATCCGGGGGCTGCGGGCTACGAGGTGCTGGCCCCCGCGCCGGGAACCTACGTGCTGGAAACGACAAACGATTGATTTCCCTTGGGGAGGCAACCTGCCTTGGGGTGCAATGCTGCGGTGCAGAAAAAACCTTGACTTGCTGCACTGCAGCATCCATATTGTTTTGCAGATGCAGCAAAGCCGAACCCCGGCGCACCAAGGAGCACCCCGATGGCCAACACCGATTTCACCAAGTACATGACCGAAATGATGAACGCCTTCCCGATGGACATGTCCGCCTACAGCGACGCGTTCAAGAACTCGGCCGCGATGGGCGAGAAGATGTCGAAGGTCGTCCTCGACGCCGCCGAGAAATCGACCGAGATCTCGTCGAAGTGGACGAAAGACACCATCGCCAAGATGGGCGACGTCGCCTCCGTCAAGGAAGAGCCGACCGACTACACCAAAGCCATGACCGATTTCGCATCGGCAACGGCGGAAATGTCGGCCGAGACCATGGCCGCCTTCGCCGAAGTCGCCAAGAAGGTCCAGATGGAAACCGTCGAGCTGATGATGGCCGCTGGCAAGGAAGCCTCGGAAGAAGCCACCGCTGCCGTCAAGAAGGCCACCAGCGAAGTGACCACCGCCGCCAAGAAAGCCGCCACCGCGAAGTGATCGCGCGGCGGGCCTGCGGCGCAGGCAACCGGATTTCGCGGACGGTGTCCTCCCCACCGCCGCGAAACCTAGGAAGGGCGGGTCCGACGGACCCGCCCTTTTCTTGTAAAGGAACGGTCCGAAAAGGTTGATTGCTTTTCGCTGCGATGCGCTTAGGCTGAGCGATGCTGCATTGCAGGAAGGGGAGAGGAGCATGGCCCAGCCATCGGAACCGCTTTTGATCAAGCGCTACGCCAGCCGGCGTCTCTACAACACCGAGACGTCCGACTACGTCACGCTCGAGGACATCGCGGGCTTCATTCGCGCCGGGCGCGAGGTCAAGATCGTCGATCTGAAATCGGGCGATGACCTGACGCGCCAGTATCTCCTTCAGATCATTGCCGAACATGAAAGCCGCGGCGAAAGCGTCCTGCCCATCGCCGTGCTGACCGACCTGGTGCGCAGCTACACCACGCAGGCGCAATCCGTCGTGCCCGATTTCCTGGCCATGAGTTTCGACATGCTCAAAGAGGGGCAGTCGAAAATGGTCGAGAACATGACCGCGATGAACCCCATGGCCAGCATGCCCGGCTTCGAGGCGATGCGCGCGCAGCAAGAGGCCTTCATGAAGGCGATGATGGGCGGCGTGGGCAACAGCTGGTCCGGCCCGTCCCCCGACTGACAGCGCCTCAAGGCCGGCGGGCGATGGCGAAAGCTCGGAAAAGGAGCTGGCCGACATCCGCAAACAGCTCGCCGACCTGCAATCCAAGCTCAGCAAGATGTAGGAAAGGGCGCGCTGTCGCGCCCTTTTTCCGCTTCCCGGCGCGGCTCAGGCGACCTCGGCGAAGACCTGTTTCAGGGATGCGTCCAGCTTTGCGATCATCTCGTCCATCTGCGCATCGGTCAGGGTAAAGGGCGGGCACAGCACCACCGATTGCCCCAGCGGACGACAGATCAGCCCGTGATCGGTGCAGGTATTGGCGATGCGCTCGCTCACCGACAATGACCCGTCGAATGGCACCTTGCCGTCGCGGTCCTTCACCGCCTCCAGCGCCCACATGTAGCCGATGCCGCGCAGCTCGCCGATATTGGGGTGCCTGGCGATCTCGGCCAAACCGGCCTGCATCCGCGGCGCGCCTGCGCGCACCATGTCCAGCAGCCCCTCCTCCAGCACCACATCGATGGCTTTCAGCGCCACGGCACAGCCGACCGGGTGGCCCGAGGCGGTAAATCCGTGCGGGAACTCCTCGATCGTGTCGATTGCCTCTTGCAGCCTGTCGGTCAGATCGGGGCCGAGGATTACCGCGCCCATCGGGAAATACCCCGCCGTCAGCGCCTTGGACGAGATGATGGCGTCGGGCATGAACCCGTAGGTCTCGCAGCCCCAGACCTCGCCCGTCCGGCCGAAGCCGCAGATCACCTCGTCCGAGATCAGCGGGATGCCGTGTTTCTTCAGGATCGGCTGGATCGCCTGGAAATAGCCCCCCGAGGGCGGAATGACCCCGCCCGCGCCCATCACCGGCTCGGCGAAGAAGCCCGCGATCGTGTCGGCGCCTTCGCGCGCGATGACCTCGTCCAACTCGGCGGCCATTCGCGCGGTGAACTGCGCTTCGCTTTCGCCGTCGCGCCCCTCGCGCCAATAATGCGGGCAGGTCAGGTGGATGAACCCATCCAGCGGCAGGCCGAACACCTCGTTATAAGGTTTGCCCGTCATCGAGGCCGAGATGGCGGTGACCCCGTGATAGGCGTTCTTGCGCGTCAGGATCTTGCGCGCCTGCGGCCGGCCCGTGGCGCGGTTCAGGAACCACAGCATCTTGACCATGGTGTCGTTCGCCTCGGAGCCCGAGTTGGTGTAGAACACCTTGCCCCGGGCAAAGGGCGACACCTCGATCAACCGCTCCGACAGGGCGACGGTCTGGTCCGACATCCGCCCGAAAAACGCATGATAGCCGGGAAAACGGTCGTACTGCGCCTTGGCCGCCTCGATCAGACCCGTGTGGTCGAACCCCGCGACCATGTTCCAAAGGCCCGAATTGCTGTCGAGATAGCGGGTGCCGTTGGTGTCGACGATATAGGGGCCCTCGCCATGGGTGACGACGACGGTGCCGCGGTCGCGGACCGAGGGCAGATCGGTGAACCCGTAGAGCGAGTATTCCTCGGCGCGGGCTTCCCAGGAATTGGGGGCATGGTCGTTCATCGCGATCCTCATGGGCTAGGCTGATCGGCACGCTATCCACGGCCTGTCAGACTGTCCATCGCCCATGACGATCTGCCGAAGCGGTCGGCAGAAACGCGACGGGAAGAGTTTTCACGAAAACTCTTCCCACCCGAAAAATCTTCGAGAAGATTTTTCGGCTCAGGTGCCGTAGGCGCGTGCCTCCGCCATCACGTCCTCGGCAGCGGCCAGCAGCGCATCGGCCACGAAATCCAGTTCGGGCTTTTTCAGGCGGGCGGGCAGGCGCACGTCGCAGGCGCGCATCAGCATGGCGCGGGTCTGCGGCAGATCTGGCATGTCGCCGGGGATGAACTGCCAGTTCCAATAGGCGCGCGCATTATCCTTGGACAGGCCAAAGACCTGCACCTTGACGCCGCGCGCCTCGGCGGCGGCGGCGAAGGCGCGGGCCTGGTCGTCGGTCTCGACGCCGACAAGGTTGAACTGGATCGAGTCGGGTGCGCGTTCCTCGGGGGGCAGGGCGTCGGGCACGTTCAACCAAGGCGACGTGTTCAACAGCCCGGCGACATAGTCGTGGTTCGCCCGCCCGTCGCGCACACGGCGGGCCAGTTCGGGGATCTGCGGGCGGATCACCGCCGCCGACAGGTTCTGCAGCCGCATGTTGTAGAGCGGCAGCTTGTTTTGCCAGCGGGCAAAGGCCATCGCCAGTTCCGGGTCGTTCTGCCCCTCGGGGCCCTTGTGCTTTTTCCAGTTATGCTCGTAGGCGCCCGACAGGATCACGGCGCGCGCGATCACGTCGGCATCGTTCGAGATCAGGATGCCACCTTCGCCCGCGTTCAGCATCTTGTAGGACTGGAACGAGAAGCAGCCGACCGCGCCGATCGTGCCGATCTTCTTGCCGTGCCAGGTGGTGCCCAGCGAATGGGCCGCATCCTCGATCACGGGAATGCCGGCGGCGTCGCACAGCGCCATGATCGCATCCATGTCGGAAGTGTGGCCGCGCATGTGGCTGATGATGACGGCCGAGATGCTGTCATCGAGCTTGGCTTTGAAATCGTCCATGTCGATGCGGTAATTCTCGCCCACCTCGACCAGCACAGGCTGCATGCGCGCATGCACGATGGCCGAGGGCACGGCGGCGAAGGTGAAGGCGGGGATCAGCACGCGCGCCCCGGCCTCCAGCCCCAGCGCTTCCAGAGACAGGAAGATCGCGGCCGAACAGGACGACACGGCCAGCGCGTATTTCACGCCCATCATGTCGGCGAATTCGCGTTCCAGCAGGGCCACGGGCGCATCCGCCGGCGCGGTATAGCGGAACAGGTCGCCCGATTGCATCAGGCGGTCGATCTCGGCGCGGGCGGCCTCGGGGATGGGTTCGGCGTCATAGACATTGGGGGCCAGGCCGGTTTGGGTGGGCGCCATGGTTTCACCTTTTCGAAAAGTCCCTTTTCGAAATTCTTATACTCGGAAAGGGCCGCAAAGGGCCAGTGAAAGAAAAATGACACTGTCAAAGGGTCAGAGGCCCAGACGGTCGCGCAGCGAGAACCACGTCATGGCCAGGGTCAGGATCGGCGCGCGCAGCGCCGTGCCGCCGGGAAAGCGCGGGATGGGCAGCGCCTCGAAGGCGGCCAGCCCGTCCTCTTGCCCCATCACGGCCTCGGCCATGATCCGCCCGGCCATGCCCGCATGCGCCACACCATGCCCCGAGAACCCGGCCGCCGACAGCATCCGCGGGCCAAGGCGCGCCAGATAGGGCAGGCGCGGCACCGTGATGCCCAGCGACCCGCCCCAGACATGGGCGATGCCCATGCCCGAAAGCTGCGGGAACAGCCGCGTCATCCGCGCCACCAGCGCGGTCGAGATGTCGGCGGGAAAGCCGATGGAATAGCTCTCGCGCCCGCCGAAAAGGAACCGGCGATCCTCGGAAAACCGATAGTAGTTCACCACGAAGCGGGAATCGGCCACGGCAATATCCTCGGCCAGCACGTCGCGCCATGTGTCGGGCAGCGGCTCGGTCGCGGCGATGAAGGAGTTGATCGGCATCACCCGCGCATTCACCTGCGGCAGGATATTGGGCAGATAGCCATTGCCCGCGATGATGGCGTGATCGGCGATGACGCGCCCCCCGGCGGTGGTCAGCACCACCTGCGCGCCGTCCTCGATGCCGGTCACCTCGCTTTGCTCGTAGATCGCCGCGCCCGCCGCTTCGGCCTCGCGCGCCAAGGCGCGGGCATAGGCCAGCGGGTTCAGGTGCCCGCCCGTGTGGTCGAGGATGCCGCCCTTGTAGAGCGGCGATTTGACGAGCGCGCCGAACGTGTCCGCGTCCATCACCTTGGCGGTCTGGCCGGTCCTGGCCGCGACATGATCGGCCTCGGCGCGGGTCTCGTCCAACTCGGCGGCGCTGTAGACACCGTGGGCGATGCCCGGGCGAAAGGCGGCCTCGGGCGCATGGGCGGCGCAGAAATCGCGCAACTGGTCCTTGGCCCCTTCGGACAGGTCCCACAGCGCGCGGGCGCGCGTGTCGCCCAGTTTCGCCTCGAGCCAGTCGAGCGGCTTGTTATAGCCCGAATGCACCTGCCCGCCATTTCGCCCCGAGGCGCCGAACCCCACGCGATGCGCGTCCAGCACCACAACCCGCCGCCCGGCGCGGGCCAGGGTCAGCGCGGCCCACAGCCCGGTGAACCCCGCGCCCAGGATCGCCACATCTGCCGTGATCGCGCCCTGCAAGGCGGGGCGCAGGGACGGCGGCGGCAGGGCGGCGGCGTAGACCGAGGGTGCATGGCTGCCGGGGCGGTCGTTGCGAAACAGCGCGCTCATGGCCGGCGTCACACGTTCATCAGCAGATGCTCGCGTTCCCAAGGGCTGATGACTTGCAGGAACTCGTTGTATTCAAGGTCTTTCACCGCCGCATAGACTTGGCAGAACGCGTGCCCCAGCACGTCGCGGATGGCGTCGTCGCCGCGCAACAAATCCAGCGCCGCGCCAAGGCCGCGCGGGATGTTGTCGTCGCCCGTATAGGCATCGCCGACCCAGGGCTCGCCCGGCGCAATCTGCCCGACCAGCCCCAGATAGCCGCAGGCCAACGATGCGGCGATGCCCAGATAGGGGTTGCAATCCATTCCGGGCAGGCGGTTTTCCACGCGGCGGCCATCGGCGTCCGAGATCGGCACGCGCAACCCCGTGGTGCGGTTGTCGCGGCCCCATTCGAGGTTGATCGGCGCGGCGAAGTCGGGGACGTAGCGGCGATAGCTGTTCACGTAAGGCGCCAAGAGCGCGATGACCGAGGGCAGGTGCCGTTGCATCCCGCCGATGAAATGGCCGAAGGCGGGGGTTTCGTCGCCCTGGGCGTCGGAAAAGATGTTCTGCCCGGTCTCGATCTCGACCACCGAGTGGTGGATATGCATGGCGCTGCCCGGCTCGCCCTCGATCGGCTTGGCCATGAAGGTGGCGTAGCAGTCGTGTTTCAGCGCCGCCTCGCGGATCATCCGCTTGAAATAGAACATCTCGTCGGCCAGCCGGACGGGATCGCCATGGCGCAGGTTCAGCTCGATCTGGCCCGCGCCGCCCTCTTGCAGGATGCCGTCGATTTCCAACCCCATGGCTTCGGCGAAATCGTAGATGTCGTCGATCACGGGGCCGTATTCATCGACCGCCGACATGGAATAGGCCTGTCGCGCCGCCGCCCGCCGCCCCGAGCGCCCCATGGGCGGCTCGATCTCGCGCGCGGGGTCGGTGTTGGGCGCCACAAGGTAGAACTCCATCTCGGGGGCGACGATGGGCTGCCAGCCACGCGCGTTATAGAGCTCGACCACGCGTTTCAGCACATTGCGCGGAGCATAGGGCACCGGCTGCCCCTGCTGGTCGTCGATGTCGTGGATCACCTGCAACGTCCAGTCGGCCGTCCAGGGCGCGGGCAGGGCGGTGTCGAAATCCGGGGTCAGCACCATGTCGGGTTCGGTGAAGCCCGCATCCAGCGCGTTGTCGGCCCAATCCCCGGTGATCGTCTGGAAGAAGATCGAGTTGGGCAGGTAGAACCGCGTCTGGGTGGCGAATTTCGCCCCCGGCATCGCCTTGCCGCGCGCGACCCCGGCCAGGTCGGCGACGATGCATTCCACCTCGTCGATGCTGCGCCCGCCCAGGTAGACCTGTGCGACCTCGGGCAGGCGGTCGATCAGGGAGCCCATGGCGCTCATGCGCGGACCTCGCGCGTGAAATTGCCCGGCAGGACGGTGGCATCGGCCCCCTCCAGCACATCGGCCAGCCAATCGGCGACGGGCGGGTTGTCGGTGGGCCGGCTCAGCCCGGCGCGCGCGGCGGCGATCAACGGGTCGGGCACGGTGGCCGAGCGGTGGTCGATCAGCCCCTGCACGACCGAGGCGCCGAACTCGGGGTGCGGCTGCACCGTCAGGATGCGCGGGCCAAAGGCCAGCACCGCATTGGCGCAGAAATCGTTATGGCCCAGAACGGTCGCCCCCCCCTCGGGCAGGGCGACGACCTGGTCCTGGTGCCAGGCGTTCAGATACAGCGTCGTTTCGCCCACCTGGTAGCTGCGCCGCCCGACGGACCAGCCGCCGGAATACTTCTCGACCCTGCCGCCAAGGGCCTGCGCGATGATCTGGTGGCCGAAACAGATGCCCACCAGCGGACGCCCCGCCTCGTGGATGGCGCGGATCAGATCCTCGAGCGGGGCGATCCACGGGTGATCCTCGTAGGCGCCGTGGCGCGACCCGGTTATCAGCCAGCCCTCGGCCGCGCCCACACCGTCGGGAAAGGCCATGTCCACGACATTGTAGATGTCATAGGTGAAATCGCGCCCTTCGAAGAGTCGGGCGAACATGTCGGCATATTCGCCGTCCGTGGCCTTGATCTCGTCTGGGACATGGCCGGTTTGCAGGATGCCGATACGCATGGGGGGTATCCGTCGAAAGGGTCTGCCGCGAAGCTATGCCTGCCCGCGACCCGGCACAAGTGGGCGCGGATCGGGGTTTGCCATGGGCCGCCGTTCCGTGCTGTGCTGCACCTGCAAAAAACCGCGGAGAGGTGGGCATGAAGGTCGGAATCGTGGGGGCGGGCATGGTCGGATCGGCGGCGGGGTTTGCCCTGATCCAGCGCGGCCATGCGCGCGAGATCGTGTTCATCGATATCGACACCGCCCGCGCCCGCGCCGAGGCCGAGGATATCGCCCACGCCGTGCCTTTCGCCGCGCCGGCCCTCGTGCGCCATGGCGATTACGCCGATCTGGACGGGGCGGATGTGGTCATCCTGTCCTGCGGCGTGTCGCAAAAACCGGGCGAGACGCGGCTTGCCCTGCTGGAGCGCAACGCCGCCGTCTTTCGCGCCGTGGTGGGCGAGGTGATGGCCGTCTGCCCCGGTGCGATCCTGCTGGTCGCCTCGAACCCGGTGGACATCATGGGGCAGGTCACCGCGCGCATCTCGGGCCTGCCGCCGGGCCGCGTGATCGGGTCGGGCACGATCCTGGATACCGCGCGGTTTCGCTGGCTGATCGGGCGGCATCTGGGGATCTCGCCGCGCTCGGTCCATGCCTATGTGCTGGGCGAACATGGCGATAGCGAGGTTCTGGCCTGGTCGAACGCGCGGGCGGGGTCGGTCGCGCTGACCGATTTCGCGGCCCAGATCGGCGCGGCCCTGACGGCGGATGTGCGCGGGCGGATCGACACCGGCGTGCGCAATGCCGCCTACACGATCATCGAGGGCAAGGGCGCGACCTGGTACGGGATCGGCGGCGGGTTGGCCCGGATCGTCGGCGCCATCGCGGGGGACGAACAGGCGGTGCTGTCCGTCTCGACCGTCGAGGCCGAGGTTCTGGGCGTGCCCGATGTGGCCCTGTCGCTGCCCCGCCTGGTCGGCCGCGACGGCGTGTCGGCGACCCTGATGCCCGACCTGGACCGCGACGAGACCGAGGGGCTGCGCGCCTCGGCCGAGATCCTCAAGACCCTGGTCGAGAAGATCACGATCTGACCGGCGGCTCAGACCGTGTCGAGATACAGGTCCTGCTGCTCGTCCTTGGACAATTCGCCCATGTAGCGCAGTTCCTGCCGCTTGGTGGCGAGGAAGTTGCGGCGAATTTCGGGCGCGAAAATGCGCACGATCTCGGGGCTTTGGTCGAAGGCCTCGATCGCCTCGGCCCAGCTGGCGGGCAGTTGCGCGAGATCCTTGTCATAGGCGTTGCCGGTGATGGGGGCGGGTGGGGTCGCTTCATCCTCCATCCCGTTCAGCGCGGCGCCCAGCACGGCGGCGAGGAACAGGTAGGGGTTGATGTCGCCCCCCGCGACGCGGTGTTCGATCCGCCGCGCGGCGGGGCTGCCCGAGGGGACACGCAGGGCGGTGGTGCGGTTTTCATGCGCCCAGGCGATGCCGGTCGGCGCATGGGCGCCGGGCACCAGCCGGTCATAGCTGCCGGCATGCGGCGCAAAGACCAGCATCGAGCCGGGCATCGCCGCGATGCAGCCCGCGATGGCATGGCCAAGGCGCGCCGCGCCGCCCGCGCGGCGGTCGTCGAAGATGTTGTTGCCCCCCGCGTCCAGCACCGAGAAATGCGTGTGCAGCCCGTTACCGGAATAGTCTGGATAGGGTTTGGCCATGAAACTGGCGGCGAACCCGTGCTGACGCGCCAACCCCTTGACCGCGATCTTGAACAGCCACGCATCGTCGGCGGCCTTCAGCGCGTCGGCCTGATGCATCAGGTTAATCTCGAACTGACCCGGCCCGGCCTCGGAAATCGTGGTGTCGGCGGGAATGTCCATCGCCTCGCAGGCGTCGTAAAGCGCGGTGAAGAAATTGTCCCAGGCATCGAGCTGCCGCATGGCGAGGATTTCGGCCTGGTGGCGCCGCTTGCCCGAGCGGGGCGAGGGCGGCACGCGCAACTCGCGACCGCGGTCGTCGATCAGGTAGAATTCCATCTCGGTGGCGACCACGGGGGTCAGGCCGCGCTCGCCGTAGCGGGCGACGACGCGGGCCAGGGCCTGGCGCGGATCGCCGTCATAGGGGCGGCCGTCATGGTGGAACATCCAGATCGGCAGAAGGGCGGTCGGCGCATCCAGCCATGGCATCGGGACAAAGCCGCGCTCGGTCGGCATCAGGATGCCGTCGGGATCGCCCGCCTCGAAAACCAGGGGGCTGTCGTCGATATCCTCGCCCCAGATGTCGAGGTTCAGCACCGAATAGGGAAAGCGCGTCCCCTCGGCAATCGCCTTGTCGGCGTAGCGCCGCGCGATGCGTTTGCCGCGCGGCTGGCCGTTGAGGTCGGCGGCGGCGACGCGGATCGATTTGATCTGCGGATTGTCGTGAAGATAGGCTTCCATGCGCCGATATAGCTACCGGATCAGGGTCGGACGCAAGCGCAATCGCGGCCTCTGCTCGCCCGGCAGGTGGCGGTTCAGGTGGCGGTTCATCGCGCCGAACAGGGCGATGATGATCAGCGTGAAAATCACGAAATAGACCGCCACGATCGGGTAGGGGATGAAGGGGTTGAAGGTGCGATCCGCGAAATAATTGGCGTAATAGAGCGCGTCGCCCTTCTGCTGAAAGGCCGGAAAGGACGCGAAAAAGACCAGCGCCGTGGCGTGGAACAGAAAGATCGCCTCGTTCGTATAGGCAGGCCAGGCCAGGCGTAGCATCGTGGGAAAGGTGATGCGGCGGAACTTCTTCCAACCGGACAGTCCGTAGGCATCCGCCGCCTCGAGATCGCCGCGCGGCACCGCGCGCAGCGCGCCGTAGAAAATCTCGGCCGTGTAGGCCGAGGTGTTGAGAAACAGCACGATCAACGCCCCCAGCCAGGCGCGGGCGAACCAACGGGTCTCGGCCTCGATCATCACGCCGAACAGCTCGAACTCGATGCCGACGCGGGGCAGCATGACGAAGGCCTCGTAGGCCATGAAGAACTGGATGAAGAGGGGCGAGCCGCGGAAGACGAAGATGAACCATTCCGCCGGTTTGCGGATCAGCCGGCCCGGCGTGTTCTTGGCCACCGCCAGGAGCACCGCGAAGGCGAACCCGAAGAGGAGCGCTAGCACCGCGAAATAGACATTCCAGATCATGCCCGAGCCGATCAGCACCACCTGATCGCACAGCGTGATCTCGCCGCGCGGCAGCAGGCGCTCGCCATACCCCAGCGCGCGCAGACCATAGGATTGCAGGGCCTCGCCGCAGATCATGCCGCAGCCTTTCGCATGTCTTCGCCCGCCATGGTGGCCTGACCGTGCGACAGTTTCCGGGTCAGCCGCGCCAGCACGATTTCCGACACGCGTGTGAAGGCGAGGTAAAAGACCAGAAGCCCCAGGAAATACCAGAAGCGCCAGTCGGGATGCGGGTATTGATAGGCCCCGCTGCGGCTGCCGCCCAATTCGCGCGCCCAATAGACCACATCCTCGATGCCCAGCAGGAACAGAAGCGGCGTCGCCTTGATCAGGATCATCCAGATATTGGACAGGCCCGGCAGCGCGTAGACCCACCATCTGCGGCACAAGGATGCGCCAGAAGGTCTGGCGCCGCGTCATGCCGTAGGCTTCGGCGGTCTCAAGCTGCGCACGCGGCACGGCGCGCATGGCGCCGAACAGGACATTGCCGCAGAAGGCCCCGAAGACGATGGCATAGGTGAAGACCGCCAGCGCGAAATTGTAGACCTCGTGCACCCACTGCGGGCTGGTCGATTGCGGCGTGCGGGCCGCGTCGCAGACGATGAAATTCGCGCCCTGCCGGATCGGGTCGTCCCAGTCGGGGCAGGCGATCACGTGGCGCAGATACTCGATCCCCTGATCGAGGACGAGCACGAAGAACAGGAAGAAGACGATATCGGGCACGCCGCGTACCATCGCGGTATAGCCCTTGCCCAGCCAGCGCAGCGGCGCGACGGGGCTGCGCGCGCCGGCGGCGGCGAAGAACCCGAAGGCCAAAGCGATGGGCGCGGTCACGGCCAGCAGCGCGAACACCGTCAGAAAGCTTTGGTAGAACAGGACATGCGCCCCGTTGGTCAGGTAGCAGCTGAACCAACGAAAGGTCGAAAGCGTCTCGGGATCGGTGCAGAATTCGAACATCGGTCCACCGCCGATCTGTGGATAAGCCGGGCTTATCCACAGGCCGGGTCAAAAAATGCGACGGGGGGCAAGGTTTCCACCCCCCACCGCGATCGGGTCACCAGGTCACGGCGTCGTCGCCGAACCACTCGACGATCAGCGCGTTCAGCGTGCCGTCTTCCTTCATCGAGGTGATCGCCGCGTCGAAGGTCGCGATCAGGTCGTTGCCCTCGCGCAGGCCCATGCCGATGCCGCCGCCCAGGGCGACGGGGTCGCCGACGACCATCAGGTCGGGGTCGGAGCTCACGGCATCGAGCAGGAAGTCGGCATCGGCCAGAACGGCGTCGGCCTCGCCGTTGCGCACGGCGGCCACGGTTTCGTCGGGCGTTGCGAACTCGACCAGCACGGCCTCGGTCTCGGCGGCGATATAGCCCGCCTGGATGGTATTGGTCTGCGCCGCGATCACGCCGCCGCTCAGATCGACGTCCTCGTCCAGTGCCACGAAGATCGAGGGCGTCGGCGGGATGTAGGCTTGGGTGAAGTCGATCACCTCGTCGCGTTCGTCGGTGATGCTCATCCCGGCGATGATCGTGTCGTAATTGCCCGAGGTCAGGTTCGGGATGATCGAATCCCAATCGTTCAGGACCCATTCGCAGGTCAGCTCGGCGCGGGCGCACAGCTCGTCGCCAAGGGCGCGCTCGAAGCCGTCGATCTCGCCGTCATCGTTGATGAAGTTGTACGGAGGATAGGCGCCCTCGGTGCCCATGCGCACGACATCCTGGGCGGATGCCGCCCCGGCCATCAGGCCCAGAAGGGCGGTGGTCACGATCAGTTTTTTCATTCGGGTGGTCTCCCTGGTTGGGTTTGAAACGCCTCGGGCCTCGGTCAGGCGGCCTGACCATGGCTGAGGAACTGGCGAAGCCGCTCGGATTTCGGCGCGGCGAAAAGCTCGGAAGGGGGGCCTTCCTCTTCGATCTTGCCCTGGTGCAGGAACACGACGTGATCGCTGAGATCGCGCGCCATACGCATGTCATGGGTGACCAGGATCATGGTGCGCCCTTCCTCGGCCAGGGCGCGGATCACGCGCACGACCTCCTGTTCCAGTTCGGGGTCCAGCGCCGAGGTCGGCTCGTCGAAGAGCAGCGCGCGGGGCTGCATGCAAAGGGCGCGGGCGATGGCGGCGCGCTGCTGCTGCCCGCCCGACAGTTGCGCGGGCCAGGCATCGGCCTTGTCGCCGATGCCGACCTTGTCCAGCAGGGTGCGGGCGCGGTCCTCGACCTCGTCGCGATCCTCGCCCAGCACGGTCAGCGGCGCCTCCATCACGTTGTGCAGGATGGTCATGTGCGACCACAGGTTGAACTGCTGGAACACCATCGACAGGTTGGTGCGGATGCGGCGCACCTGCGCGGCGTCGGCGGGTTGGCGGCGATGGCCGCTGCCGCGCCAGGACACGGGTTCGCCCTCGAACCGGATGTCGCCTTGCTGGCTGTCCTCAAGCAGGTTGGCGCAGCGCAGAAGCGTCGATTTGCCAGATCCGGACGAGCCGATCAGCGACACCACGTCGCCCGCCTGCGCGGTCAGGTCCACGCCCCGCAGCACATCGAGTGCGCCGAAACTCTTGTGAAGCCCGGTGATCTGGATGACCGGCGGTGTCTGTTCTGTCACGTCTGGCAGCGTCCCTGTCGGTGTCTGGCGATTTGTGCCCATGAAGGCGGCAAATGCAACGGTCCTTTGCGCAATGACCTACGGGAAAGCGGTAGCCCTTGCCGTATTTCGCGGCGATTGCCTAATTCGGAGGCGCTGGTGGGATCGGCAAGGCGGTGTGCCGCGCCGGATCGGCGGGCGTGATGGCCCGGATGCCCAGGATCGCGCGGGCGGCGGGCGGCAGGGCGTTCAGCGCCTCGGCCAGGGCCGCGCGGTAGGGGGCGGGGTCCACATCGCCGGCAGTGATGTAGGCCAGACCGGGGCTGGAGGCGGTGCGCCCGATCACGCGCAGCGCCTGTGTCACGCCATCCCACCGGGTCAGCATGGCCCAGGTCACGGCGTCGATGGCGGCGAAATCGGCGCGCCCCTCGGCCACGGCATGGGCGCTGTCGCGATGCGCGCCCGTGGTCACGCAGCGCGCGGGGGCATAGCCATGGACCTGCATGTGCATCCAGGGCGCGCCCCAGCCCGAGTGGCTGTCGGCCGCGTTGATCGCCATCGTCGCGCCGTCGAAGGCCTGTGGCGTGGCGCGTGGATCGTCGGCGCGGGCGATGAGGCATGAATGGTAATCGCCCGGCGCGGTGCCCGGCAGGCCGAAATCGGCATGGGCGATCAGGGTGACGCGATCCTTGAAGGCGCTGCGGTAGGGCAGGTTGCAGATCTGCCCGAGCACCAGATCGGCGCGGCCCCAGGTCGCGTGGATCGGGGCGTCTTGCGACAGGGCGTCGGGCGCGTCGATGCCCCGCACGCGCAGGGCGTCGCGGATCCGCGCCCACCACGCATCATGCGCGTCCCGGTTCTCGGGCCGCAGGTACATCGGCAGTGACGCGATCATCGCTGCGCGTCTTCGACCCTCTTGCGGGCGAGATTCGAGTCGCGATCGTTGACGCCCAACATCGGCGCGACGAGGCGCAGCAGCGCGTCTTCCTCGTGGTCGCGCTCGCCATCGGCCAGCACGATGTCCCACATCGCCTCGACCACCTTTTCGCGCGCCTCGTAGGGGACCGAATCCTTGATGGCGCGGGTGAAGCGGACGGTGTCGGGGGCCTCGGCCTCCAACGCCTCGGCCTCGATGCGCAGGGCGGTGGCCGCGTCGGGCGAGAGGCCGTAGCGCTTTTGCAGGATGGCGGAGATGCGATCCTTCTCGACCTCGGCATAATCGTCATCGGAGCACGCGATGCGCACCAACAGCGCCGCGAGCGCAAGGCGGGCATCGTCGAAGGGCAGCGGATCGGGGTCGGGGGCCGTCAGGCGGCGCAGGATTTCCGTGAACATGCCCCCCGATATAGGCATGGCGGCGCGGTGAGGAAAGGCACCTGTCATGGCAGACGGATTTTCCCCGTGGCCACGGGCACGGCCGCGCCGGCCACGCGGATGGCGGACAGGGTTCTGCCCGCGACATCGGCAGCGAGGCGTAGCGACGAGGGGCGGCCCATCTCGACCCCCTGGCGCAGGTGCAGGGTGGTGGTGCCCTCGGGCAGGGCGCCATTGGCCAGAAGCTGCCCGGCAAGAAGCGCGGTCGCCGAGCCGGTGGCCGGGTCCTCGGGGATGCCGTCATCGGGGGCGAACATGCGCGCCTGCCAGTCGCAGCCCTCTCCCGGTGCGTAAAGGTACAAGCCGACGGCCGATCGGCCTGTGTCGTCGATGCCCGCCGCGCGCATCATGGCTGCCCAACCGGGTTGGCATGGGCTGGCGGCGGCCAGCGCGGCAAGGTCGGTCAGTTGCGCATAGAGAAAGGCCGGCCCGCCCTCGAACGCGCCGGGGGCGTGGGGGCCGATCCGGTCGGGGGCGAGGCCGATGGCCGCCGCGATGGTGGCGGCATCGGGCGCGGTGCCGATGGGGGCGGGGATGCGCGGGGCGGTGAACTCGGCCAGCGTGCCGTTTTCGGTGATGGCAACGGGAACAAGGCCCGCCCGTTCCTCGAGCGTGATCGTGCCGTTCTGCCCGCCCGCCAGATGCAGGGCGCAGCCGATGGTGGGGTGACCGGCAAAGGGGATCTCGGCGCCGGGCGTGAAGATGCGCACCTTGGCGGTATGGGCGGGGTCGTCGGGCGTCTGGACGAAGATGGTTTCGGACAGGTTGAACTGCCGCGCGAGGGTCTGCATCTGCGCGGTGCTCAGCCCGTCTGCGCCTTCGACGATGGCCAGCGGATTTCCGGCAAAGGGGGCGTCGGTGAAGACGTCATGGATGTGATAGCTGAGCATGTGCGCGCCTTTTGGGGATCGGACGTCAGGGAACAGGCTGGCGGGCGGCTTGGCAAGGGGCCGTTTTCAGGCCCGGACCTGTCGACAGGTCCGGTGGTGCCTTTGATTTGGCGTCTGTCTCGGGGGAAGAGCGCGCGGCCCGTCTGGCTGGTCGCAAGGATGGCGGCGCCGCCAAGGGGAGGTGTCCACACCCCGGAACCTCCGGGGGCCTTGAACCGGTTCGGTCGGCCCGCCGCCTAGGCCCTTTGGGGGCGGTCTTTGGCAGCAGCTGGGACCCTGATTTGCGGGCCGGGCGGTGTCAGCACCCGGCGGGACATGTCCATGACCGCAGAGACTGGCACGGATCGGTTAAGATCGGGTGAACGCAGGTTCCCTTTGACACGACTCACCTGTGCTCGTATTAAATGAACAAGTGTTCAATTAAGGGGAGGGCGAGGGCATGTTCATGGCCTCGATGAACTTTGATCTCGGCGACGACGTCAACGCGCTGCGCGAGATGGTGCATCGCTGGGCGCAGGAGCGGGTAAAGCCGCTGGCCGCCGAGACCGACAAATCCAACGCGTTTCCGAACGAGCTGTGGACCGAGATGGGCGAGTTGGGCCTTTTGGGCATCACGGTGGACGAGGCCTATGGCGGCGCCGGGATGGGATACCTGGCGCATACCATCGCGGTGGAGGAGATCAGCCGCGTCTCTGCCTCGATCGGGCTGAGCTACGGGGCGCATTCGAACCTCTGCGTCAACCAGATCAAGCTGAACGCGACTGAGGAGCAGAAGCAGAAGTACCTGCCCAAGCTGATCTCGGGCGAGCATGTCGGCGCGCTGGCCATGTCCGAGGCGGGCGCGGGCTCGGACGTGGTGGGCATGAAGCTGCGCGCCGAGAAGAAGAACGGCTATTACACGCTGAACGGCACGAAATACTGGATCACCAACGGCCCCGATGCAGACACGCTGGTGGTCTATGCCAAGACCGACCCCGAGGCGGGATCGCGCGGCATCACGGCCTTTCTCGTCGAAAAGGAGATGAAAGGGTTCTCGACCAGCCCGCATTTCGACAAGATGGGGATGCGCGGGTCGAACACGGCCGAACTGGTCTTCGAGGATGTCGAAGTGCCCTTCGAGAACGTGCTGGGCGAAGAGGGGCGCGGCGTGCGCGTGCTGATGTCGGGCCTCGATTACGAGCGCGTGGTTCTGTCGGGCGTCAATATCGGCATCATGGCCGGCTGCATGGACGAGATCATGCCCTACATGGCCGAGCGCAAGCAGTTCGGCCAGCCGGTCGGAAACTTTCAACTGATGCAGGGCAAGATCGCCGACATGTATGTCGCGCTGAACACCGCGCGGGCCTATGCCTACGAGGTCGCCAAGGCCTGCGATCGTGGCGAGGTCACGCGGCAGGATGCGGCGGGCTGCGTGCTTTATGCCTCGGAAGAGGGGATGAAGGTCGCGCATCAGGCGGTGCAGGCGATGGGCGGCGCGGGGTTCATGAATGACAGCCCCGTCAGCCGCATGTTCCGCGACGCCAAGCTGATGGAGATCGGGGCGGGCACGTCCGAGATCCGGCGCATGCTGGTGGGGCGTGAATTGATGGCGGCGATGGTCTGAGGCGATGGGCGGGCGGCGTGGCCTGATCCTGCCGCTGGCGGCGCTGTTGGCCTTTGTGGGCGCGCTGGGCGTGCTGCTGGGTCTCCGGGCCGCCCCGCCCGGCGAGACCGAGATCATCGAAGCCGTGGCGGCCGGCTACGTGGCCGAGACCGGTGGCGCGCGCACCGATTGCTTTGCACGCCCCTCGGCCCTGCCGGGGGTGCGGATGGTGGTGATCTGCGCGCCCGAGGGCGGGCGGGCAAGGGCCTATCCGGTGGATCGGCTGGGCCGTGCGGTGGAGATCGACGCGGACGCTCTGGAGGCGGAGCTGGGGACATGAGGCGCGGGGGAGGCGTGAGATGAGATTGAAATCGGCTCTGGTGACGGGATCGGACGAGGTGCGAGCGAACCGCGCCGCCCATCTCGAGGCTCTGTGCGTGATCGAGGAGGCCGCCGCGCTGGCCGCCGAGGGGGGCGGCGCGCGGGCGCGCGAGCGGCACTTGTCGCGGGGCAAGATGCTGCCGCGTGACCGGGTGGCCAACCTGCTCGATCCCGGCTCGCCGTTTCTGGAGGTGGGCGCGACGGCGGCGCATGGCCTCTATGACGGCGCGGCCCCGGCGGCGGGCGTGATCGCGGGCGTGGGCCGGGTGCAGGGCCGCGAGGTCATGGTGGTGTGCAACGACGCCACCGTGAAGGGCGGCACCTATTTCCCGATGACGGTGAAAAAGCACCTGCGCGCGCAAGAGATCGCCGAGGAGTGCCATCTGCCCTGCATTTATCTGGTGGACAGTGGCGGCGCCAACCTGCCGCAGCAGGACGAGGTCTTTCCCGACCGCGACCATTTCGGGCGGATTTTCTACAACCAGGCGCGGATGAGTGCGAAGGGGATCGCGCAGATCGCCGTCGTCATGGGCTCCTGCACGGCCGGGGGCGCCTATGTGCCCGCGATGTCGGACGTGACGATTATCGTGAAGGAACAGGGGACGATCTTTCTGGCCGGACCGCCGCTGGTCAAGGCCGCGACGGGCGAGGTGGTGACGGCCGAGGATCTGGGCGGCGGCGATGTGCATACGCGCCTGTCCGGGGTTGCCGACTATCTGGCCGAGGATGACGCGCATGCACTGGCCTTGGCGCGGCGGGCGGTCGGGTCGCTGAAAGGCGCAGGCGGCGGCGGGCTGAAGCCCGCCCTACAGGGGCGGCCCCCGGCCTACGATCCGGAGGAATTGTTCGACGTGGTTCCGGCGTCCCTGTCGACGCCCTATGACATCCGCGAGGTGATCGCGCGGGTGGTCGATGACAGCTGGTTCGACGAGTTCAAGCCGCGTTTCGGCGAGACGATCGTGACCGGGTTCGCCGAGGTGATGGGCCTGCCCGTCGGGATCATCGCCAACAATGGCGTGCTGTTCTCTGAGTCCGCGCAGAAGGCGGCGCATTTTGTCGAGCTGTGTTCGCAGCGCAAGATCCCGCTGGTGTTCCTGCAGAACATCACCGGGTTCATGGTGGGCCGCAAATACGAGAACGAAGGCATCGCGCGCCATGGCGCCAAGATGGTGACGGCGGTGGCCACGACCGCTGTGCCCAAGGTGACGATGCTGGTGGGCGGGTCGTTTGGGGCCGGGAATTACGGCATGGCGGGGCGGGCCTATTCGCCGCGCTTCCTGTGGACCTGGCCCAACAGCCGGATCAGCGTGATGGGCGGGGCGCAGGCGGCGGGTGTTCTGGCCACCGTCAAGCGCGACGCGATCGAGCGGGCGGGCGAGGCGTGGTCGCCCGAGGACGAGGCCGCGTTCAAGCGCCCGACCATCGAGATGTTCGAGCGCCAGTCGCATCCGCTCTATGCCTCGGCGCGGCTATGGGATGACGGGGTGGTGGACCCGCGCCGGTCGCGCGAGGTGCTGGGGCTGAGCCTGTCGGCGGCGCTGAACGCGCCCATCGAGGAGACACGCTTTGGCGTGTTTCGGATGTGACGGCGGCGCTGGACGCCCTGCGGCGGCGCTACCCGGGGGCCACGACCTACCGGTTCGGGGACGGCCCGGACTTGTGCGCCGAGCTGCTGGCCCTGGTACGGGCGGGCCGAAAGCGGGCGACCTGCAGCTCGGAGGCCGAGATCGCGGCGGGAGAGGCCGCACCGGTGGTGGGTCGGTGCGATATCGCGCTGGATTTCGACGATGTGCCGCAGCTGGTCACGCGGACGGTCGCGTTGGTGCCGCTGCGGTTTTGCGACATGACCGAGGAGATGGCGCTGCTGGAGGGCGAGGACGACAGCCTGGAGAGCTGGCGCGCGGGACATGAGCGGTACTATCGCCGGCTGGGCATTTTCGCCCCCGATATGCCGCTGATCTGGGAGCGGTTCGAGCTGGTCGAGGATCTGCGGGAGGGGCAGGCGTGAGCGCGCCCGGGCGGCACGGGGCGGCGCGCGGAGGTGCCGCCGGTTGTGCCTTTGGCATCGGTGGGAGCGAGGGGGCTGTCTGCCCCCTCGCGCTCCCCCGAGAGGTTTTTGGCCAAGATGAAGGTGCGGGTCGGGCGAGAGGGCCCGCGCGTCCGAGGGAGGGATGATGTTTCACAAGATCCTGATTGCGAACCGGGGCGAGATCGCCTGTCGTGTGATCGAGACGGCGCGGAAGCTGGGCGTGGGCACGGTGGCGGTCTTTTCCGACGCGGATGCCGGGGCGCGTCATGTGGCGATGGCCGATGAGGCGGTGCATATCGGCGGGCCACGCCCGGCGGACAGCTATTTGCGGGGCGATGCGATCATCGCTGCCGCGCAGGCCACCGGTGCGCAGGCGATCCATCCGGGCTATGGGTTCCTGTCCGAAAACCCCGATTTCGTGGAGGCGGTGGAGGCGGCGGGGCTGGTTTTCATCGGGCCGTCGGCCAAGGCAATCCGCGCGATGGGGCTGAAGGATGCGGCCAAGGCGCTGATGCAGGAGGCGGGCGTGCCGGTCGTGCCGGGCTATCACGGCGAAAACCAGGACCCCGAGCATCTGTCGGGGGCGGCGGATGCCATCGGCTACCCGGTCCTGATCAAGGCGGTTGCGGGGGGCGGCGGCAAGGGCATGCGCAAGGTGGATGCACCGGCGGGCTTCATGGAGGCGCTGGCGAGCGCCAAGGGGGAGGCGGCCACGGCATTCGGAAATGACGCGGTGTTGATCGAAAAATTCGTCGAGAA
Organism: Roseibacterium elongatum DSM 19469; assembly: GCF_000590925.1. Taxonomy (NCBI): domain Bacteria; kingdom Pseudomonadati; phylum Pseudomonadota; class Alphaproteobacteria; order Rhodobacterales; family Roseobacteraceae; genus Roseicyclus; species Roseicyclus elongatus. The sequence goes on along the minus strand of NZ_CP004372.1, from coordinate 181,364 downwards.
GCCGCGCCATATCGAGGTGCAGGTGTTCGGCGACGGGACGGATGCGGTGCATCTCTTCGAGCGGGATTGTTCGCTGCAGCGCCGCCACCAGAAGGTGATCGAGGAGGCGCCCGCCCCCGGCATGACCGAGGAGATGCGCGCCGAGATGGGGGCCGCCGCCGTGCGCGCCGCCGAGGCGATCGGCTATAGCGGGGCGGGGACGGTCGAGTTCATCGTCGATGCCAGTGCCGGTCTGCGGCCCGACCGGTTCTATTTCATGGAGATGAACACGCGGCTGCAGGTCGAACATCCGGTGACCGAGGCGATCACCGGCGTGGATCTGGTGGAGTGGCAGTTGCGCGTCGCCTCGGGCGAGGCGCTGCCCTGTGGCCAGGGGGATCTGTCGATCAGCGGCCATGCCTTCGAGGCGCGGCTTTATGCCGAGGATGTGCCGAAAGGGTTTCTGCCCGCGACGGGGCGGCTGGCGCATCTGCGCTTTCCCGGCGGGGTGCGGGCCGATACGGGCGTGCGGCCGGGCGACGAGATCAGCCCCTGGTACGACCCGATGATCGCCAAGCTGACGGTGCATGGGCCGACGCGCGCGGCGGCGTTACGGCAACTCGATCACGCCCTGGCCGAGACCGAGGTGGCCGGGTCCGTCACCAATCTGACCTTTCTGCGGCGGTTGGCCACGCATGAGGGCTTTGCGGCCGGCGACGTGGATACCGGGTTGATCGACCGCGATGTCGCGGCCTTGTCGGCGGAGGTTTCGGCGGCGCCGGATGCGATCCGGCTGGCCCTGGCGGGGGCGGTGCTGGGCGCGGGCGATGGCGACGCGGCGGCGGGGTTCACGCTGTGGGCGGCGCTGGACCGGGCCGTGTGCCTGGCCGAGGGCGATGTGCTGCATGAGGGCCGGGTCGCGGTTTTGGGGAGCGGGCGCGCGCGCGTCACGACCGAGGACGGGGCCGTCACCGTGGCCCGTGACGGGGAGCGGTGGTCGATCGATGGGCAGGCGGTGCCGGCGCGCGTCGTTTCCCATGAGGCCGGTCTGTCGGTGTTCCAGGGCGAGGCCGCGCATTTCACTATCCCCGACCCGCTGGACGTGGCCGCCGGGCCGGGGGCGGCGGCGGGCCGGATCGAGGCGCCGATGCCCGGGCTGGTCAAGACCGTGTTGGTCGCGCCGGGGCAGGCCGTGGCGGCGGGCGACCGGTTGGCGGTGCTGGAGGCGATGAAGATGGAGCATGCGTTGGTCGCCGGGCGCGATGGTGTCGTGGCCGAGGTTCTGGTGGCCGAGGGCGCGCAGGTCGAGGCGGGGGCCGCGCTGATCGTGCTGGAAGACGAAGCGGAGAGCGCGGCATGATCCGGCTGCATCATGTGCCGCAGAGCCGCTCGATGCGGACCTTCTGGTTGCTGCATGAAATGGGCGTGGAGTTCGAGGTGGTGCAATGGCCCTTCGACAAGTCGCTGCGCAGCCCCGAATACCTGGCGCTGAACCCGGCGGGTCGCGTGCCCGCGCTGGAGATGGACGGGCGCACGATCTGGGAGACGGGTGCGATCACCGAGGCGTTGTGCGAGCGGTTCCCCGACAGCGCCATGGGCCGGATGCCGGGCGATGCGGAGCGGATCGACTGGCTGATCTGGGTGCATTTTTCCGAGACACTGAGCCAGCATGTGGCGGCGCTGACCCAGCAGCACCTGATGCTTTACGACGACGCGATGCGCAGCCCGGTGGTCATGAAGCTGGAGGCGAGGCGGATCGAGAAATGCTATGCCGCGATCGAGGGGCGGCTGGAGGGGCGCGACTATCTGCTCGACGGTGGGTTCTCGGCCGCCGATGTCAGCGTGGGGCAGGCGGTGTACATGGCGCGCCATTTCGCACCGCTCGAGGCTTTCCCGCGCCTCGCGGCGTGGTATGCGCGGATCACGGCGCGGCCCGGCTTTATCGCCAGCCTGCCGGTCGAGGATGCCGAGCGGCTGTATACGCGCGACTATTATGAACCCTGGGAGGGGTGAGATGCCGGAGTTCGTCGAGATTTTCGAGGTCGGGCCGCGTGACGGGTTGCAGAACGAAAAGCGCCTGATCCCGACGGCGGAAAAGGTGGCGCTGGTCGACCTGTTGAGCCGCGCGGGGTTTCGCCGGATCGAGGTGGCCAGTTTCGTCAGCCCCAAATGGGTGCCGCAGATGGCCGACAGTGCCGAGGTTCTGGCCGGGATCGCGCGGGCGCCGGGCGTGTCCTATGCCGCGCTGACGCCCAACATGAAAGGCTACGAGCGCGCCCGCGCGGCGCGAGCCGACGAGGTGGCGATTTTCGGTGCGGCCTCCGAGGGGTTCAGCCGCGCCAATATCAATGCCAGCATCGAGGAAAGCCTGGCGCGCTTTGCCCCCGTGGCCGAGGCCGCGCGGGCCGATGGCGTGCCGGTGCGGGGCTATATCTCGTGCGTCACCGATTGCCCCTATGACGGGGCGGTGGCCCCGGCCTCGGTCGCGCGGGTGGCGGCACGCTTGCGCGCCATGGGCTGCTACGAGATCTCGCTGGGCGACACGATCGGGCAGGGCACGCCCGAGGCGGTCGATGCGATGCTGTCCGCCGTGTTGGGCGAGGTGCCGCCAGACATGCTGGCGGGGCATTTTCATGACACCGCCGGCCGCGCACTCGACAATATCGAGGTGGCACTGGGTCGGGGCCTGCGGGTCTTCGATGCTGCCGTGGGCGGTTTGGGCGGGTGCCCCTATGCGCCGGGGGCGGCGGGCAATGTGGCGACCGAGGCGGTGGCGCGCCGTCTGGCCGATCTGGGCCATGAAACCGGGCTGAGCCTGTCGGTGATCGAACAGGCGGCGGCCATGGCGCGGGCCATGCGCGCGCCGCGCGATGAGGGAGAGACGGGATGACCGAGACGATCCGGATCGAGGTGGACGCACGCGGGGTGGCGACGCTGACGCTGGCGCGCCCCGACAAGCACAACGCGATGAATGCCGCCATGATCGCAGACCTGACCGAGGCCGCCGTACGGCTGGGCCGCGACCCGGCGGTGCGGGTGGTCGTTCTGACCGGCGAGGGGCGCAGTTTCTGTGCCGGGGGCGATCTGGGCTGGATGAAGGACCAGATGCAGGCCGATGCCGAGACCCGGGCCCGCGAGGCCCGCAGCCTGGCCGAGATGCTGGGCGCGCTCGACCGGATGCCGAAACCCCTGATCGGGCGGGTGCAGGGCCAGAGCTTTGGCGGCGGCGTGGGGTTGATGAGCGTGTGCGACGTGGCGATCGGGGTTGCGGGCGCCAAGATGGGTTTGACCGAGGTGCGTCTCGGCCTGATCCCGGCCACCATCGGCCCCTATGTCGTGGCGCGGATGGGGGCGGCCAATGCGCGGCGGGTGTTCTTTTCGGGGCGGGTCTTTGCCGCCGAGGAGGCGGTGGCGTTGGGCCTTTTGGCGCACACGGTATCGGCCGACGACCTGGACGCGGCGATCGAGGCCGAGATCGCGCCATATCTGTCGGCCGCGCCCGGCGCGGTCGCCGCAGGCAAGGCGCTGGTCGCCGATCTGGCCGCGCCGCTGGACGAGGCGCAGGTGTCGCTGTCGATCGACGCGCTGGTCGCCCGCTGGGAAGGCGACGAGGCGGCCGAGGGGATCGGCGCGTTTTTCGACAAGCGCAAAGCGCGCTGGGCCGAGAGCGGAGCGGGGGGCTGAGCGGGGGGCTGCGGCGCGGGGGATCGACCCCCTTGCCGCAGCGCGCCCCCGGCGGGAGTATTTGACCCAAGAAGAAGGGGCACCTTCGGAGCGGGACCGGAAAGGGCGGTGGCATGCGTGCGGTTTGGTATGAACGCTTCGGCGCGGCGGCGGAGGTTCTGACCCTCGGCGAGATGCCGGACCCGGTGGCGGGCCCCGGCGAGGTGCTGGTGCGCCTGCGAGCCACTGGGATCAACCCGTCGGACGTGAAACTGCGCGCAGGCGCGCGGCCCGGCGCCGAGATGGCCTATCCGCGCGTCATTCCGCATTCGGACGGGGCGGGCGTGATCGAGGCCGTCGGCGAAGGCGTCGATGCCGCCCGTCTGGGCGAGCGTGTCTGGATCTGGAACGCAGGCTGGCAACGCGCCTTCGGCACGGCGGCGGAGTATGCCGCGCTGCCCGCCGCGCAGGCGGTGCGCCTGCCCGAGGGGACGGGCTTTGGCGAAGGGGCCTGTCTGGGCATTCCGGCGATGACGGCATGGTATGCCGTCTGCGGCGACGGACCGGTGGCGGGGCAGACGGTGCTGGTGACGGGCGGGGCCGGAACGGTCGGGCGCTATGCCTGCCAGATGGCGGAACTGTCCGGCGCGCGGGTCATCACCACGGTGTCCTCCAAGGAAAAGGCCGCCCATTCCGGGGCCGGGGACTGGGTGAATTACCGCGAGGCGGACGTGGTTCAGGCGGTGATGGACCTGACCTATGGCGCGGGCGTGGACCGCATCGTCGAGGTGGATTTTGCCGCGAACCAGGACGCGTCCCTCGCGCTGCTCAAACCGGGCGGCACCATCGCCGCCTATGCCTCGGCCAGCGAGATGGCCCCGGTGCTGGAGTTCTACCCGTTCATGTTCCGCGACATTCGCCTGCATATGCTGATCGTCTATCAACTGGCGGGCGAGGCGCGGCGCATGGGCGAGGCGCAGTTGACCACGTGGCTGGAGGCCGGCGCGCTGAGCCATGCCGTGGTGTCGGGTGGCGGGCTGGCCGACTGCGCGGCGGCGCATGATCTGGTCGCCTCGGGCGACAAGCTGGGCACGGTGGTGCTGGACATCTGACGCGCGCTTGCTAGCCTTCGTCGCACGCCCCCGCGGGAGGGAACGGGGCGCGCGAGGGAGGACAGCCAGATGACGATTTTTCCGAGCCTTCACGGCACGGTCGAGGTGCCGCGCATCTCGATCACCGAGCGGCTTTTCCAGGGCCTTGCGCCGCGCGCCGACGCCGTCGCGATGATCGACGGCCCCACCGGGCGCGAGGTGACGGCCGGTGCGCTGATGGAGGGGATCCAGCGGCTGGCTGGCGGGCTGACCGAGCGCGACATCCTGCCCGGCGGCACGGTGGCCCTGCTGGCGCCCAACATCCCCGAATACGCGGTGGTGTTTCACGGCGTCGCCTGGGGCGGTGGCACGGTGACGACGTTGAACCCGACCTACACCGCGCCCGAAATCCAGCATCAGTTGCAGGATGCGGGGGCCTCGGTTCTGGTCACCATCCCGATGTTCGAGGAGGTCGCCCGCGCCGGGATGGCGGGCACGGGCGTGCGGCACCTGATCGTGATCGGGGGCGGCGGCGAGGGGAGCCTGTCGCTGGAGGACGTGATGGGCGCGCCGCTGACGGCGCAGGCGCCTGTGGATCTGGACGCGCATATCGTCGTTCTGCCCTATTCTTCGGGCACGACGGGCCGGCCCAAGGGCGTGATGCTGACCCATGCCAATCTGGTGGCCAACCTGACCCAGTCCGGCGCGGTGGCCGGGATCACGCCGTCGGATACGGCGGTGGCCTTTCTGCCGTTCTTCCACATCTACGGCATGACGGTGTTGATGAACCTGTTCCTCGCGCAGCAGGCCAGGTTGGTGACGATGCCGCGCTTCGATCTGGAACAGTTCCTGGGCCTGATCCAGACCCACAAGGCCACGCGCCTGTATATCGTGCCGCCCGTGGCGCTGGCGCTGGCCAAGCATCCGTTGGTGGACCGGTTCGACCTGTCCAGCGTCGAGGAGATCTTTTCCGGCGCGGCGCCCCTCGGCCCGGAAACCGAGGCGGCGGTGGGCGCGCGGTTCGGCGCGGTGTCGGTGCAAGGCTACGGCATGACCGAGATGTCGCCCATCAGCCACATGACCGTCGGCGGCAATGTGCGCCACGGCTCCAGCGGGCAGGCCGTGCCCTCGACCGAGTGCCGGATCGTGGACCCGGCGACGGGGCGCGACCTCGGGCCGGGCGAGGAGGGCGAGCTGTGGGTGCGCGGCCCGCAGGTGATGAAGGGCTACCTCAACAACCTCGACGCCACGGCCGAGACGCTGGTCGAGGGGGGCTGGCTGCGCACCGGCGATCTGGCGGTAATCGACGCCGAGGGCTTCATGTCGATCCGCGACCGCCTGAAGGAGTTGATCAAGTTCAAGGGCTTTGCCGTGGCCCCGGCCGAGGTCGAGGCCGCCCTGATCGCCCATCCGGGCATCGTGGACGCCGCCGTGATCGGCCGCCCCAGCGAAGAGGCGGGCGAAGAGCCCGTGGCCTTCGTGGTGCGCGCGCCGGACGCCGAGGTCGACGCTCCGGCCTTGCAGGCCCATTGCGAGGGGTGCCTGGCCCATTACAAGCACCCGGCCGAGTACCGCTTTGTCGACAGCGTGCCGAAATCGGCCAGCGGCAAGATCCTGCGCCGTGAATTGCGCGATGCGATCAAGGCCGAAATGGACTGATGCGCGCGTGCCCATGGCTGACCGCGTGCATCAAATGGCCCGTTTGACGCAGGTGCCGCGGTTGACCGCCCCGTTGGCCGCGCGTAAATCGAATGCAACGACCGGACCCGTTCCGTGCGACCGCATGGACTGCGGGCTATTGGACAGGCAGCCGCCGCCAAGGAGGGCCCAGAGTGCAAGAGCTTGTGACGAATTACGCGCCGATCCTCATTTTCATGGGGCTGGCGATCGGGTTGGGCCTTGTCCTGATCCTTGCGGCGGTGGTGATCGCCGTGCGCAACCCGGACCCTGAAAAGGTGTCGGCTTACGAATGCGGGTTCAACGCGTTCGACGATGCCCGCATGAAATTCGACGTGCGCTTCTACCTCGTGTCGATTCTGTTCATCATTTTCGACCTCGAGATCGCCTTCCTGTTCCCGTGGGCCGTGACCTTTGCAGACATGTCGATGACGGCGTTCTGGTCGATGATGGTGTTCCTTGCCGTGCTGACGGTCGGATTCGCCTATGAATGGAAGAAGGGGGCGCTGGAATGGGAGTGATGACCGGGGCCAATGCCGCCGGGGCCGACCGCGAGGTGGCCACGCAGGAGCTGAACCGTCAGTTGCAGGACAAGGGGTTTCTTGTCACTTCGACCGAGGATCTGATCAACTGGGCGCGCACCGGCAGCCTGCACTGGATGACCTTTGGACTGGCCTGCTGCGCCGTCGAGATGATGCATACCTCGATGCCGCGCTACGATGCCGAACGCTTCGGCGTCGCGCCGCGCGCCACGCCGCGCCAGTCGGACGTGATGATCGTGGCGGGCACGCTGACCAACAAGATGGCCCCGGCGCTGCGCAAGGTCTATGACCAGATGCCCGAGCCGCGCTACGTGATCTCGATGGGGTCCTGCGCCAATGGCGGCGGGTATTACCACTACAGCTATTCGGTGGTGCGCGGCTGCGACCGGATCGTGCCGGTGGACCTGTATGTGCCGGGCTGCCCGCCGACGGCCGAGGCGCTGCTTTACGGTATTCTGCAATTGCAGCGCAAGATCCGCCGCGAAGGCACCCTCATCCGCTAGAGCGACCAGACATCCGGGGGCGGCCCCTTCGGAAGGGAGAGACGAGAAATGACCAACGAGGCCCTGCGCGAGCTTGCCGAATACGTCTCGGAACGGATGCCGGATGCCGTGCGCGCGACGTCCATCACCCATGGCGAACTGAACGTCGAGATCAGCGCGTCGGAGGCCGCCACCTTCATCGAGTTTCTCAAATCCGACCGCAGTTGCCTGTTCTCGACCATGGTGGACATCACCGCCGTGGACTGGCCGCAGCGCGAACGCCGGTTCGATGTGGTGTGGCATTTCCTGTCGATGTACCGCAATCACCGGATCCGCGTGAAGGCGGCCGTGCGCGAAGAGGACATCGTGCCCTCGATCGTCGAGATCCACCCCTCGGCCGGGTGGTTCGAACGCGAGGTCTACGACATGTTCGGCGTCATCTTTTCCGGCAACCCGGACCTGCGCCGCATCCTGACCGATTACGGCTTTCGCGGTCATCCCCTGCGCAAGGATTTCCCGACCACCGGCTATACCGAGGTGCGCTTTGACGACGAATTGAAGCGCGTCGTCTACGAGCCGGTCAAACTGGTTCAGGAATACCGCCAGTTCGATTTCATGAGCCCGTGGGAAGGGGCCGATTACATCCTGCCGGGCGACGAGAAAGCCGAGGAAAAGGCCTGAGCGCGGTGACCCCTGCCGCTGGTGGCCCTGCCTTCGACTTCGGGCGCACGCTGCTGATCGGCATCGGGGCGCAGAAGGCCGGGACAACCTGGTTGGCGCGCAAGCTGTCCGCCCACCCGCAGGTACATGCCCCAATCAAGGAAGTGCATTACTGGGATCGCATCCGCGCGCCGTTTCACGACTCGAAACGCTGGCGCGGCGCGCTCACCGATCGCGGCGACCGCCTGGTGCGGCGCCTGCCGCGGGCCTTGTGGCGCAAGAAATGGTCCACGAGCCTGATGGTGCGCCCCGACCCGTGCGATCATTCCGGCTATGTCGACCTGTTCCGATGGGGCTATGCCGGTCAGCCGGTCTTGCATGAATTCACGCCGGCCTACGCCCTGCTGCCGCCCGGCGCGTTCGCCGAGATGCGTGCGCTGCACGAGGATGTCCGGTTTGTCCTGGTGCTGCGTGATCCGGTGGCGCGGTTCTGGTCGGGGCTGCGGCATTATCACCGCGTCCATCTCGCCAACGGGATGCCCGAGGACAGCCTTGTGCGCATGGCGCGCGTGTCGCTGGGCGACCCCCATGACCCGCATCGGCGCCGCTCGGAGTATGCCGGGCTGCTGGGCCTGCCGGCGCTGGCCGAGGGGCGGATGCATGTGGCGTTCTTCGAGACGCTGTTCACGCAAGACAGCTATGACGCGGTGCTCGATTTCGCCGGCTTGGCGCGCCAGCCCCTCGGCGCGGTCGCGAACCCCAACCGCAGCCGCTTCGACACGGTGGCCATGCCCGAAGATCTGGCCGCCGAAGCGCGAGAGGTTTTTGCCTCCAGCTACGAACGGGTCTATGATCTGTTTGACGACCGCGTGCCGGGCCAATGGGGCGGCGGCGTATGAGACTTGCGGCAATCGAGTCCTTGCATGCCGGTGCCCGGCAATGGCAGACGGGACATACATCTGAAATGGCGCCGCTTCGCGCCGAACGACCGATGAGATGCGAGACATGATGGACGGTTCGATGGACGATCCGCGCGGCTTCCACGACGCGGAGACGCAGGAACAGCACATTCGCAATTTCAACATCAATTTCGGGCCCCAGCACCCGGCGGCCCACGGTGTGCTGCGCCTGGTTCTGGAACTGGATGGCGAGATCTGCGAACGCTGCGACCCGCATATCGGGCTGCTGCACCGTGGCACCGAAAAGCTGATGGAAAGCCGCACCTACCTGCAGAACCTGCCCTATTTCGACCGGCTGGATTACGTTGGCACGATGAACCAGGAACATGCCTGGTGCCTTGCCATCGAAAAGCTGACCGGGGTGGAGGTGCCGCGCCGGGCGCAGTTGATTCGCGTGCTTTACTGCGAGATCGGGCGCATCCTGAACCACCTGCTGAACGTGACGACGCAGGCCATGGATGTCGGCGCGCTGACGCCGCCGCTTTGGGGGTTCGAGGAGCGCGAGAAGCTGATGGTCTTCTACGAGCGCGCCTCGGGGGCGCGTCTGCATGCGGCCTATTTCCGCCCCGGCGGCGTGCACCAGGACCTGCCGCCCAAGCTTATCGACGATATCGAGGAATGGGCGACCGAGTTTCCCAAGGTGCTGGACGATATCGACGGGCTATTGACCGAGAACCGGATCTTCAAGCAGCGCAATGTCGATATCGGCATCGTGACCGAGGAAGACATCCAGAACTGGGCGTTTTCCGGCGTGATGGTGCGCGGATCGGGCTTTGCCTGGGACCTGCGGCGCGCGCAGCCCTACGAATGCTACAACGAATTCGAATTCCAGGTGCCCGTCGGCAAGAACGGCGATTGCTATGACCGCTATCTCTGCCGGATGGAGGAGATGCGCCAGTCGATCCACATCATCCACCAGGCCATCGAGAAGCTGCGCATGCCGGAGAACCAGGGCGATGTCCTGGCGCGCGGCAAGCTGACCCCGCCGTCACGATCGGACATGAAGACCTCGATGGAGGCGCTGATCCATCACTTCAAGCTCTATACCGAGGGCTTCCACGTTCCCGAGGGCGAGATCTATGCCTGCGTCGAAGCGCCCAAGGGCGAATTCGGCGTCTACCTGGTGGCGGATGGCACCAACAAACCCTACCGCGCCAAACTGCGCGCGCCGGGTTTCGCGCATCTGCAGGCGATGGATTACATGTGCACGGGCCACCAGTTGGCAGATGTGTCGGCGATCCTGGGATCGCTCGATATCGTGTTCGGCGAGGTGGACCGCTAACCGCTGCGTCAGCTTTGGGGATCGAGGCCGCGTCTGGACAGGGCGTGGCCTTTTTCTTTGGGAGCGCCGCGCGTTCCGCGCGTCGACCCGCGCGCCTTCGGCGCGGGGGGCGCTGCCCCCGCCGCGCGTTCCGCGCGCCTCCCCCGGCATTTTCGGAGGATAAAGATGGGCCGGTCGGGGGTGCCGGGCTGTGGCCTGAGCGGATGGACATGGGCGCGGCCCTGTGGCACCGATGGCCCTCGTGTCCATGCAAAGGAGGGGCGCCATGCGGATCTGCGTCGTTCTTGCCTGCGCCGGCCTGGCCGGGCCCGCCTGGGCCGAGGACGCCCCGACGCCCGAGTCGCATATCGGGTATCCTCTGGCGCAGACGATCGCGCGGTTCGGGTGCGTACTGCATGAAGAGGCCACGAACATGACTCTGTTCGAGGCGGGGCTGACGGCCGATGATTTCCCGTCCATGGCAATTGCCCTGATGCAGGACGGGGTGCTGCGGCCGACAGGGAACGGGACGCTGACCCTTGTGGCCTGGGGGCCCTGCACGGGCGCCGAGGCGGCGGCGATGCTTGGGGCGGCAGCGGAGCGGGACGATTAGGTGCATGCCACGGGCTGGCGGGGAGGCGAATGGCGCCACGATTGCCAGTAACACTTTTGACGAAGCTTGAGGGCCGATGCCCTTTTCGCGATGATCGAGGCACTGGCCGGCGAGATGGACGCTCTGCTCCCGGCCAGCGGTTTCGGGGACCGGGTGGAAGCGCGCAACATTATCGCGCAGCTGCGGAACAAGGGCATGTTGGTCATCGACAGCGCGCCGGAGCGCATCGTTTTGATCAACGAGAGCTGTCGGGCCGGATTGTGGCGCGGGCTAAGCCGGGGCATGTCGGAGGCTGTCGGGGCGTGGCGGCATGCAATCGCGCACATGCGACGCATGGACATTCGCGACTGTCTCTGGCAACCCGCATGTGACAGACGACCGACGGATGGACAGGACCCATGCTGAGACGGCTCCACCCCGAGCAACCCGAAAGCTTTGCCTTCACGCCCGCAAACCAGGCCTGGGCCGAGGCGCAGATCACGAAATACCCCGAAGGCCGCCAGGCCAGCGCCATCATCCCCCTGCTGTGGCGCGCGCAGGAGCAGGAGGGCTGGCTGACCCGGCCCGCGATCGAGCATGTCGCCGACATGCTGGACATGGCCCATATCCGGGCGCTTGAGGTCGCGACCTTCTATTTCATGTTCCAGCTGCAGCCCGTGGGCGCGGTCGCGCATATCCAGATCTGTGGCACGACGTCGTGCATGATCTGCGGCGCCGAGGATCTGGTTGCCGTGTGCAAGGAAAAGATCGCCGCCAACGCGCATCAGCTGTCGGCGGATGGCAAGTTCAGCTGGGAAGAGGTGGAATGCCTGGGTGCCTGCGCCAACGCGCCCATGGCACAGATCGGCAAGGACTATTACGAGGATCTGACCGCCGAGAAACTGGCTTGGCTGCTGGACGAGATGGCCGCCGGCCGGGTGCCGACGCCGGGGCCGCAGAACGGGCGCTACGCCTCCGAGCCGGCCTCGGGGCTGACCTCTCTCACCGAGCATGAGGCGGGACGCGACGCGCTGAACGCCTCGGCGCGGCTGGCCACCGATATCGGCGATACCATCAAGCGCATCGACGGCACCGAGTTGCCGCTATTGGCGCCTTGGGGCAAGCAATCGGGCGGTGACCGTCCCGCGGCCCCCGCGCCGGCGCCGGCCGCCGCCCCCCAGACCGCGCCGGCCGAAGAGGCGCCCGAGACGCTGGGCGCGCCGCGCGATGGTGGTGCCGACGATCTCAAGCGGATTTCGGGCGTCGGCCCCAAGCTTGAGGGGCTGTTGAACGAGATGGGGTTCTACCATTTCGACCAGATTGCCGCATGGACCCCGGAACAGGTCGCCTGGGTCGACAATCGGCTTAACTTCAAGGGACGGATCGAACGCGACGACTGGGTCGCACAGGCGCGGGCCCTGGCCGAGGAGAGCTGAGGCGCGCAATCCTGTCGCTCCGGGAGGGCCGCGCGGTGAACGGCCGCCTGACGGGCGGGCAAGATCAAGGACAGATTCCATGTGGAAAATCAGAACGTCGCGCCAGTTTGCCCTGGCGCTGCTGAGTTGGGTCATTGCCGCGGTGGTCGGCATTACCGTGGCTTTCATGGCTGTCGGTTTCTTCCATCTTTGGGTGCTGGTCGGCGTCTTTGGCGCCATCGGCGCCACCCTGGCCACGGGGCTGGTGCTGCAACTCGCCCTGTGCACGGATGTGGATGCCGTTCTGGCTGCGCGGGAGGCAGGGGCCCCGACCGATGCCGGGGCCGAGGAGACCGCCGAGGCCACGGACCGCGCGGCCTGATCGCGCCGGCCGTCTGGCAAGGACATTCGCAGGCCCCGGCGGCACCGTCGGGGCCTGTTGTCTGCCAGCCGCATGGCGCGGTCTGCGACCCCGCGGTGCAACAGTGGGGCAGACAAGACGAAACTCCCGCGTTACCATCGCCGCCGAACGACTGCGACGAAACACTCGATGAAACGAGGGAATGTGGATCATGAATAACGTTCAAGGCCTGATTTGTCTGGCCGTCAGCTGGGGGGTGGCCACCTTGGCCGGGATAGTCATCATGGCCTTGTTGATGGTCGTCGGCGACTGGACCCTGCTGCAGGCGCTTTATGTCGGCGTGATCGCGATCGTGGTATTCGGCATCGTGCTTGCGGTGACGATGTGCCGGCCGCTGCCGGCCCCCCGACAGCCCGGCGATCTGAAGGCCGCCCCCGCGCCGCGGCCCGCCCAGCCAGCCGCCGCCCCGGCCGCCACGGTTGCCGCCGCGCCTGCCCCCGCACCCGCACCTGCGCCCGAGGCCCCCGCCGCCGAAACGGGCAAGCGCCCCGAGGGGATGAGCGCCGCGCGCGAAGGAGGGCCCGACGACCTGAAGCAGATCAAGGGTGTGGGCCCCAAGCTGGAGGAGCTGCTGCACAGCATGGGCTTTTACCATTTCGATCAGATCGCGGCTTGGACCGACGAAGAGGTCGCCTGGGTGGATGACAATCTCGAAGGGTTCAAGGGCCGCGTCAGCCGTGACAACTGGATCGAACAGGCCCGCGACCTGGCCAAGAGCAACTAGTCAGATTTTTTTCTGCAGCGCGGCAAAGTTGGTGTATAACCCGCGTCGGGAGGCTGTGTGAAAGCAACCTGAGGAGAGGGTCATGAACCTTGCCGAAGACATGTGGCTGCGCGGTCAGGCCGCGCAGCGTTCCATTCTCGAACTGACGGCCTTCAACGCCGCGTTTCTGAGCAATGCCACCGTGCAGGCCATGGAATTGGGCCTGACGGCGCCGATGACATTCTGGTCCGCCATCGGGCGCGCCGGGGCCGCGCCCATAGTCGCGGCGAACGGCGGCGACGATCGTGCCGAGGCGCAAGGCGCGGCAGAGACCGCGATGGCGGCGCTGAACCCCGCCAAGGCCGAGGTGGTGCAACTGCATCCGGACCCCGAGCCCGAGCCCCAGCCCGCACCCGAGGCCGCGCCAGCGCAAACCACGGTCTCGGCCACGGCCTCGGCCATGGCCGAGCTGGGCGAGTTGCCGGCCGGCCCCAGCCCGCATCTGCTGGATGCGCCCCGCGAGGGCGGCGCCGACGACCTGACCTCGCTCAAGGGGGTTGGCGCGAAACTGGCCGAGGCGCTGAACGAGTTCGGCATCTTCCATTTCGACCAGATCGCCGCGCTGGACGCGGACGGGATCGATTGGCTGAACGAACAGCAGCCGGGGTTCAAGATGACCTGCACACGCTACGATCTGGTGACGCAGGCGCAGGCGCGTCTGGGCTGACGCGGCGATGGAACGGGGCTGGCGCGGGGATTGCTCCGCGCTGCCCCGCGCGGTAGGGGAGGTCAACCCCAGGAACCGCCCGTGCCATGCCCGACCGCCCCCGCCCCGATGCCACCGAACGTGAACGACGCCGCGTGCGCCAGGTTCGCCTGGCCGCGGTGGTGATGTCGTTGACGATGGTCTTTTGGATGGGGGGGCAGTATCTTGGGTCGCAATTGGGCTGGGCGCCGCGATTTGCCTTTTTGCTGGACCTTGCGGCGATTGCCGCACTGGTATGGTCGCTTGTGGTGACGTATCTAGTTTGGAAAGCGCGCCGCAACGACCCCGAACGCCCCTAGCGGCGATCGGCACATGGCCCGACCGGACCCGGGCCGGCGCAAGGATTTGAGCGAACGGAAAGCTGGATATGCTGCAGGACAAAGACCGGATCTTCACCAATATCTACGGCATGCACGAGCGCACCCTTGCCGGTGCAAAGCAGCGTGGCCATTGGGACGGCACCAGGGACCTGATCGGCCTGGGCCGGGACAAGATCATCGAGATCATGAAGGCCAGCGGGTTGCGCGGGCGCGGCGGCGCCGGGTTCCCGACGGGTCTGAAATGGTCCTTCATGCCCAAGGAATCGGATGGCCGGCCCAGCTATCTGGTCGTCAATGCCGACGAATCCGAGCCGGGCACCTGCAAGGACCGCGAGATCATGCGCAATGATCCGCACACCTTGATCGAGGGCTGCCTGATCGCGTCCTTCGCGATGAACGCGCATGCCTGTTACATCTATATCCGTGGCGAGTACATCCGCGAGCGCGAGGCCCTGCAGGCCGCTATCGACGAGGCCTATGACGCGGGCCTTCTGGGGAAAAACGCCGCGAACTCGGGCTGGGATTTCGACCTCTACCTGCATCACGGCGCGGGCGCCTATATCTGCGGCGAGGAAACCGCGCTGCTCGAAAGCCTCGAGGGGAAAAAGGGCATGCCGCGCATGAAACCGCCTTTCCCGGCGGGCGCGGGCCTTTATGGCTGTCCGACCACGGTGAACAACGTCGAATCGATTGCCGTGGTGCCCACGATCCTGCGCCGCGGGGCCGAATGGTTCGCCGGATTCGGCCGCCCCAACAACGCGGGCACCAAGCTGTTCGCGATCTCGGGGCATGTGGACAACCCCTGCGTGGTCGAAGAGGCCATGTCGATCACTTTCGAGGAACTGATCGAGCGTCACTGTGGCGGCATTCGCGGCGGATGGGACAACCTCAAGGCGGTGATCCCCGGCGGATCGTCGGTGCCTTGTGTGCGCGGTGAGAACATGCGCGACGCGATCATGGATTTCGACTATCTGCGGGGCGAGTTGCAGTCGGGCCTTGGCACCGCGGCGGTCATCGTCATGGACAAGCAGACCGACATCATCAAGGCGATCTGGCGGTTGTCGAAATTCTACAAGCACGAAAGCTGCGGCCAGTGCACGCCCTGTCGCGAAGGTACCGGCTGGATGATGCGCGTGATGGATCGCCTGGTGCGCGGCGAGGCGCGGGTCGAGGAAATCGACATGCTGTTCGAGGTGACCAAGCAGGTCGAAGGCCACACGATCTGTGCGCTTGGCGATGCGGCGGCCTGGCCCATCCAGGGCCTGATCCGCAATTTCCGCGACGAGATCGAGGATCGTATCCGGGTGAAACGCGGCGGTGCGGTGGAAATCGCGGCGGAGTGATGGCGATGCGGGGTCTGGCGGCTCTGATGGCGATGGCGATGGTCGTTGCGGGACCTGCTGTGGCCGAGCCGGGCGAGGTGGCGCTGGAACGCACCGTGTCCGACGCGGATCGCGGCCTTCGCGCGATCATCCGCTACCGCCCCGAGGTCATGACCGGCGGGCGAGAGGAAATCGAGGCTGAAGACGGATCGGTGGCCTACCTCTATTGGGACGGCTTGATGGGCCAGTTCAGCGCCGAGATCATCGAGGGCCAGATCGCGGGGGGCGATGCCGAGGCGTTCTTGCGCGAGGCGGTGATCGCGGTGTGCCCGTCGGTCGAACAGTCGGTCTTGGCCACGGCCCCGGTGCAGGTTGACGGTCGGTTCCTGCGCATCTTTGCGCAATGCCTTGACGTGGATGCCGACTATCACTGACCCCCCTGTCCCCCTTGTCGGGGGCCGCTGGATTGCGCGATCGAGAGTGGGGGGTGTGCGGCGTGCGCCGGATCGTCCGGGTTGCGCGCATCTGGAGATTGCGCAGAGACCTGCGCTGCGCGGCGGCGCACGCGCAAGATGAAAAGAGGTTGGAGGACAGTCATGTCGTCATGGATTCGCATCGCTCTCGTGCTTGCCCTGGTCCTTCCGGTGTCGGGCTGCGGCGTCGGTCAGCGCGTGTCGAGTTTCGTGGGCGGCGCCGGGTCCAACCAGCAGGCCGGGCTGCCCTATCGTGCGCGGTTGAGCACCGGGGAAACGCGGCGCGACTTCACCGTGACGGTGCAGGCGGGCGGCGCCTCGCTGGACGAGGCCCGCGAAAGCGCCCGCTTCCCGGCCACATCGCATTGCGTCGATCGCTATGGCACCTCGGCGATCGACTGGGTGCTGGATCCCGCGACCGGAGACTGGGCCGTGACCCGGACGGCCGATGGCGATCTGACCGTCAGCGGCCGCTGTCGGCGCGTGTGACGCGCGGCTTTGCGGCCACAGCGCCGGGGGTCATTTCCCGGCGCAGCATTTGAAATCGTTGTTTCTTTTCGCCGAAATCCGTAGCATCGCGTCCAAACAAAGACGTTCGATGCGGGGTCGCGTGCGGCCCGACAGCATCGGCATGAGGAAAAATCGAGGTCAGGTTTCATGGTTCGCTTCTATTGGTACGGGCTCACCTTCATCTATCTGTCGTGCTGCATCACGGGCATGGTCCTGGGCTATCACTGGGGTGTGGGCGGCTCGATCCTGGGGATCGTGATGGGGGCGATGGTTGCCGCGGCGGTGGCCCTTGTGCTCAACTCGCCCGAACGGATGGAGGCCGCCATCTACGGCGTATTGTCGATCGCCGTAGTGATCGCGCTGGTCTGGTTGATCGTCACCTTCTGGGGGGTTCGCCTGTAGGCGAGGCGCGCGTGTCCGCCGATTCCGGCCCTCACGGCATCGTGTCATTGCATGACAAGGCGTCATTGACCGACATCGCGCATGGAACGGGACGTTCCGTGCAAGGGGCAAGACGATGAAGACGGAAATGAAAGTGATGCTGGCCTGCGCCGTGCTGGTGGTGACGGGTCTGTTCACCACCATCGGTCACGCGCAAGGCGACCGGTGGCAGGTGTTGCGCGACGACCCGACCTTGCGCGACGGTTTGACGGTCTTTGCCATCGGGCGGCGCATCGACCGCCGCTGCGACGAGATCGACGCGCGGCGATTGCAGGCGTTCGGATTTCTGCGGGGGCTGGTCCATCATGCCGAAAGTCTCGGCTTTACCCGCGACGAAATCGAAGCCTATGTCGAGGATGAGGACGAACAGGAGCGCTACAAGCAGATCGCGCGCGCCTATTTCGCCGAGCGCGGCGTGGACTGGCGCGACAATGACGGCATCTGCCGCGTGGGCCGCGACGAAATTTCCTCGGGGTCGCCGATTGGCAGACTGCTCCGGGGCGGTTAGAAAGCGGTCTATCGCGGCATACCGTTCGCGGGCGGGAACCAGACTTTCCCCGCGACGGTTCAGGACGGGAGCGACCCAATGAGCGACCTACGCAAGATCGTCATCGACGACAAAGAGATCGAAGTCGATCCGGCGATGACCTTGATCCAGGCCTGCGAGCAGGCCGGCATCGAGATCCCCCGGTTTTGCTACCACGAACGCCTGACGATTGCCGGGAATTGCCGCATGTGTCTGGTCGAGGTGGTGGGCGGCCCGCCGAAACCGGCCGCCTCCTGCGCGATGCAGGTCAAGGATCTGCGCCCCGGCCCGGAGGGGCAGCCGCCCGTCGTCAAGACCAACAGCCCCATGGTCAAGAAGGCCCGCGAGGGCGTGATGGAGTTCCTGCTGATCAATCACCCGCTGGATTGCCCGATCTGCGACCAGGGCGGGGAATGCGACCTGCAGGATCAGGCCATGGCGTATGGCGTCGATTTTAGCCGCTACCGCGAGCCCAAGCGCGCCACCGAGGACCTGGACCTTGGGCCGCTGGTCGAAACCCACATGACGCGCTGCATTTCCTGCACCCGCTGCGTGCGCTTCACCACCGAGGTCGCCGGCATCACCCAGATGGGCCAGACCGGCCGTGGCGAGGATGCCGAGATCACCAGTTATCTGGGCCAGACCCTGGACAGCGAATTGCAGGGCAACATCGTCGATCTGTGCCCCGTGGGCGCGCTGACGAACAAGCCCTATGCCTTTACCGCCCGTCCCTGGGAGTTGACCAAGACCGAGACCATCGACGTGATGGATGCGCTGGGATCGAACATCCGGGTCGATACCAAGGGGCGCGAGGTCATGCGCATCCTGCCCCGCAACAATGACGGGGTGAACGAGGAATGGCTGGCCGACCGGTCGCGCTATGTCTGGGACGGGCTGCGCCGCCAGCGCCTTGACCGCCCCTATATCCGCGAAAACGGAAAGCTGCGCCCCGCCAGCTGGCCCGAGGCCTTGAGCGCAGCGGCCAAGGCGGTGACCGAGGCCAGGAAACCCGCCGGTCTCGTGGGCGATCTGGCCCCCGCAGAGGCCGCGTTCAGCCTGAAAAAACTCATTGAGGGTCTTGGCGGCACGGTGGAATGCCGCACCGACGGTGCCAAGCTGCCGGCAGGCAACCGCTCGGGCTATGTTGGCACGGCGTCGATCGAGGATATCGACAGCGCCCGCAGCGTGATGCTGATCGGCACCAACCCGCGCGTCGAATCGCCCGTGCTGAACGCGCGGATCCGCAAGGCATGGCTGGCCGGCGCCTCGGTCGGTTTGGTCGGCCCCGCCGTGGACCTGACCTAGTGATTACGACCATCTCGGCACCGACCGCGCCGCGTTGGAGCGGCTCGTGTCGCAACCGCAATCGGACGAACTGCGCGACACCCCCTCGATCGTGATCGTGGGCCAGGGTGCGCTGCGCGAGGCCGATGGCGAGGCGGTACTGGCCGCGGCGATGAAGCTGGCCGAGGACACGGGCTCGGGCCTGTTGGTGCTGCACATCGCGGCGGGCCGCGTCGGCGCGATGGATGTCGATGCCGTGACCGAGGGCGGGCTTGCGGCCGCCACGGACGGGGCCGACGTGATCTATAACCTCGGGGCCGATGAGATCGACATCGATGCCGGGCCTGTGGTGATCTATCAGGGCAGCCATGGCGACCGGGGCGCCCACCGGGCCGACATCATCCTGCCGGCCGCCGCCTACCCCGAAGAGGCGGGGCTGTTCGTGAACACCGAGGGGCGGCCGCAACTGGCCTTTCGCGCCAGTTTTCCGCCGGGCGAGGCCAAGGAAAACTGGGCGATCCTGCGGGCCCTGTCGGCCGAGGTCGGGCGCACGCTGCCGTGGAACACGCTGGCCGAGCTGCGCCGCGAGCTGATCGCGGATGTGCCCTATCTGGAGATGATCGACGAGGTGATCGAGAACGAGTGGCTGCCGCTACCGGCGAACCCTCTGGGGCAGGCCGATTTCGTTCAGGCCGTCACCGATCACTATCTGGTCAATCCGATCGCGCGGGCCTCGACCGTCATGGCCGAGTTGAGCGCCAATGCCAGGGCGCGTGCCACGGCGCCGATGGCGGCGGAGTAACCCGACTTGCGCGCGGCGGCGAGCCTGGTCTTCGTCGCGGCTCTGATCGGGGTGGCGGGATGCCAGCCCGAGGGGCCGCGGCCCGGCTCGATGCCGCCCGCGACCTATGACGGGATCGAGACACGCTTGCTGGATGACGATCTGGTGAATTTCCGGGTGCAGATGACCGGCGTTGCGACACGAGGCGATCTTGACGCATATGCGCGATGCGCCGCCGCAGGCTACACCCTTATTCGTGGATTCGGTTTCGCGCGCCATCTGCGCACAAATGTGTACGAAGAGGGTGGCGTTTGGGTCGCAGATGCGGTTTACACCGTGTCGCCGGCGCTCCCGCGAGGGTTGCAGACACTGGACGCCGAAGTCGTGGCGGCAAACTGCACCGAGCTAGGCATACCGACGGTTTGAGGACGACCCATGGAAGGTTTCTTTTCGACGACACCGGGACTGATCGTGATCATGGCGGCGCAAAGCCTGCTGGTGATCGGTTTCGTGATGATCTCGCTGTTGTTCCTTGTCTATGGCGACCGCAAGATCTGGGCCGCCGTGCAGATGCGCCGCGGGCCCAACGTGGTGGGTGCCTTCGGTCTGTTGCAGACGGTGGCCGACGCGCTGAAATTCGTGGTCAAAGAGGTAATCGTGCCCGCCGGCGCCGACCGGCCCGTGTTCATCCTGGCGCCGATCACCAGTTTCGTGCTGGCGCTGATCGCCTGGGCCGTGATCCCGTTCAACGACACATGGGTTCTGGCCGATATCAACGTGGCCATCCTTTATGTCTTCGCCGTCTCCTCGCTCGAGGTCTATGGCGTGATCATGGGCGGCTGGGCGTCAAACTCGAAATACCCGTTCCTCGGCAGCTTGCGGTCTGCCGCGCAGATGATCTCTTACGAGGTGTCGATCGGCCTGATCATCATCGGGGTCATCATCTCGACCGGCTCGATGAATTTCGGCGAGATCGTCCGCGCGCAGGACGGCGACTGGGGCCTGTTCAACTGGTACTGGCTGTCGCACCTGCCGATGGTGTTCCTGTTCTTCATCTCCGCGCTGGCCGAAACCAACCGCCCGCCGTTCGATTTGCCCGAGGCGGAATCGGAACTGGTCGCGGGCTACCAAGTGGAATATTCCTCGACGCCCTTCCTGTTGTTCATGGCGGGCGAATACATCGCCATCTTCCTGATGTGCGCCCTGATCACGCTGCTGTTCTTCGGCGGCTGGCTGTCGCCCATCCCCTTCATCCCCGACAGCCCGTTGTGGATGGTTGCCAAGATGGCGTTCTTCTTCTTCCTGTTTGCGATGGTGAAGGCGATCGTGCCGCGTTACCGTTACGATCAACTGATGCGGCTGGGCTGGAAGGTGTTCCTGCCCTTCTCGCTGATCTGGGTGGTGCTGGTGTCCTTTGCCGCGAAGTTCGAGATGTTCGGCGGGGCCTATGCCCGCTGGGCCGTGGGAGGCTGAGACATGACGCAGATCGACTATACCCGCGCCGCGAAATACTTCCTTCTGGCCGATTTCTTCAAAGGCATGAAGCTGGGGTTGAAGTACTTTTTCGCGCCCAAGGCGACGCTGAACTACCCCCATGAAAAGGGGCCGCTCAGCCCGCGGTTTCGCGGCGAGCATGCATTGCGCCGCTATCCCAACGGCGAGGAGCGGTGCATCGCCTGCAAGTTGTGCGAGGCCGTCTGCCCCGCCCAGGCGATCACCATCGATGCCGAGCCGCGCGACGACGGCAGCCGCCGCACGACGCGCTATGACATCGACATGACGAAATGCATCTATTGCGGCTTCTGCCAGGAGGCGTGCCCGGTGGATGCCATTGTCGAGGGGCCGAATTTCG
This sequence comes from Roseibacterium elongatum DSM 19469, assembly GCF_000590925.1. Lineage (NCBI taxonomy): Bacteria > Pseudomonadati > Pseudomonadota > Alphaproteobacteria > Rhodobacterales > Roseobacteraceae > Roseicyclus > Roseicyclus elongatus. The sequence goes on along the minus strand of NZ_CP004372.1, from coordinate 159,644 downwards.
AGTTCGCCACCGAGACGCGCGAAGAATTGTACTACGACAAGGCCAAGCTGCTGGAAAACGGCGAGCGTTGGGAGGCCGAGATCGCCCGAAACCTCGAAATGGATGCGCCCTACCGATGACGTCCGACGCGCCCAAGAACCCGTTCGAGGCGTTGATGCGCCAATCGCAGGACATGGCCGAAAGCTGGGTCAAGGCCGTGAACCCGGCCCTGGCCAACATGACTCCCATGGGCTTTGACAAGGCGTGGCCGACCGTGCCGGCCGAGATGCTCGAGATGTTTCTGGGCAAGCAGTTCAACCCGGAAGGGCTGGATGCCAAGACACGGCTCTTGCTGACGTTGATGGGGCTGACAATCCAGGGCGCGCAGGCCGAGGCGCAATTGCGCCTGACCGTGCGCCACGCCATCGCCGCCGGCGCGACGAAACAGGAAGTCGCCGAAACCATCGCCATGGCGGCGCTTTTCGGGGGCGTCCCGGCGATGAACAAGGCGATGGACCTGGCCAAGCAGGCCCTCGACGAAGAGAAGGAGTAGGCTCGGTCATGAGTGTTGCTGATATCACCTTCTACGTTTACGCGATCACGATCGTGGTGGCGGCGCTCTTGACCGTGACCTCGCGCAGCCCCGTGCACTCGGTTCTGTGGCTGATCCTGTGCTTCATCAGTGCGGCGACGATGTTCATTCTGCTGGGGGCGGAGTTTGTCGCGATGCTGCTGGTCATCGTCTATATCGGCGCGGTCGCGGTGCTGTTCCTGTTCGTGGTCATGATGCTGGATGTCGACTTTGCCCAGTTGCGGGCCGAGATGTCGAAATACCTGCCCATCGCCAGCCTGATCGGCCTTGTGCTGTTGATGCAGCTGGCACTGGCCTATGGGACCTGGACCTATTCCGAGGGGGTCGACACGCGCCTCGGGAACCCGACGCCGCCCATCGACGAGGTGCACAATACCGCCGCGATCGGCCTGCTGCTGTATGATCGCTATTTCCTGCCGTTCCAGTTGTCGGGCCTGGTGCTGCTGGTCGCCATGATCGGGGCCATCGTGCTGACGCTGCGGCACCGCGGCGACGTCAAGCGCCAGAACGTGCTGGCGCAGATGTACCGCGATCCGGCCAAGGCGATGGAGTTGAAGGACGTAAAACCGGGGCAGGGCCTGTAACGCACAGCGCGCCCGCCCCGAATGCACGCAAAGACCGCGGACACACGCGGCAAAGATGGAATGACCATGCGGGGCGTCTTGGGCCTCGCGGAGGGACGACATGACGATTGGTCTTGAACACTACCTGACGGTGGCCGCCGCGCTGTTCGTCATCGGCATTTTTGGCCTCTTCCTGAACCGGAAGAACGTCATCATCATCCTGATGTCGATCGAACTGATGCTGTTGTCGGTCAATATCAACCTCGTCGCCTTTTCCCATTACCTGGGCGATCTGACGGGGCAGATCTTCACCCTGTTCATCCTGACCGTGGCCGCGGCCGAGGCCGCCATCGGCCTTGCGATCCTTGTCTGTTTCTTCCGCAACCGCGGCACGATCGCGGTCGAAGACGTCTCGAACATGAAGGGCTGACCAGATGGAAACGATCCTGCTATTCGCGCCCCTGGTCGGCGCCCTGATCTGCGGCTTTACCTGGCGCCTGATTGGCGAGCAGGCGGCCTGCGTCACGGCCACCGCGCTGTTGTTCGTCTCCATGATTCTGAGCTGGGTCGTGTTCCTCGGCTTCGATGGGGAAACGACCTCGCGCAGCCTGTTCACCTGGATCGAAAGCGGCACGTTCTTTGCCGACTGGGCGATCCGGATCGACCGGCTGACGGCGATCATGCTGATCGTGGTGACGACCGTCTCGGCGCTCGTGCACCTGTATTCCTTCGGCTACATGGCCCATGACGAGAACTTCAAGGAAGGCGAAAGCTACAAGCCGCGCTTCTTCGCCTATCTGTCGTTCTTCACCTTCACCATGCTGATGCTGGTGACCGCCGACAATCTGCTGCAACTCTTCTTCGGCTGGGAGGGCGTCGGCGTCGCCTCGTACCTGCTGATCGGCTTCTACTACCGCAAGCCGTCGGCCGGGGCTGCCGCGATGAAGGCCTTCATCGTCAACCGGGTCGGCGATTTCGGGTTCCTGCTGGGGATCTTCGCGATCTTCTGGATGGCGGACTCGATCCAGTTCGACGTGATCCTGCCGATGGGCGCGGAATTCGCCGAGATGACGATCAACTTCCTCGGGATGGAGCTGGACGCCGCGAACACCATCGCCTTCCTGCTCTTCGTCGGGGCGATGGGGAAATCGGCGCAACTGCTGCTGCACACCTGGCTGCCCGACGCGATGGAGGGGCCGACGCCGGTGTCTGCCCTGATCCATGCCGCGACCATGGTGACCGCGGGTGTGTTCCTGGTCTGCCGCATGTCGCCGATCATGGAATACGCGCCGATCGCCACGAATTTCATCGTCATCCTGGGCGCGGTCACGGCGTTCTTCGCGGCGACGGTGGGTCTGGTTCAAAACGACATCAAGCGCGTCATCGCCTATTCGACCTGTTCGCAGCTGGGCTACATGTTCGTGGCCGCGGGCGTCGGCGTCTATTCCGTCGCCATGTTCCACCTGCTGACGCATGCCTTCTTCAAGGCGATGCTGTTCCTCGGCGCGGGCTCGGTCATCCACGGGATGCATCACGAGCAGGACATGCGGAATTATGGCGGGCTGCGCAAGAAACTGCCCTACACCTTCTGGGCGATGCTGATCGGGACGCTGGCCATCACCGGCGTCGGTATCCCGCTGACCGGGTGGATCGGCTTTGCCGGCTTTGCCTCGAAGGATGCAGTGATCGAAAGCGCCTTCGCCTTTGGCGGCGATATCGGTCAGTTCGCCTTCTGGTCGCTGGTCGTCGCGGCGCTGTTCACCAGTTTCTACAGCTGGCGGCTCATGTTCCTGACCTTCTGGGGCGAGCCGCGCGGCAACAAGCACACCCATGACCACGCGCATGAAAGCCCCAAGACCATGCTGATCCCCTTGGGCGTTCTGGCGGTCGGCGCGGTCTTTTCGGGCATGGTCTGGTATAACTCGTTCTTCGGCCACACCAACGATGTCGCCCGGTTCTTTGGCGTGCCCTATGCCGAAGAGAGCCATGGCACAGACGACCACGGCACCGAAGAGCATGCAGACGATGCCCATGCCGCCGACGATCACGGCGCGGCCGACGAAGCCTATGGCGGCTATGCCCATTATGTCTTTACCGGCGCACCGGGCGAGGGGGCGATCCACGCCGCCCCCGGCAACGATGTGCTGAACGAGGCGCATTACGTGCCGACCTGGGTCAAGCTCTCGCCCTTCATTGCCATGCTGATCGGGTTCGCGACGGCCTTCTGGTTCTACATCCTGAATCCGTCGCTGCCACGTCGTCTGGCCGAGGCACAGCGCCCGCTTTACCTGTTCCTGCTGAACAAGTGGTATTTCGACGAGATCTACGATTTCCTCTTCCTGCGCCCGGCGGCGGCGCTTGGACGCCTGCTCTGGAAGGGGGGCGACGGCAAGATCATCGATGGCGGGATCAACGGGCTGGCGATGGGGATCATCCCCTTCTTCACCCGGCTCGCGGGCCGCGCGCAGTCTGGCTACATCTTTCACTATGCCTTCGCGATGGTGATGGGGATCGTGGTGCTGGTCACCTGGATCACCCTGACGGCAGGGGGCTGAGGTCGGATCCATGGACAATCTCCTTTCCATCGTCACCTTCCTGCCGCTGGTTGCCGCGATCATCATGGCCGTGTTCCTGCGCGGCGAGGACGAGGCCGCGCAACTCAACGCCAAGCGCCTCGCCTTCGCGGCCACCGTGGCGACCTTCATCGCCTCGCTCTTTGTGCTCGGACAGTTCGACCCGCAGAACACCGAGTTCCAGCTGGTCGAGGAGACCGAGTGGATCTTTGGCCTGAACTACAAGGTGGGTGTCGACGGCATCTCTGTGCTGTTCGTGATGCTGACGACCTTCCTGATGCCGATCACCATCGCGGCCTGCTGGGGCGTGACGCATCGGGTCAAGGAATACATGATCGCCTTCCTTGTTCTGGAAACGCTGATGCTGGGCGTGTTCGTCGCCCTCGACATGGTGCTGTTCTACCTGTTCTTCGAGGCGGGCCTGATCCCGATGTTCCTGATCATCGGCATCTGGGGCGGCAAGGATCGCATCTATGCCGCCTTCAAGTTCTTTCTCTACACCTTCCTCGGCTCGGTCCTGATGCTGATCGCGATGATCGCGATGTTTGTCGATGCGGGCACGACCGATATCCCGACCCTGCTGAACCACCAGTTCAGCGCCGGGCCGATCACGCTGATGGGCTGGCAGATCGCCGGGGGATTGCAGTCGCTGCTCTGGGTGGCGTTCTTTGCCAGCTTTGCGGTCAAGATGCCGATGTGGCCGGTCCACACCTGGCTGCCCGACGCCCACGTTCAGGCGCCCACTGCCGGCTCGGTCGTGCTGGCCGCGATCCTGTTGAAGATGGGCGGCTACGGCTTCCTGCGCTTCAGCCTGCCGATGTTCCCCGTCGCCTCGGACCTGATGGCGCCCTTCGTTCTGTGGCTGTCGGTGATCGCCATCGTCTACACCTCGCTGGTCGCGATGGTGCAGGAGGATATGAAGAAACTGATCGCCTATTCCTCGGTCGCCCATATGGGATACGTGACGATGGGCATCTTCGCCGCAAACCAGCAGGGGGTCGATGGCGCGATCTTCCAGATGATCAGCCACGGCTTCGTCTCGGGCGCGCTGTTTTTGTGTGTCGGTGTCATCTACGACCGGATGCACACGCGTGAGATCGACGCCTATGGCGGGCTTGCCGTGCGGATGCCGGCCTATGCGCTGATTTTCATGCTGTTCACCATGGCCAATGTCGGCCTGCCGGGCACCTCGGGCTTTGTGGGCGAATTCCTGACGCTGATGGGCGTGTTCCAGGTCAGCACATGGATCGGTCTGATCGCCACGACCGGCGTGATCCTGTCGGCGGCCTATGCGCTGTGGCTCTATCGCCGTGTCGTGTTCGGCGACCTGATCAAGGAAAGCCTCAAGTCGATCACCGACATGACCCGCCGCGAAAAGGCGATCTTCGCCCCGCTGGTGGTCATGACCCTGCTGCTCGGCATTTATCCCAGCCTCGTGACCGATATCATCGGACCGTCGGTCGAGGCCCTTTTGACGCAATACGACGTGGCGGTGGCCAGCTATGCCCCCGAAACCCATGTCGCCGCCAACCACTGAGGTGACCCGATGATCGGTGCCGATCTTGCCATCCTGATCCCCGAAATCATCCTCTCGCTTTATGCGATGGGGGCGATGCTGGCGGCGGTCTACACGTCGAAGGACGCGCTTGCACCCGCGCTGACATGGGCCACGGCGCTGGTTCTGGCGATCATGGGCCTCTACATCGCCGTGTCGGGCGGGGGGCAGAACCTCGCCTTTGACGGGATGTTCGTCGATGACGCGTTCTCGCGCTTTGCCAAGGTGATGATCCTGTTCGCGGCCGCGGCGGTTTTGCTGATCGGCTCGGACTACATGATCAAGAACGAGTTGCTGCGCTTCGAATACCCGATCCTGATGGTGCTGGCCGTTGTCGGCATGATGGTGATGGTGTCCGCGGGCGACCTGATCACCCTCTACATGGGGCTCGAGTTGCAGTCGCTCGCCCTCTATGTCGTGGCCGCCGTGCGGCGTGACAGCGTGCGCTCGACCGAGGCCGGTCTGAAGTATTTCGTTCTGGGCGCGCTGTCCTCGGGCCTGTTCCTTTATGGCGCATCGCTGACCTATGGCTTTGCCGGGACGACGAATTTCGCCGGGATCATCGACGCCGCGTCGGGCAGCGACATGCCCCTGGGCCTGCTCTTCGGGCTGGTCTTCGTGATCTCGGCGCTGGCCTTCAAGGTGTCGGCCGCCCCCTTCCACATGTGGACGCCGGACGTCTACGAAGGCTCGCCCACCGCCATCACGGCGCTGTTCTCGACCGCGCCCAAGGTCGCCGCGATGGCGCTTTTCGCGCGGGTCGTTCATGACGCCTTTGGCGGGGTCGTCGATCAGTGGCAGCAGATCCTGGCCTTCCTGGCCGTTCTGTCGATGTTCCTCGGGGCCATCGCCGCGATCGGGCAGACCGACATCAAGCGCCTCATGGCCTATTCTTCGATCAGCCACATGGGTTTTGCGCTGATGGGGCTGGCCGCGGGAACGGCGCAGGGTGTCGAGGCGATGCTGATCTACATGGCAATCTACGTCACCATGAACATGGGCACCTTCGCCTTCATCATGACCATGAGCAAGGATGGCCGGCCGGTCACCCAGATCAGCGCGCTGTCCAGTTTCGCCAGCCGCGAGTCGACCAAGGCGCTGGCCATTCTGGTGCTGATGTTCAGCCTTGCGGGTGTGCCGCCGCTTTTGGGCTTTTTCGGCAAATATGCCGTGCTTCTGGCAGCGGTCGAGGCGGGTCTGACCTGGCTGGCGCTGGCCGGTGTGTCGCCTCGGTCATCGGGGCCTATTACTACCTGCGCATCGTCTACCTGATGTATTTCGGCGAACCCCGAGACGAGTTGGACGGCAAGATGACCGTTGTGCCCTATGTGGCCCTGGTCGGCTGTGCCGCGATCATCGGCCTGGCCTGGCTGCCCGGTGTCAACCTGTTCGGCCTCGAGGCCAGCGCCTCGCAGGCCGCCGCGATGCTGCTGCGCTGAATGACGACCTGGCCCGAAGGGGTCGGGCGGCGCATTCTGCCCGTCACCGACAGCACCATGGCCGAGGCCGCGCGCCGCGCGCCCGACACGGTCGGCACCGAATGGATCCTGGCGCTGGATCAGACGGCCGGACGCGGCCGGCGCGGCCGGCCATGGTCGATGCCCCCCGGCAACTTTGCCGCGTCGCTGATCCTGCATCCCAGCGAGCCGCCGCAGGTGGTGGCCCTGCGCAGTTTCGTGGCGGCGCTGGCCCTGCGCGACGCCCTGATCGCGGTGGGGGCCGACCCGGCGGCGCTCTCGCTGAAATGGCCCAATGATGTCCTGCTCGAGGGTGGCAAACTGGCGGGCATCCTGCTCGAAAGCCTTGGGGATGGGCGCGGCGGTCTGGCGCATCTGGTGATCGGGTTTGGTGTGAATCTGGCCGCGGCGCCGGATGCGGCGCAGCTTGAACCGAGCGCGGTGCGTCCCGTCAGCCTGGCCGAAACCGCCGATCTGGTTGTTGCGCCCGAGGCTTTTCTCGATGCGCTGGCCACCGCCTACGCGGCGCATGAGGCCCGATTCACCACCTACGGCTTCGGCCCCATACGCACCGCATGGCTGGCTCAGGCCGCCCGACTGGGCGAGGTCATCACGGCCCGTCTGCCCAACGACTCGGTCACCGGCACCTTTTGTGACGTGGACATGGAGGGCAATCTCGTGTTGGAGACGGCAAAAGGCCGCCGCCCCATCGCCGCGGCCGACATATTCTTCTGACCCGCCGAAGGGAGGGCGCGGCATGCTGTTATGCATCGATTGCGGAAACACCAACACCGTCTTTTCCGTCTGGGATGGGGCGCAGTTCCTGTGCACGCTGCGCACGGCGACCGATCACCAGCGCACGGCCGACCAGTATTATGTCTGGTTCTCGACCCTGATGGCACACAACAGGCTGGATGTGTCCATCACCGAGGTCATCGTGTCCTCGACCGTGCCGCGCGTGGTGTTCAACCTGCGCGTCCTGTGCGACCGGTATTTCGGCACGCGTCCCCTGGTCGTCGGCAAGCCCGACTGCCTTTTGCCGGCCCCGCCCCGCGTGGACGAGGGCACCCAGGTCGGCCCCGACCGTCTGGTCAATACCGCCGGGGCCTATGACCGGCATGGCGGCGACCTGATCGTGGTCGATTTCGGGACGGCCACCACCTTTGACGTGGTGGACCATGACGGCGCCTATATCGGGGGCGTGATCGCACCGGGCGTGAACCTCAGCCTCGAAGCGCTGCACCATGCGGCGGCGGCCTTGCCCCATGTCGACGTGACGAAACCGCAGCAGGTGGTCGGCACGAACACGGTCGCCTGCATGCAATCGGGCGTCTTCTGGGGGTATGTCGGGCTGGTGCGCGGCGTCTGCGACCGTATCCGCGCCGAGGTGGATCGCCCCATGCGCATCGTGGGAACCGGGGGGCTGGCCTCGTTGTTCTCTCAGGGGGATGTGCTATTTGACTGTATCGAAGATGACCTGACCATGCATGGCCTGACGGTCATCCACCAATACAACAAGGATCACGGGCAGATATGACTGATCGCAACAGGCTGATCTACCTCCCTCTCGGCGGCGCGGGGGAGATCGGGATGAATTGCTACGTCTACGGCTTCGGGCCGCAGGGGGCCGAACGACTGATCGTCGTGGATACCGGCGTGGCCTTTCCCGACATGGACGGACAGCCCGGTGTGGATCTGATCCTGCCCGATATCGACTGGCTGGCCGAGCGGGCCGACCGGATCGAGGGGATCTTCATCACCCATGCGCACGAGGATCACGTGGGCGCCCTGGGGCATCTGTGGGGGCGTCTGCGCGCGCCGGTCCGTGCCCGTCGCTTTACCGCCATTCACGCCATGCGCAAGATGGAAGAGGCCGGCCACGACCCGCTGCAGGTGCAGGTCGCGGACCCCTATCCCGCCGTGATCGAGGCCGGGCCCTTCAAGGTGCAGTTCGCCCCGGTCAGCCATTCGATCCCCGAGGCGTCCGCGCTGGTGATCGACACGCCCGAGGGGCGAGTGGTGCATTCGGGCGATTTCAAGATCGACCGCGACCCGGTCGTGGGCGAGCCCTTCGATCCCGAGATGTGGGGACAGATCGCCGCCGATGGCGTGCGGGCCTTCATCTGCGACTCGACCAACGTCTTTTCGCGCCACCCCGGCCGTTCCGAAAGCCAGTTGCCCGAACCGATCGGTGAATTGGTGACGAATGCCAAGGGCATGGTCGTGGCCACGACCTTTGCCTCGAACATCGCGCGCCTCAAGACGCTGGCCGATGCCGGCACGGCGAACGGCCGCACCATCTGCCTGCTGGGCCGCGCGATGAAGCGCATGGTGGCCGCCGGAACCGAAGCGGGCGTCCTGACCGGCTTTCCCAGCACCGTCAGCCCCGAAGAGGCCAGCGAGATTCCGCGCGAGAACCTGATGCTGATCGTCACTGGCAGCCAGGGGGAACGGCGTGCGGCCTCGGCCGCGCTGTCGCGCGGCAGCTATCTCGGCCTGGAACTCAGGGAAGGCGACACCTTCCTGTTTTCATCGAAGACCATTCCCGGCAACGAGGTGGGCGTCGCCCGCATCCAGAATGCGCTGGCCGAAAAGGGCGTCGAGATCGTCGATGAAAGCGCGGGGTTCTACCATGTCTCGGGGCATGCCAACCGCCCTGACCTCGAGGCGATGCACGACATCCTGCGCCCGCAGGTCCTGATCCCGAACCATGGGGAATATCGGCATCTGCGCGAACATACGCGTCTGGCGCTGTCCAAGGGGATGGATGCGGTCGTGGCGGCCAATGGGTCCATGGTCGAGCTGTCGGGCAACGCGCCGCAGATCGTCGAATACCACGATGTGGGCCGCACCTATCTGGACGGGTCGGCCTTTGTGGGCGCATTCGACGGCGTCATCCGCGACCGTATGAAACTGGCGCTGAACGGCCTTGTGGCCGTGGCGCTGATTGTCGATGAAGACGACGAGATCCTCGAAGACAGCTGGGTGGCCCTGCGCGGCCTGCCCGAGATGGGCCAATCGGGCGAGGATCTGGCCCAGATGATCGAGGACGATCTGGCCACGACGCTGGCGCGCCTCGATGCCAGGACCGTGGATAGCGACGACAAGCTGGAAGATACGGTGAAACGCATCGTGCGCCAGGTCTGTGTCACGGAAATCGGCAAGAAACCCGAGGTGACGGTCTTGGTGAGCCGCCTCATGGCGGGCTGAAACGCCGGAGGGATCGACGGAAACGGAAAAAGGCGGCCCCAAGACGGGCCGCCTTTTCGCATGAAATGGATGGACGCGCGGCTACGCGGCCGTCTCGTTGCTCGTGGCGTTGTCCGCGTCCGGCGCGGCGTCGTCGGCCTTTGGTGCCTCGGTCGGCTCGGTCGGCTCGGTCGGCTCGGCGGCCTCCGTTGGTTCTTGGGCGGTGGCGTCGGCCGCGGCATCGGTCTTCTTGCGCCGCCGCCGCTTGGGCTTGGGCGGTGCCTCGGCCTCGGCCTCGGGGGGCGTGGCGTCGGTTGCGGCGGTATCGGGCGTCTCGGCGTCCGTCCCGGGCGTATCGGCGGCAGCATCGGACGGGCCGCGGCGTTCGTCAAAGCTGAGTGCGATGAATTGCGGCAGATGATCGCCCATGCCGACCACCTGGCGCCCCCCGCCGGACCCGCCGCCGCGGCGGCGCGTGGGTCTGTCGGCCTTGGCGGCCTCGGGCGTCGGGGCGATGTCCTCTGCCTGCGGCTTGGCGGTGTCGGCCTCGGCGGTCTTGTCCCGGCGCGTGCGGCCCCGACGTTTTTTCGGGGCCTCATCCGCAGCGCCATCGGCCTCGTCGTCGGATGTGCGGCGTCCGCGCGCCGGGCTGCTTTCGGGCGTCCAGGGCAACTCGGCCCGCGGGATGGTCATCTCGGCCAGAGACTCGATCGCGCCGAGGTATTTCTCGTCCGATGGCACGGCCAGCGTGATGGCCACACCCTTTTTGCCCGCGCGACCCGTGCGGCCGATGCGGTGCACGTAATCCTCGGCATGGCTGGGCACGTCGTAATTGACGACATGGCTGACCGCCGGAATGTCGAGGCCGCGTGCGGCCACGTCCGAGGCGACGAGAAACCGGATCGTGCCATCGCGGAACCCGTCCAGCGTGCGCGTGCGATGCGACTGGTCCAGATCGCCATGGATCGGTTCGGCATTCAGCCCGTGCTTTTTCAGCGACTTCGCGACGATATCGACATCGACCTTGCGGTTGCAGAAGATGATTGCGTTCTTGCACGCCTCGCCCTCGGCCTCGATGGCGGCGCGCAGCATCTCGCGCTTCTGCTTGGCGGTCTGGTCGCGGCGGGTCGGTTTGAACTCCAGCAGGCGCTGTTCGATCGTGTCCGAGGTCGTGGCCTGGCGCGCCACCTCGACGCGGGCGGGGTTCGACAGGAAGGTGTTGGTGATCCGCTCGATCTCGGGGGCCATCGTGGCCGAAAAGAACAGGGTCTGGCGGGTGAAGGGCACAAGGCCGAAGATCCGCTCGATATCGGGGATGAACCCCATGTCGAGCATGCGGTCGGCCTCGTCCACCACCATGATCTGCACGCCGGTCAACAAGAGCTTGCCGCGTTCGAAATGGTCCAGCAGGCGGCCCGGCGTGGCGATCAGGACATCGACACCCTTGTCGATCAGCTGATCCTGTTCCTTGAAGCTGACGCCCCCGATCAACAGGGCCTTGGTCAGTTTCACATGCTTGGCATAGGTGTCGAAGTTCTCGGCCACTTGCGCGGCCAGTTCGCGTGTGGGGCACAGAACGAGGCTGCGTGGCATGCGGGCGCGGGCGCGGCCCCTTGCCAGCATGCTCACCATCGGGAGCGTGAAACTGGCGGTCTTGCCTGTGCCGGTCTGGGCGATGCCGAGCACGTCGCGGCCTTCCAGCGCCGAGGGGATGGCACCGGCCTGGATTGGCGTCGGTGTTTCATAGCCAGCCTCGGCCACGGCCTTGAGAACTTTGGGATTCAGATTGAGGTCGGAAAACGTGGTCATATGCGTCCAATCGGGCCGGCGTCATGCGCCGGCGTGGGGGAATGGAGCGCCTGGTTACCTGTCGCGCCCCGCGGAACACCCCGCGCGGCCCGCGAGGTTAGGGCGCGACATAGGCGAAAACGCGTCGGCAGTCAAACCGCGCCGTAGCCGCTAACCGTTCGGGGCGATGTCCAGCAGGCCATGACCGCTGGCCTGTCGCAGCGCATCGGCAAACAGCCCCGCCGGCACATTCAGGCGGATCGTGCCCGAGCGTCCTGACAACACGGCGTCGAGCCCCGTTTCCGACAGCCGCGCCAGGAGCGGCGCGCTCAGCACAATCAACCCGATGGGTCGGTCGCGGCAATGGCCATGCGTGCAGCCATTGCCGCGACGGCGCCGAAAGGGCAGTTCGATGCTTTGGGCCGTGGCCGTGTCGAAATGCAGATAATGCACACCATCGCGCCGCTGTTGAATGACAAGGGCAATGGCGGTCTGCCCGTCGCGCGCCGCAACGATGACATGGCCCATCAGCACGTGGTGGAAATCGTCCGAGATGATTGTTTGCGCGGTGTAAACCCCGCTCAGGCCGGTGTGTGGCGACACCAGCTGCCCGCCATTCTGAGCCTGTCCGGCAGCGGGGGCCAGGGCGAGCGTCAGCGACAGCACAAGCCGTGAGAGGATGAGGCGAAGGGCGCGCATGGGCGGACTGTAGGCCCTGACGGTTAAGCCGGCGTTAACGCGCGCCCCTCAGCCCCCGGCCAGGCTGCGCCATGCGACGATGACGGCCGGGATCAACCCGGCATGCCCCAGCAGCACCACGACCCCGTCGCGCATGGTCAACCCGATGCCGAAGACCAGAGCCGGCAAGGCCAGCAGCAGGGGCAGGAGGGGGACGAAGCCGATGATGACCATCGCGATGCCCAGGCAGATCAGGACAAGCCCGATCGTCATGAGGGACAGACGCCCCTCGGCCAGCAGCGGCAGGCGGCGGTGCAACACCCGCCCCAGCCATTGCAGGCGGGGCCGCAAGACGGCAATGGCCTGGGTCACGCGCTGCCCCTCGATGCGGAGGCGATTGACCCGTTGCGGCAGCCACAGCCCCTTGCGCCCCCGAGCGACTTGCGCCCCGATCCCGATCACCACCAGGCCCACCGCAGCCGGCACGCCGGGGATCGCGCCCACGGGCACCATGAGAAACAGCGACAGGATCAGCAGCAGGGGGCCGAACCCGCGTGCGCCGAGCGTCGACACGATGTCCCCGAACGCCACGGTCGTGCGGCCCTCGGCCAACCGCCCGAGATCGTCCAGAACCCCGTTCAGGGCGCCGGCGCCGTGTTGGTCGGCTGCGTTCTCGTCAGGGGCGTGCATCGTCACGCGCCACCCATACTGGGGTGCAGGCGCGGGCCATAGCCCGCGCGCAGCACATCGACCATCGGCGCGGGCGTGCAGATCAGCGCGCGGCCCGTCGCCGGGCGGGCCCTTGGCTTGCCATAGCCCGAGACGGTGAAGGGATAGAGGGTCCTGCCATGCACGAGGCAGGCGTGCCCCCCGTCCAGCGCGAACGCCCCGTCGGGCAGATCGGCCCAGTCGGCCCTGTGGCGCAGCTGGTCGCGCGTGCGGGGGGTGATGCGGGCGGCGTGCAGGGCGGCATCCATGCCGGGGGCGCGGGCGGGCTGGCCCGCCGCAGTGGCCCAGGCCCGCGCAAACCGCGTGTAATCCGCGCGGCGGCATTCGGCACAGGGGCGATGGCCGGCCGCCATGGCCACGGCCTCGTCCAGAAAGAACAACTCGGTATAGGTGCCCGGTGTCATCACCTTGCGCTGGCGTCCCTTGAAGGACAGCGCGCAGCACACCCATGCCTTGTGGCGCCAGCGGGCGGTGCCCAGACGGCGCTGCGCGTCGTGCAAGATCCCGCGATTGCCCATCACCGTGCCGCGATAGGCGGGCTCGGCGACGATCTCGCCGGTGGGCAGAACGCGGTTTTGCAGGGTCAGACCATCAACTCCTTGGTCGCGGACAGGGTCACATCCGGGTAATCGCGTTCGATCCGGTCGATGTCCCATTGCATCCGGGTCAGGTAGACCGGGTCGCCATCGTTGTCGGTGGCCATGTGGCTCTTGTTGGCGGCCATGAAGGCGTCCACGGCCTCTTTGCCGCCATGCACCCAGCGGGCCGAAGTGAATTGCGACGCCTCGAAGCGGACGGGCAGGCCATATTCCATTTCGATCCGGCTGGCCAGCACCTCGAATTGCAGCGCACCGACGACACCGACGATGAAGCCCGAGCCGATATTGGGCTTGAAGACCTTGGCGGCCCCTTCCTCGGCGAATTGCATCAGCGCCTTGTCCAGATGCTTGGCCTTCATCGGGTCGCCCGCGCGGCACGATTGCAGCAGTTCCGGCGCGAAGCTGGGGATGCCGGTAAAGCGCAGCGCCTCGCCCTCGGTCAGGGCATCGCCGATGCGCAACTGCCCGTGGTTGGGGATGCCGATGATGTCGCCGGCCCAGGCCTCTTCGGCCAGTTCGCGGTCCGAGGCGAGAAACATCACCGGGTTGGCGATCGCCATCGGTTTCTTCGATCGCACATGGGTCAGCTTCATGCCGCGCTGGAAATGCCCCGAGGCAAGGCGGACAAAGGCCACCCGGTCGCGGTGCTTGGGGTCCATGTTGGCCTGCACCTTGAAGACAAAGCCCGCGACCTTCTTTTCCTCGGGCGCGACCTCGCGGGGTTCGGCCGTCTGGACCTGCGGCTGGGGGCCGTATTCGGCGATGCCGTCCATCAGTTCCTTGACCCCGAACGAGTTGATCGCGCTGCCGAACCAGATCGGCGTCAGGTGCCCCTCGAGGAAGGATTGGCGGTTCATGGCGGGCAACAGCTCGCGCGCCATCTCGACCTCTTCGCGCAGCTTTTCCAGCAGATCGGCGGGGATGTGATCGTCCAGGCGGGGGTCGTCCAGCCCCTCCATCTTGACGCTCTCGGCCACCTTGTTGCGGTCGGCGCGGTCCATCAGTTCCAGCCGGTCGTGGATCAGGTCGTAGCAGCCCAAGAAATCACGCCCCACGCCGATGGGCCAACTGGCCGGGGTGACGTCGATGGCCAGGTTTTCCTGGATCTCGTCGATGATCTCGAACGTGTCGCGGCTTTCGCGGTCCATCTTGTTGCAGAATGTCAGGATCGGCAGGTCGCGCAGGCGGCAGACCTCGAAGAGTTTCTGCGTCTGGCTTTCCACGCCCTTGGCACCGTCGATCACCATGATCGCCGCATCCACCGCCGTCAGGGTGCGATAGGTATCTTCTGAAAAATCGCTGTGACCGGGCGTATCGACCAGGTTGAAGCGGTACTGCATGCCGGGTCCTGCGAAATCGAAGGACATGGCCGAGGCCGAGACCGAGATGCCGCGATCCTTTTCCATCTGCATGAAGTCCGAGCGCGTGCGCCGCGCCTCGCCCTTGGCGCGGACCTGTCCCGCCATCTGGATCGCGCCGCCATAGAGCAGGAATTTCTCGGTCAGCGTCGTCTTGCCCGCGTCGGGGTGCGAAATGATCGCGAAGGTTCGCCGCCGCGCGATCTCGGGCGGCAGGTCGGGGCGATTGGTCGGGGTGTCTTGCGCGGCATCCAGCATGGGCGCGCATATATAGGCCGGCGCGGGTTCCGACAATGCGCAACCGTGCCTTTCACGGGGTCGGGACGAGACCCGGCCAGCCGCGCAACATTGATGCAGCCGTGGATTTCTGCGCCTCGGTCATCGGGCAGTACAACGACACGGTGACAGCGGGCCGGTGACCCCGTGTCTGGCAGGCTTCGGGGTGCAGGTTGCCGGTCAGATGCGCCACGATGCCGTCCGGAATGCGGGAAAAGCTGAGGTCGGGCAGGGCAAAGGTGATCTCATCGCCGCCCGATCCCAACAGCCAATCGGCCAGGTGCCGGTGCTCGCCCACCATCAGGCAGGGGCATCGCGCCGACCACGATCGGCCCGTGCGCCTATGCATGGCCCTGACGCCGAGGATCACGGCCTCCTCCATCAGGCCCGCAAAGCCCGTGATCGGCGCGACGCCCAGGGCGGTGATGCGCAGGTCGGGTCCAAGGCCGATCTCGGAGAGGGCATGCGGTGTCATGTTGGCAGAGTGCCTTGCCGGGCATGCCGCGGCCAAGACAGGAAAACCCCACCCCGGCCCGCGAGGGGGCAGGGCGTCAGCCTGCCGGGTTGAACCCGAAATACGTCCCTTCGGCGCCGTCCCCGGCGGTCATGACGATGCGGATGGCGCCGCGGGTGAACAGCACCTCGGTCGCGTCCGCGGTCTGTGACGGTGTGTAGCCCCGGGCCTGCATGGTCTCGACCACCCGGCGCCCGATGGACAGGCTTGCGCCCCGCAGGCGCATCAAGGTCACGTTGCAGCGACGCGTGTCGGGGTTGATGGCCACCCGAATGGTGCGCAGGCGCCGGCCGTCGATTTGCGCATCGAGACGCTTGCTGTAGAACACGTTGCCCAGCATCGGCCGGTCGGTCGCAAAGCCGAGGGCCGCGACCTCCGCCCCGGTCGGCAGGGCGTCGCCGGCCGCGACCCCGGCACAGAGCGCAGTCAACGGCGCGATCTCGGAACGCGCCAGGGTGTCGTAGCTTTCGGTTCGCGCCTCGGCGGCTCCGAGACGGGGGTCGTCCGAGACCGGGGGCAGGTCGGGCGCTTGACAGGCCACGAGGGCCAGCACCGCCGCAGCGCAGAAAAGGCGCGATCTCGGCGTGGGGATTCTTCTTTTGGGGCAGGGCAGGGGCCGACGGGGGGGCGTGGGCTGTCGGTGTCAGTCCCGCGCGGGGTCGCCGCGGCTGGCGCGCGTCAGGCGATCCACGATGTCGTCACTCCCGGTCTTGGTTTCGTCGATCTCGATCTCGGCGGCATCGGCCTGCGCGTCCGGATCGTTCGACAGGCCCAGGTCTTTGGGCAACAGGGCCCGCATCTGGCCTGTCACCAGCATGGATTCGACGGCGATCCCCTCGGCATAGATGATCTCGTGACTGTCGAAAACGATCTGATAGCTGTCGACGAACCCGCCTTCTTCGCGCAGAACCGTTGTGCCGTTGACCAGCAAGTCGGCCTTGACCATCAGGTCGGCCCGGCCGGTGCCCAACTCGTCCCGGCGCTGCCAGATGAACAGGCGGTGCTGCGGCGAAAGCCGCAGATCGCGGGCGGTGTTGAGCGTGCCGGCGATCAGGCGGATGGGTGCGGCCGCGCCGGTGGCGCGCCGGGTCTGATGCGCGATCCAGCGGATCGGTCGGGGCCCGTTGTCGCGGGTCAGCAAACGGTCCCCGATGCGCAGGTCTTCGACCGGGATCTGCCGGCCATTGGCCAGCGTCAGATGCGTTCCGGCCAGAAAGCTGACGCTGGCGATGTCGGCAAAGCGTTGCGGGGCATCCTCGGTCTCGGTGCCGACGAGTTCGTATTCCACATTCGGCAACAGCCGCGACAGCGGCAGCAGATGCAGCGCGCTGGATCCGTCCGCATCGGTCAGCACCAGGACCAGCACCTCGACCAGATCGCCCGCGGGCGCCATCAGCAGGTGACAGGCCGCGATGGTCAGCACGTCGCCGGGGTGCCCCACCTCGGAGCCGTCGGCGACACAGGGTTGTTCGCGTCCGGTATCGCTGATGGCCAGCCGCGCGATCCGTTCCCGTGCGGCCAGGCGGTAGACATCGCCTGGAACGACGGCCTCCTCGAGGCCGATCGTGTCGCCCTCGTTCGCGCCGGTCTGCACGAACAGGGCGCGGGCGGGCAGGGTATCGAACCGGAAAAGAACGGGGTGGGGCATCGCACGCATCTACAAGGGGTCTGGTGCGCATCGGTAGGGTTCCGGGCCGTCTGCGTCAAGCGCGGCGCGCCCACGGGCCCAAGCGGACTGGCCGCAGGGCGCACGGGCTGTTAGGTCACGGGCGTGACAGGCATCATAACGCAGGGAGAGAACGGATGGATCTGGGTATCAAGGGGCGTCGGGCGCTGGTCTGCGCGTCGTCGAAAGGGCTGGGTCGCGGCTGTGCCGAGGCCCTGGCCGAAGCGGGCGTCGATCTGGTTCTGAACGCCCGCGGGGCCGAGGCGCTCGAGGCGACCGCCGAGGCCATTCGCAGCGCCCACGGGGTCGATGTCACGACCGTGGCCGCCGATATCACCAGCGAAGACGGCCGCCGCGAGGTGCTCGAGGCCGCGGGGGCGTTGGACATCCTGGTGACCAATGCGGGCGGGCCGCCGCCGGGCCTGTGGTCGGACTGGGGGCATGACGATTTTATCAAGGCGCTCGAGGCCAACATGTTGACGCCCATCGCTCTGATGACGGCGCTGCTGCCCGGCATGATCGACCAGGGCTGGGGCCGTGTGGTCAACATCACCTCGCAATCGGTCAAGGCGCCGATCCCGGCGCTGGGGCTGTCGAATTCCGCCCGCGCGGGTTTGACGGGGTTCGTGGCCGGAACCGCGCGGCAGGTGGCGGGCAAGGGCGTGAACATCAACAACCTGTTGCCGGGCTCGCATGATACCGACCGCATCTTCGCCCTTGAAAAGGGCGTGTCCGAGGCGCAGGGCGTTTCGATGCAAGAGGCGCGCAAGATCCGCCTGTCGGCCATCCCCTCGGGGCGCTATGGCACGACATCCGAGTTCGGGGCGATGTGCGCCTTCCTGTGCTCGCAACATGCGGGGTTCATCGTGGGCCAGAACATCCTGCTCGATGGCGGTCAGACCAACGCGACCATCTGATCGTGGGTGCGGCCGGGCCGTGGGGCCGGGGCGGGGTGGCTTGAAACCGTGTGCCCCGGCTGCTACCTGCCTTGCCTGACGGAATTGATCGGATTTGCCCCATCGTGAGCCTCGACACCCCCACTGCGCCCGGCGAGACGACCGCCCAGGCCCCGCGCCTCGAGGTTGCGCATCTGTCCTGCGTCTTCGATGGCCGCGAGGTCGTGCGCGACGTGTCGTTTCGCGTCGCGCCGGGCGAGATCATGTGCCTTTTGGGTCCGTCGGGCTGTGGCAAATCCACCACCCTGCGCGTGATCGCCGGGATAGAGCGGCAAAGCGCGGGCAGCGTGCATGCCGATGGCAAGATGCTGTGCAACGAGGTGTTCTCGACCCCGCCCGAGGCGCGGGGCATCGGCCTGATCTTTCAGGATTTCGCCCTGTTTCCGCACCTGACCGTCGGTCAGAACGTCAGTTTCGGTCTGCGCGGCCCGAAGGCCAGGGTGCAGGCCCGCGTCGGCGAGTTGCTGGAACGGGTCGACCTGGTGGGATATGCCGACAAGACCCCGCATATGCTGTCGGGGGGCGAGCAGCAGCGCGTGGCCCTGGCCCGCGCCCTTGCGCCGCGCCCGCGCATCATGCTGATGGACGAGCCGTTTTCCGGCCTCGACAACCGCCTGCGCGACGGCATCCGCGACGAGACGCTGCAACTGCTCAAGGAAGAGGGCACGGCGGTCGTGCTGGTGACGCACGAACCCGAAGAGGCGATGCGCATGGCCGATCAGATCGCGCTGATGCGGGACGGCCAGATCGTGCAGAAAGGCGCGCCCTACAACATCTACAACGCGCCCTGCGACAAGGCCGCGGCGGCGTTCTTCAGCGATATCAACGTGATCCGGGGGCGCGTGACCGGGTTGCTGACCGATACCGTGTTCGGCCAGTTCCTTGCCCCCGGGGTGGGCGATGGCACCGAGGTCGAGATCGTCTTTCGCCCGCAGCACGTGAAGCTGGACTTCGACCGCCACGGCAGTGGCCCCAACCCGACCCCGCAAGACGGGGTGCCGGCCCGCGGGTTGGTCGAGCGTGCGCGCTTCATGGGGCATGAAAGCCTAGTCGAGTTCCGGATGGATTTCGATGGCGGCCGCCTGAAGGCCACCGTGCCGGGTGTCTTTCTGCCCAAGCCGGGCACGCCGCTGTGGCTGTCGGTGCGGCGCGATCGCTGTTTCGTTTTTCCCGTCACCGCCTGATCGTGGCGGGCCCCTGCGCCAATTCCGCCCATTCCCGACCGGGCCCTTGCGGCAGGCACCTGTCAGCCGGTAATTGACATGCGCCCGCGTTTTTGGGCTTTGATCTCCCGGTCGGAGTCCATACCTATGGGATAGGAATAGTGAGACACGGTGTGTGCCACGGCGTGTGACGCGCCGCATACACGCAAAGGGAGATCGAAATGCTCAACAATATCGGACCGGCCGGCCTGCTGCTGATCGCCGTCGTGGTGCTGGTGCTCTTCGGGCGCGGCAAGATCGCGGGCCTGATGGGCGAAGTCGGCAAGGGGATCACGGCCTTCAAGAAGGGGGTCAAGGACTCGACCGAAGAGATCGAGGAGCAGACCGAGACGGCCGATGGCGCCGCTGCCCGTGACGTGACGCCCGCCGAGGCCGAACGCCGCGACAACGCCTGACGTCCGTCCCTTATAGCGCCATCGTGCATCGGATCGCTTCATTGAGGGGCCTCGGCCATGCCTGACATCGGCTGGATGGAATTATTGGTCATCGGGGTCGTCGCGCTGATCGTCGTCGGCCCCAAGGACCTGCCCATGATGTTTCGCCGTCTGGGGCAGATCACCGGCAAGGTGCGGGCGATGGCCAAGGATTTCCAGCGCGCCATGGATGAGGCGGCGGACGAGACCGGCATGTCCGAGATCAACCGCGATCTCAAGAGCGCGGCCAAGTTCACCAACCCGCGCAAGATGGGGATGGATGCGCTGAACGAAGCGTTCGAAGACGTCGATCTGGACCCGTCGAAATATGCCGAAGGGTCGAACACGCGTATCATCGCCGAGAAGCAGGCCGCCCGGAAACAGGAACTGGCCGACAAGGCCGAGGCCGCCCGCAAGGCGCGCGAGGCAAAGGTCGCCGGGATCGATGCCGCCGCCGCCGAGATGGAGGCGGACATGGCCGACCCGCCCCCGCGCCCCGAGCCGGCGCCCGCCGCCGAGGTTGGTGCGGCCGCCCCCGCCGAAGACCCCGCGCCGGGCCCGGCCAGAACCGGAACTGACAAGACATGAGCGCCGAAGACCAGATCGAAGACAGCTCGGCCCCCCTGATCGAGCATCTGGCCGAGTTGCGCACGCGCCTGATCCGCTCGGTGCTGGCCTTCGTGGTGGCGATGGTCGCCTGTTTCACCGTGGCCGATCCGATCCTGAACTTCATATCGACGCCGCTGGCCGAGGTGCTGCGATCGCGGGGCGAAGACGCGCGCCTGATCTTCACCGCGCCGCAGGAAAAATTCTTCGTCCTGATCCGCATTTCGATCGTGATGGGCTTCGCGGTCAGCTTTCCGGTGATCGCGCATCAGCTGTGGCGCTTCGTGGCGCCGGGGCTTTACCGATCGGAACAATCGGCCATTCTGCCCTTCCTGATCGCCTCGCCCGTCCTGTTCCTGATGGGCGCGTCCTTTGCGCATTATGTCGTCACGCCGCTGGCGATGAATTTCTTCATCGGGTTTTCCGACGCGATCCCGGCGCTGGCCAACCTGATCGCGGGCGACGGCACATTCTCGAACCCCGACGCGGCGGCCAACACGGAATTGCAGACCGTTTTCCTTGGCTCGGTGCGCGAGTCGCTGGACCTGGCCCTGAAATTCATCTTCGCCTTCGGACTGTGTTTCCAGTTGCCGGTTCTGCTGACCCTGCTGGGCAAAGCCGGCCTGGTTACGGCCGAGGGGCTGGGCAATGTGCGCAAATACGCCGTGGTCGGCATCCTGACGCTGGCCGCGCTGGTGACGCCGCCGGATGTGATCACCCAGGTCATCCTGTTCGTGGTGGTCTATGGACTCTACGAGATCTCGATCTGGCTGGTCCGCATGGTCGAGCGTCAGCGCCTGCGGCGTCTGCGCGCCGAGGGGATCCTCGACGAGGATGAAGAGCTCTGACCCGCGTGATGTCGGACGAAACCCTGACCCGTATTGCCGAGGCTTTGGAGCGCTTGCGCCCTCCGCCCGCGCGTGCGCCCGACTGGGACGCGGCCGAGGCCTTTGTCTGGCACGCCGATCCCGACAGGCTGGACCCCGTGCCGCGCGTCAACCGGGTCGATCTGCGCCTGCTGCTGGGGGTGGACCGGGCGCGCGACACCCTGGTGCAGAACACCCGTCAGTTCGCGCGCGGACTGCCCGCCAACAATGCGCTGCTCTGGGGCGCACGGGGCATGGGCAAAAGCTCTCTGGTCAAGGCGGTGCACGGCGCGGTTCGGGCCGAGGCGGCCGGACTTGCCCTTGTCGAGATGCAACGCGAGGACCTGCCCTCGATCGGGCGTCTGCTGACGCTGTTGCGGGCGGCCCCCTGTCGCGTGATCCTGTTTTGCGACGACCTGTCCTTTTCCCATGACGACCAGCACTACAAGTCGCTCAAGGCGGTGCTGGATGGCGGGGTCGAGGGCCGCCCCGAGAACGTGTTGTTCTATGCCACCTCGAACCGGCGCCATCTGATGCCGCGTGACATGATCGAAAACGAGCGCTCCTCGGCGATCAACCCGTCCGAGGCGGTCGAGGAAAAGGTGTCGCTGTCGGATCGCTTCGGCCTGTGGCTGGGGTTTCATCCCTGTTCGCAGGACGAGTACCTGGCCATCATTCGCGGCTATTGTGACGCCTATGGCGTGGACGTGCCCGAGGATCAACTGCGAGCCGAAGCGATCGAGTGGCAGGCCACGCGCGGGGCACGCTCGGGCCGGGTGGCATGGCAGTATTTCACGGATCTGGCCGGGCGGCAGGGCGTGCGCCTCTGACCTGGCGGAGCGGCTTGCGCCGCGTTCCCCTCGCCTCGCTGCGCTCAGGTGCGGGGGCTCTGCCCCCGTGCCGCCCTGACGGGCGGCATCCCCCGGAGTTTTCTGGCCAAGATGAAGGGGCGATCAGGCGCGCAGGCTCGGGCCATTTGCGGGCCCGCCGCCGGGATGGGCGCGGCCTGCCGTGAGCCGCAGCTCGGCGGCCTGCATCACGCGTTGGGCGCGGCGATCCATCACGCGTCGCCAGGCCGGGGGCGATGTCGCCAGCATCGCCATGATCGGAACGGACCAGGGCATCATCGGGACCTCCGCCGCGGGGTCGAGGCGGTCATAGGGGCGGTCTGGGTGCATGTGATGTTCGGAATGGGCGGGGGCGATTCATCATCAGATAGCTGCTGAACCCGCGCGGGGCATTCCAGCTGTGGTGAGGCGCCACCGGTTCCAGCCGTCCGTTGGTCAGTGTCAGGCGACGCAGCCCGTAGTGCTGGATGTAGTCGCTGAGCAGGATCTGCGCGCCGGTCAGCCCCCAGAGCGCCAGCAACAGGAGGGCGGTCGCCACTCCGCCCAGCCAGGCCGCGGCGCCCAAACAGGCCAAGGCCCCGCCGGACCAGATCCAGTACGGGTTTTCGATGCCCCTCGGCGCCTTTCCGCGCCGGGTGAGGCGCTGCTGCTCTTGTGACAGTCCGGCGCGAAACGAGCCCGTCCAGGCGCGCGGCAGGTAGGCCCAGTAGCTTTCCCCCGGTTGCGGGGTGTTGGGGTCGTCGGCCGTTCCGACAAATCGGTGGTGGACAAGGCGGTGCGCCGACACGTGATGCCCGAACCCGACAGACACATAGACCGCTGCGCCCAGGGCGCGGTAAAGCCGGGGGCGGCGGTGGATGAGTTCGTGCGCATTGGGGTGGCTGACCTGGCCGAAGAAGGAGGCCGTGCCAAAGAACAGGGCGAGCTTTTGCCCAATGCCGAGCATGTCGCCGGTCAGGGCCACGAGGACCAGAGGCAACAGGGCCAGGTGGAGCACCGCCAGCAAAAGGGAGAGCCCGTCCGACCACGGTTCGTGATCGTCGGCCTCGGGGCGCGGCGGCGCGAGCAGACGGTCGAGCAGCGCGGCGAAAAGCGTCAGCCAGATCAGGGCGATGATGGCAAAGCCGCCCCAAAGCGTGGCGCCCAGACCCAGAAAAAGGGCGGGGGGCAGGGTGGCGCAGGCGTAACGTGCGATGACCAACATGGCTGTCGACCTTGGATCATGGGGCGTCTTCGGGGCGCTTAGGGGGGCAATCGGGCAAAGTGATGGCCCCGCGCGGCCTTTCCAAGCTGCGAGATGCATATTAGGTCAAGGTGATCCGTGACTGAAAGGCCCCGTCGATGTCGTTTTTCCGAAAACTCAAGGACCGATTGACGAAATCCTCGTCGAAACTGGACGCAGGGCTGGAGGCCATCATCGAGGACGGTGCCGAGGCCGAGGACGTGCCGCCCGAGCCATCGCCCGAGGAACGGGAAACCGAGCTCCGTCGCGACACACCGCCGCCGACGCAGGCGGACCCGGTCGCACCGACCGCGCCGTCGCCTTCACCGGCGCCAGTGGCACCGCCCGAGCGTGCCGCACCTGCTGCCCCCGACGCGCCGGCCGACCCGCCTGTGCCCGTTGCCCCGGCGCCCGTTGCCCCGGCGTCTCCCCCCCGCCCCGAGCCGATGCCGGTCGAAAGTGCCACGCAGGAGCAGCCCGAGCGCAAGCCCGGTCTGATCGGCCGCCTGGTCGGGCGCAGCAGCAGCCCGCGTCGGGCGCTGGACGACGAGATGCTGGAGCAGCTGGAAGAGTTGTTGATCACCGCCGATATGGGGGTCGACACCGCCATGCGAGTCACCGCCAACATGGCCGAGGGACGCCTTGGGCGGTTGATGAGTGTCGAGGACATCAAGACACTGCTCGCGAGGGAAATCGCGGCCGTGATGGACCCGGTGGCCCGACCGCTGCCGATCTATCCGAAAAAAACCGCAGGTGGTTCTGGTCGTTGGGGTGAACGGGTCGGGCAAGACCACGACCATCGGCAAACTGGCCAGCCAGTTCCGGGCGGCGGGCAAATCGGTTGTGATCGCCGCCGGCGACACGTTTCGCGCCGCGGCGGTCGAGCAATTGCAGGTCTGGGGCGACAGGGCCGGCGTGCCCGTGTTGACCGCGCCCGAGGGGGCGGACCCCGCGGCGCTCGCCTATGACGCCATGGTGCGGGCCGAGGCCGATGGCGCGGATCTGCTGATGATCGACACCGCCGGGCGGTTGCAGAACCGCACCGACCTGATGGAGGAACTGGCGAAGATCGTGCGGGTCATTCGCAAGAAAGACCCCGACGCGCCGCATAACACGCTGTTGGTGCTGGATGCGACGACGGGACAGAACGCGCTGAACCAGGTCGAGCTGTTCGGCAAGCTGGCCGATGTCACCGGACTGGTGATGACCAAGCTGGACGGGACGGCCAAAGGGGGTGTTCTGGTGGCCCTTGCCGACCGGTTCGGGTTGCCGATCCATGCCATCGGGGTGGGAGAGCAGATTGACGATCTGCAATCTTTCGATCCCGAAGATTTCGCGAACGCCTTGGTTGGGGTTGAATAAAGGTCAGTTTCATCCACACCCCCTGTGAGTGGAATTCCGCCCCGAAGTGCTGCGTCGCGAGGCTGGGTTGAGCGATTGGATCATCTCGATCGAGGGCACCGAGGCCGGTGCGACCGTGGCCCTTGTCCTGGCCCTGACGGCGGCTTTTCTGCATGCCGTTTTCGGCGCGTTGCAAAAGGGACGCCATGACCCGTTGCTGGCGCGCGGGGCGATCGACGCGGCCTATGGCCTTATGGCCGCGCCTTTTGCGCTGTTCGTCGTGCCATGGCCCGAGCCGCATATGTGGCCCATCTTTCTGGGCGTCTTCGTCATTCACGGGCTCTACAAATGGGCGCGCTGGCATCCTACCGGCGTGGGGCCTACACGGTCGTTTATCCCGTCATGCGCGGCACCGGGCCGCTCTTTGCGATCATCGGCGCGTGGTTGGTGTTCGGCGAAACCTTCACTGGGGTCCAGTGGGGCGGGGTCGTGGTGTTGTTGGCGGGGCTCTATGGCCTGGCGCTCTACAACATGGCGCGGCTGACGGTGGCGCGCGACACGCTGGTGCCGGCGCTCTGGTTCGCGGTGCTGACGGGTTTGTTTGTCGCGCTCTACACCACCTTCGACGCGTATGGCATCCGGGCGACGGCAGACCCGTTCACTTTCCTCGCCTGGTTCTTTTTCATCGACGGGCTGCTTTACCCGTTCCTCGCAGCCGCGTTCTGGCGGCGCATGGACAGCCCGCCGCCGTTGGGCCCGCTGGCGTTGCGCGGGGTCTTTGGCGGCTTTGTCGCCTTTGCCAGTTTCGGCTCTATCATGTTGGCGACGCGGCTGGACCAGGTGGGCGAGGCGGCGGTCCTGCGCGAAACCTCGACCGTGTTCGCCGCGCTGATCGGCTGGCTGGTGCTTAAGGAAAAGGTGGGGCCGGTGCGGCTGGGATTCATGGCCTTGATCGCCGCGGGCGCGGTGATCGTCGAGTTGGGGGGCTGAGGAGGTGAGAATGAAACCGGGTGAAGACCCCAAACCGATCAATCCGTGGCTAAAATTCACGCTCGAGCTTGGGCCGCCGATCCTGTTCTTCATCGCGTATATGCGGATGCAGGACGTGACCTATACGATCGGCGGGACCACCTATGACGGGTTCATCATTGCGACGGCGGGTTTCGTGCCGATCCTGCTGGCGTCCATCGCCGTGCTGTGGAAACTGACCGGCCAGATCAGCCGGATTCAGGTCTTCACGGCGGTGATGGTCGTGTTCTTTGGCGGGCTGACCGTGTGGCTGAACGACGAACGCTTCTTCAAGATGAAGACAACGCTGGTTTACGGCTTTTTCGCGGTGGTGCTGGGCATCGGGCTCATGCGCGGGCAATCCTGGCTGAAATTCCTGATGGGCGAACTGCTGCCCATGAAGGATGAAGGCTGGATGATCCTGACACGGCGGATCGCCGGGGCCTTTGCCCTGATGGCGATCGCCAACGAGATCGTCTGGCGCACGCAATCGACCGAGTTCTGGGTGACCTTCGAAACCTTCGGTTTGCCCGCGTTCCTGTTCGTCATGTTCATGACGCAGGCCAAGCTGATCGAACGCTACGCGATCACCGACGACGACGGGGCGGCTTAGCGCCCAGGGGTCCCCGCGGTTTCGATGGGGGTTTGCGGCGCGGCCTTGCCCCCGGTTTGCCCTTGGGCGGGGCGGGTTTCGCGTGGCCTTCCAGCAATTCGGGCATGCCCAACTGGTCGGCCATCACGCGCAGCTTGACCTCTTCGACATCACCCGCCTTCAACTCGCCCAGGCGGAACGGCCCGTAAGAGACGCGCAGCAGGCGGTTCACCTCGAACCCGATTTCGGACATGGCGCGGCGGATCTCGCGGTTCTTGCCCTCGCGCAGGCCGACCGTGACCCAGGCATTCGCGCCCTGTTGCCGGTCAAGCTTCACCTGCATGGGTTGAAACCGCTCGCCATCGGCCTCGATCCCGCGCCTGAGCGGCTCGAAATCGGTGTCTTTCGGGGTGCCCTTCATCCGCACACGGTATTTCCGCAGCCATCCGGTCGAGGGCAGTTCCAGCTTGCGCTTGATGCCGCCGTCATTGGTCAGCAAAAGCAGCCCCTCGGAATTGAGATCCAGCCGCCCGACGCTCATCACCCGTGGCATCCCCTCGGGCAGTTTGTCGAACACGGTTTCGCGGCCCTTTTCGTCCGAGGTGGTCGTCACCAGGCCCGCGGGCTTGTGATAGAGCCACAGGCGCGGGCGGTCGGGTTCGCCCACGGGCTGACCATCGACCGTGATCTGGTCGGCGGCGGTCACATTCAGTGCGGGGCTGTCGATGCGTTTGCCGTTCACGCTTACGCGCCCGGCCTCGATCATGCGCTCGGCCTCGCGGCGCGAGGCGATGCCGGCGCGGCTGAGGCGTTTGGCGATGCGTTCTGCGTCAGTCATGCCCTTGCCCCTAGCGGTTTGACAGCGCCGTGGAAAGCGGCAACAGGGGGGCATGAGTGCATTTCGCAGCCATATGCATGCGGCCCTGGCCGAGGCGCGCGCTGCCGCCAAGCGGGGCGAGGTGCCCGTCGGCGCGGTGGTGACGCGGGGGAACGCGGTGATCGCGCGCGCAGGCAACCGCATGCGCGAATTGCGCGACCCGACGGCCCATGCCGAGATGCTGGCGATCCGGGCCGCTTGCGCGACCCTCGGGTCCGAGCGGCTGACCGACTGCGACCTGTGGGTGACGTTGGAGCCATGCCCGGCCTGTGCAGGTGCCATCGCGGCGGCCCGCATCGGTCGGCTTTACTACGGAGCGGCAGATCCGAAATCGGGCGGTGTGGCCCAAGGCCCCCGCGTCTTTGACCACCCACAGGCACACTGGAAGCCCGAGGTCTATTCCGGCATCGCCGAGGACGAGGCCGCGCAACTGCTCAAGGTGTTTTTCGCCGCGCGCCGCGATCAGGATCCGCGATAGGTCGAATACCCGTAGGGCGACAGCAGCAGTGGCACGTGATAATGCGCCGCCGCGTCGCTCATCCCGAAGCGGATCGGCACCTGATCGAGGAACAGGGGCTCTTTTCCCGCGGTGCCATTGTCCCGCAGGTAGTCGCCTGCGAAGAAGATCAGTTCGTATGTACCGGTCTCGAACTTCTCGGCTGGCAGGATCGGCGCATCGGTGCGGCCATCGGCGTTGGTCACCGTCTCGGCGATCTTGCGGTGCGCATTGCCCGAGACGCGGTAAAGCGCGATCTTCAGCCCCTCGGCCGGGCAGCCGCGCGCGGTGTCGAGGACATGGGTTGTCAGAAATCCGGTCATCTGCGCCTCCTGTTTCGGCGTCACTTTCGGCGCAACGGCGGGCGGCGTCAAACCGCTTGGCGCGGGGGTGGCACGCTTGCTAGACCAAGCCGTCCGACAATGAGGCCCGCGCATGAACCGCTACCCCCGAGATTTCACCGGCTACGGCCCGACGCCGCCCGATCCGCATTGGCCCGGCGGTGCCAAGATCGCCGTGCAGATCGTCGTGAATTATGAGGAAGGCGGCGAAAACAACATCCTGCATGGCGACATGGCGTCCGAGGCGTTCCTGTCCGAGATCGTCAGCGCCGAGCCCTGGCCCGGGCAGCGCCACTGGAACAAGGAATCGATCTACGAATATGGCGCGCGCGCGGGGTTCTGGCGGCTGCATCGAATGCTGGGCCATCTGCCTGTCACCGTCTATGGCGTGGCGACGGCACTGGCCCGCGCGCCCGAACAGGTCGCCGCGATGAAAGGCGCTGGCTGGGAGATCGCCAGTCATGGCCTGAAATGGATCGAGTACAAGGATTTCTCGAAACCCGAGGAACGCGCGCATATGGACGAGGCCATCGCGCTGCACACCGAGGTCGTGGGCGAGCGCCCGCGCGGCTGGTACACGGGGCGCTGTTCCATGCACACGGTCGAGATCGCGGCCGAGGAGGGCGGCTTTGCCTATGTCGCCGACAGCTATGCCGATGAATTCCCCTATTGGGTCAGGGCCGGCGGGCGCGATCAGTTGGTGGTGCCCTATACGCTCGATGCCAATGACATGCGCTTTGCCACGCCGCAGGGCTTCAACTCGGGCGACCAGTTCGAGGCCTATCTGAAAGACAGTTTCGACATGCTCTATGCCGAGGGCGTGGCGGGCGCGCCCAAGATGCTGTCGATCGGCCTGCATTGCCGGCTGGTCGGGCGGCCCGGACGCGCGGCGGCGCTGAAACGCGCCGTGGATTACATGGCGTCCCATGACGGCGTCTGGTTCGCGACACGCCTGCAGATCGCCGAGCATTGGGCCGCGACCCACCCTGCGCCGCTTGCCGAGCGCCCCTCGGCCATGAGCCTTGAGGATTTCGTCGCAGCCTTCGGCGGCATCTACGAGCACTCCCCCTGGATTGCCGAGCGCGCCCATGCGCTGGAACTGGGCCCGACGCATGACAGCGCGCGCGGTGTCCATTCCGCCCTCACCCGGATGTTCCGTCGCGCCAGCGAAGACGAACGCCTAGGCGTTCTGCGCGCCCACCCCGATCTCGCCGGAAAACTCGCCGCCGCCAAGCGCCTGACCGTCGAGTCGACGGCGGAACAGGCCAGCGCCGGCCTCGACGCTTTGACGGATGAGCAACGCGCGACCTTCACCCGGCTGAACCAGGCCTATGTCGCAAAGCATGGGTTCCCCTTCATCATTGCCGTGCGTGACCACGACAAGGCGGGGATCATGGCGGCCTTCGAGCGGCGCTTGGCCAATGACACCGCGACCGAATTCACCGAGGCCTGCCGACAGGTCGAACGGATCGCCGAACTGCGCCTGTTGGAGAAGCTTGGATGAAACGCATCGCGATCCAGCCGCTGACGGCCGAGGCCTTCGCCCCGTTCGGCGACGTGCTGGAGGCCGAGGGCGCGCCCGACAAGATCATCAACGAGGGGCTCTGTGGCCGGTTCCACGACTGCGCGCGGCTGGATTTCTCCGATGGGCGCGCCGGAATCAGTCTCTTCAAGTCCGAGGCGCGTGCCTTGCCTTACACGCTGCGTATGGTCGAGCGGCATCCGCTCGGATCGCAGGCGTTTCTGCCGATGACGCTGGACCCGTTCCTTGTCATTGTGGCGCCGGATGAGGGCGACGCACCGGGTGAGCCGCTGGCGTTTCGTACCGTTCCGGGGCAAGGCATCAATTTCTTGCGCGGGACATGGCACGGGGTGCTCACGCCGCTGTCCGAACCGGGGCTGTTCGCGGTGGTAGACCGGATCGGGGCGGAGGCGAACCTGGACGAACACTGGTTCGAGACACCTTACGAGATCGCTTGATCCGTTGAGGTTTCGCCGCGCTGCTGCGCGTCGACCCGCGCGCGCTGACGCGCGCGCGGTTTCCTGGCTGGGGGGCGCTGCCCCCGTCGCCTTTCGGCGCCTCCCCCGGCATATTTGCCGGGATAAAGATGGGGGCGGCCGGCCCTGGTCTACATGTCCACCTCTATGGCGACGCCTTTCTCGATCGCTGTGTCGACAACCGCCGCCGCAACAGCGAGGTCCTGCAGGCCCACGCCCGTGCCATCGAAAAGGGTGATTTCCTCGGTGGATTGACGCCCCGGATGGGTGCCGTTGATCACCGCGCCGATCTCGGCGATGTCGCTGTCCGAGATCAGTCCGTCGCCTATGGCATGTTGCGCCTCGCCGATGCTGATGCTTTGCGCGACCTCGTCGCAGAACACCGTCGCGCGCGCCAGAAGCGCGGCCTCGACCTCCTGCTTGCCCTTGGTGTCCGTGCCCATGCAGGCCAGATGCGTGCCCGGCGCGACGTGCTGGGCCAAAAGGGTGGGGGCAAAGCTGGAGGTGATGGTGATGATGACATCCGCCTCGGTCATGCCGTCGAGATCGACCGCCTCGAACGGCAGGCCGAGCTCGGCGGCGGTTTCGCCGAGCTTAGGGAGCATCTCGGGGTGCATGTTCCAGGCGATGACCTTATCGACCTGCATCTGTTCGACCGCTGCGCGCAGTTGGAAATGCGACTGGTGGCCAGCCCCGATCATGCCGATGACCCTGGCATCGTCTCGCGCCAGATGCCGGATCGACACGGCCGAGGCCGCCGCCGTGCGCAGCGCCGTCAACAGGTTGCCTCCGAGCATCGCCGCCGGTTTGCCGGTGTCGGGGTCGAACAGGAATACGGTCGACTGATGGTTGATGAGACCGCGTTTTTCCAGGTTATGCGGCCAGTATCCTCCGGCCTTCAGGCCCAACGTGCCCCCCGTTCGGTCGAAGCCGCCCTTGAACCCGTAAAGGGCGTCTTCATGCCCGATGGCCTCGCGCACGACCGGGAAATTGTACGCATCCCGTGCGGCCATGGCAGCAAAGACCTTTTCCACGGCGTCGAAACTCGCCTTGCGCGACACCAGATCGGCGATCGCGGCCTCTGGGACGATCCACATGGCACAAACTCCTGGCTTTGGTGGAACGCGACGGCCCACCTCTTCATCTTGGTCAAAAAACTCTGGGGGAGCGCGAGGGGGCAACGCCCCCTCGCATCGGTCGCCGCCGTCAGGCGGCGAAACCCGTCAATAGGCTTTGCCGCGCGCCGAGACGGGCCAGACGGTTTCGACAACACCGTTGCGCAGGCCGACATACCAGTCGTGGACATTGCAGGTCGGATCGCAATGGCCCGGCACCAGCTTGAGCTTGTCATTGACGCTGAGCACCCCGTCAGGGTCGGCAACGACCCCGTGCTCGTCCGAGCATTTCACATATTGAACATCGTCGCGCCCGAAAATCACGGGCAGGCCGCTATCGACCGACTGGGCCTTGAGGCCGGCATCCACGATGGCCTTGTCGGCCTTGGCATGGCTCATGACACTGGTCAGGATGAACAGCGCGTTTTCCCATTCGCCCCGGTCGATGCGATTGCCGTCCTTGTCGAGGATGCGGCCGTAATCGGCATCCATGAACGCGTAAGAGCCGCACTGAAGCTCGTTGTAGACGCCGGAATTACTCTCGAAGTAATAGCTGCCGGTGCCGCCGCCGCCGACGATGTCGCACTCCAGGCCCTCGGCCTTCAGGCCATCGACCGCGTCCTGCACCATCGCAACGGCGACGTCGATCTTGGCCTTTCGCTCGTCATAGCTGTCGAGGTGCTGCATGGCGCCCTGGTAGGCCTGGATACCCGCGAATTTCAGGCCGGGCGCGGCATCGATGGCCTTGGCGATGCGCACCACGTCCTCGGTCGTCGTCACGCCGCAGCGCCCTGCGCCGCAATCGATTTCGACCAGGCACTCGATCTCGGTGCCATGTTTCTGTGCAGCAGCCGACAGGTCGGCCACGTTGTCCACGTCATCCACGCAACAGATGGTGCGGGCGCCCAGTTTCGGCATGCGGGCCAGCCGGTCGATCTTTTGCGGCTCGCGCACCTGGTTGGAGACCAGAACATCCTTGATCCCGCCGCGGGCAAAAACCTCGGCCTCGCTGACCTTTTGACAGCAGACGCCGCAGGCACCGCCCAGGTCGACCTGCAGCTGCGCCACGTCCACCGATTTGTGCATCTTGCCATGGACGCGGTGGCGCATGCCGTGGGCCTTTGCATAGTCGCCCATCTTCTTGATGTTGCGCTCCAGCGCATCGAGGTCCAGCACGAGGCAGGGCGTCTGGATCTCGGCCTCGCTCATGCCGGGAAGGGCGGGAATGTCATAGCCCACTTCCATCCCGTCGAATTCGGTCATGTCTTTCATAACATCTCTCCCTGTTCGTTGAGTCCGGTTGGATGCGCCTCGGCGCAGCGCCCGGTTCAGCCTTTCATCCACGGCAGCTTGTCGAGGTCGACATTGCCGCCGGTGATGATCACGCCCACGCGCTTGCCGCGGAACACCTCGGGGTTCTTGAGAATGGTCGCCAGCGGCACGGCGCAGCTGGGTTCCATCACGTTCTTCATACGCTGCCAGGTCAGTTTCATCGCGTCGATGATTTCCTGCTCGCTGGCGGTCAGGATGTCGGTCACGTGATGCGACACGAAATGCCAGGTGTTTTCCTTCAGCGGTACCTTCAGACCATCGGCCACCGTTACCGGCGCGTCGTCGGCAATGATATGCCCGGCCTTGAAACTGCGATAGGCATCGTCGGCCTGTTCCGGCTCGGCGGCGTAAATCTCCACGTCCGGGGCGATGTTCGACAGTGTCAGGCAACAGCCCGAGATCATGCCCACCCCCCCCGATGGGCGCGATCACGGCATCGAGGCCCTCGACCTGGTCCATCATCTCGCGCGAGCAGGTGCCTTGGCCGGCGATCACCCGCGGGTCGTTATAGGGATGCACGAAATCCGCGCCGGTGCGGGCGTGCACCTCGGCGAAGACCGCCTCGCGCGAGCTGGTCGAGGGCTCGCATTCGGTGATCTGACCGCCATAGCCGCGCACGGCGGCTTTCTTGGCCTCGGGCGCGGTGCGTGGCATGACGACGTGACAGGGAATGCCCCGCCGACCCGCCGCGTAGCTGAGTGACAGCGCATGGTTGCCCGAAGAATGGGTCGCCACGCCCTTTTCGGCCTGGGCGTCCGACAGGCCGAACACCGCATTGCAGGCGCCACGCACCTTGAAGGCGCCTGCTTTCTGGAAGTTCTCGCACTTGAAGAACAGCTCGGCCCCGGTCAACTCATTGAAATAGGTCGAGGTCAGAACCGGCGTGCGGTGGATGTAGGGTGCGATCCGCTCATGTGCGGCGATCACGTCGTCATAAGTCGGCAGAGTATCGGCTACGTCCTTCATCGCTCTCCCCCTATTCTGCGGCCAGCGCAATCGCGCTGGCGGTGTTGCGGTAAACCTCCTGCGCGGCCGCGACGCCCGATCCCAGTGTCACCGGCAGGCCCAGGTCGGCCATGCACATCTCGGCTGTGGCGATGCCCGACAGAGCCATCACGTCGGTCAGCATGCCAAGATGCCCGATGCGAAAGACCTTGCCCGCCACGTCGCCGAGGCCGACGCCAAAGGCCACGCCGTAGGTGTCGGCGGCGTGTGTGACGATCCGCGTGGCGTCGAACCCCTCGGGCGTGCGGATGGCGCTGACGGAATTGGAATGGAGATCCGGCGAGGTCGCGCACAGCTCCATCCCCCAGGCCGAGACGGCGGCGCGAATGCCGTCGGCAATACGGGCATGGCGGGCAAAGACATGGGTGAGCCCTTCGTCAAGCAGCATGTCGCAGCTTTGCTTGAGCCCGTTCAGCAACCCGACCGCCGGCGTGTAGGGATAGCCGTTATTGGCATAGGTCTTGGCCATGTCGCGGATATCGAAGAAACACCGCGGCAGACCGCCGGCTTCAACGGCCGCCATCGCCTTGGGCGAGAAGCCGGTGATCGCCAGACCGGCCGGCAGCATGAACCCCTTTTGCGAGCCGGTCACCGCCACGTCCACGCCCCAGGCGTCGAACTCGAAGGGCATCGACGCGATCGAGGACACGCCATCGACGAACAGCAGCGCCGGATGCGCCGCGGCGTTCATCGCCCCACGGACCGCGGCGATATCCGACACGACGCCGGTGGCGGTTTCGTTATGGGTCGCCAGGACGGCCTTGATCTTGTGGCCGGTGTCGGCGCGCAAGGCCTCTTCGAACCTATCGGCCGGGATGCCATCGCCCCATGTCACGTCGATCACCTGCACAGTCAGGCCGTGGCGTTGGCACATGTCGATCCAGCGGTGGCTGAACATCCCGTTGCGTGCCGCCAGAACGGTGTCGCCGGGCGACAGGGTGTTAGTGATCGCTGTCTCCCAGCCGCCCGTGCCGGTCGCGGGGAACACGAACACCTCGGCGCTCTCCGACTTGAGGATCTTGCGCACACCCGTTCGTGCAGGTTGCAGGATATCGGCGAACAGGCTCGACCGATGGTCGAGCGTCGGCATGTCGCACGCCCGGCGCAGGCTTTCGGGCATGTTGGTGGGGCCCGGAATGAACACCGGATTCTGAAAGCTCATGACCATCTCCTTCCCGTCTCTGACACGTAGGATAGCCGTGGGTCATTGGTCGGTACAATTTTTTTGAAATGGCTTTTCAAAACTGATATCCTTGTGAAAATCAAGCAATAACAATGCGTTGATTTTTTCATCATGTGAAAGGCTTTTTCAGAAATTTAGGAGGCCCTTGTGCATGGCTGAAGATCGCGTGCCCGACCCCGCCGCTGGCCGTGCCCGCGGACGCCCCAAGGCCTGGGATGACAAAACGGCCCAGAACACGATCAAGTCCTTGGATCGTGCCATGCAGGTGTTCGAGCATCTGTCGCAGAAGCAGGGGGTGACGCTGTCGGAATTGGCCGCCGATCTGTCGCAATCCCCGGCCACAGTCTATCGCATCCTCGTCACGCTCGAGCAGCGCGATTTGGTCGAATTCGATCCAGTGGCGCAGCATTGGCAGATCGGGCCTCAGGCATTCCTGATCGGCGCGCGCTTTCTGCGTCGAACCTCGTTGGTGGATCGGGCCCGCCCGATCCTGCGCGACCTGATGGAACAGACCGGGGAAACCGCGAATCTGGGCATCGCGCGCGAGGCCGCCGTTCTGTTCGTGTCCCAGGTCGAAACGCAGGCGTCGATCCGGGCGTTTTTCCCGCCCGGCACCCTGTCGCCGATGCATGCCTCGGGCATCGGCAAGGCGCTGCTGTCGCAGATGCCCGACGATCGGTTGGCGCGGCTGCTGGCCTCGCACCCGCGCGAGCGGTTCACCGACAAGACCCTGACCGCGCCCGAGGCCCTGATCGCGGATCTGGCGGTCAGTCGTCGTCGGGGCTATGCGATCGACGACGAGGAAAAGACCGACGGAATGCGCTGCATCGCCGCCCCGGTCTTCGACATGCATGGCGAGGCCGTTGCCGGCCTGTCTGTGTCCGGGCCATCGACGCGGATCGGGTTGCCCGAGATCGCGGGGCTGGCCGCCGCCGTGACCCGGGCGGCTGCGACATTATCGGCTGCGATGGGTGCGCCTGCAAAATATTGACATATGTAGGGGCCTCAAGGGGCCCCTGCGTTCCGGCCGAACGCGGTGGCCCCGTGTCACACAAGTGCCCGAGGCCCCTGATGAAGCAAACTCTTCTGCAACAGAAATACCCTGTCTTTCACCTCGAAATCGCCAAGGAAGAAACCAGCTGCGCCACGGTCGACGACATCATCGCGCGGCTTCAGGCGCGCATCGATGCCGAACCCAATGTGGCCGAGATCGCCGTTTTCGACCACTACGCGCATACGAGCAGCTTTGGGGGCGATATCCACCCAGAGATCCTGGCCGCCAAGAACCTGGTGTTCTGCTTTGGCTACAAGCTGCCCGACCCCGTGATGCTGTCGGTGCGCCCGCGCTCGATCGGGGTGGCCGATTTGGGGACTCGCTTCGTGATTTCGTTTCTCGAGGCGCCGATGGAAATCGCGACCACCGCGATGGAGGGGTGGTGCAAGGAGATCGCCGACAAGGTGGTCGCGGCATGACCGGGGCCTCGTTCCGCATCGCCGTCGCCTCGCAGAACTTTCGCACGATCACGCCGCATGCCGGGAAAACGCGGCGCTGGCTGGTCTTTGACTGCGAAGAAGACAGCGGGGCGATTGTGCCGGCCGATCGGCTGGACTTGCCCCGTGGCATGGCCATTCACGATTGGGGCGATCGGGCCGATCCGCATCCGTTGTTCGAGATGGATGCCGTGATCGTGGCCAGTTGCGGGGCCGGCTTCCTGCGCCGCCTGGGACGCCACGGTGTTCGCGTCGCCGTGGCGGCCACACCCGACCCCGAGGCCGAAGTGGCAAACTTTCTTGCCTCGGGTGCGATGCAGACCCCGTTCGAGGTCTATCTCGCCGATACCATGGCTCGCGCTGCGGCAAATCATGCCCATTGACGCGGCATGACGGTGCGGGGTGGGGCGTGTCCCCCCCCGCCCTTGGCCTCAGTCCTGGGCCATCAGGTATTCGGCCACCGCCTGGTAGGCCGGCAGCGAAGTCGGATCGATCCGGCTGTTGAAGGCAATCGGGAAAGACGCGAAGCGCACGATCACCATCTCGGCCGTGGGGTCGATATAGATCGTCTGACCATGCACACCGCGCGCGGCGAAGGCCCCGTGATCGTTGTTGAACATCCACCATTGCCCGCGATAGCTACCGCCGGCCAGATCGGCATATCCGGCGGCCGCGAAATCATCGAGGTTTCCGCCCGCGCGGATACTCTCGACGGCCGCTTCGGGCACGATCTGTTCGCCGTGCCATGCGCCACCGTTCAGCATGATCTGTCCGAAACGCCCCAGATCGCGCAGGCCGGCCGAAAGGCCACCCCCCGCAAACGGGGTGCCAAGCCCATCCACGGTCATGTAGGCGTCTTGCTCGGCGCCCATGCGGCTCCAGATCCGGTCGGACAATAGCTCGGTCACTTCCATGCCGGACACGCGGGACACGATCCAACCCAGCACGTCCGAATTCGGCGTGCGATAGTGGAATTCATCGCCATGCTGGATGCCCTCGGGATCGGGGCCCACCGTCTGAAGGAATTCGAAATACCCGTTCGGTCCCTCGTATCCCTCGCCACGCGGGAAGGGGCTGGCCGCTGCGTTGTAGACCCAGATCGCTGCGTTGGGGTCGCCGTAATCTTCACTGAATTCGAAGGCTGTGGTCATGTCCATGACCTGCCGAACAGTGGCCGATCCAAAGGCGCTGACCTCGAGTTCGGGGATGATGTCGCTGACCAAAGCGGTGTCGTCCAACGTGCCCTCGGCCACCAGCATTTCGGCCAGCGTGCCGGTGAATGACTTGGTCATCGACATGGCCGCGTGCTGGGCGGCTTCATCCATGCAGCCGAAGTAGCGCTCGTAGACAATCCGCCCTTCATGCAGGATCAACATGCCGTCGGTGTAGTTGGCGTAGAGCGACTCCTCCCACGTCATCTCCTCCTCCCCGCGGAGCGGCATGAACGTGACGGCGTCGATCCCGTCATCCAACGCATAGTCGAACGGGATGGGCGCGCCGAGGCCACGGCTGACCTGCTCGGTCGGCAAAAACTCGCGCAGATGGCAGACGGACCAGCGCAGGCGGGGAAAGCTGAAGAACACTGAATCGGGGTTCGTGATCCGCAACTCGGGCGGCGGGGGGAACCCCTCCATCCAGCCGATGGCCGATGGGTCGCTCTCCTGGGCCGAGGGGAACCCCGTGGCTTGCGCATGCGCATCCTGCGCCAAAAGCGACAGGCTGAAAAGACCGCCGGTCGCCAGCGCGCCGAGCCTAGAAATTGTAGACGACATTCAGAAAACCTCCCACCCAGTTGGGGTCGGACCCCGGAAATACGTTTCGGATGCCCTCGCCGGGCACGGCAACACTGACGCCGGCCGAAAGGAACGTGTTGCGGTTGATGATGCGGCGATACTCGATGAAGAAATCGTCGGAGAGATGGGCGTCATCCACCCCGGTCTGCAGCAGGCCGCCGCCCGCGCCGGGGCGCGTCGCCTGACCGAACTGGATGGGGCTGCCCAGTTCGTTCGCGCGCACATGCGCGTAACGGAAGGTGATCGTATCGCGCTGCGTCGGTTGCAGCGACACCGCCAGATTATGCGACTGCACATTCGAATTGATGAAGACCATCGCCGATTTCGAGCCTGTCGCCCAGGCGCTGGGCGAGCCGTCGTAGTACAGCGGGTCGAACCGTTCCAGCGCCGCGGTGTCCGGATCGTCGCCGGAAAAGCTCTGGTAGCTGTAGGTCAGGGTCGGCGTCCAGGCCGCGTCGGCAAAGGTATAGCCGACCTGCACGCGCCCGGCCCAGGCGGTCAGGTCGATGCTGTCGTTCCATTGATAGGCCAGATCACCGGTCAGAAAGACGTTTTCGAACGCCCCCTCGAACGGATTGCTGCGGGCATAGAGCGCAAGGGTATTCGTGCCCTCTCGCGCACCGGGAACGATATCCAAACCCGTGACCGGATCAACGCGCGGATAGGGCGCGTCGGACTCCAGCACGCTGACATAGGTCAGACCCAGGTAACCGCCCGCCGGGTCATCGTAGCGGAAATCGAACCCGGCCAGCGCATTGCCATTGTCGCTATCGTCATGCTCGCGCGGATCGATATAGAACAGCGTCCCGGTATAGTCGTCCCATGACAGTTCCGCGATGGCCGCGATTTCCCACGCCCGCCTTGGGCCGAATTTCAGCGCGCCGCGATCGAACCCGTCAGACGCCCCGTCCGAGATCAACATGCCGGTGCCCAGGCGCAACGCCCGCGACCCGAAGGATAGATCGAGCGCGGCCCCATCGGCAAAACCGGTTCTGAACCCGACATACGCCTCTTCCAGTGTGACACGCCCGGTATCGCCCGTATCGAACGCGTCTGTCCAAAGCGTGTAGGACCCAACCGCCGAGAGGCGCCCGTAAACCTGATTTCCGCTGTCGAAGGTGGTTTCGAATTCCAGTCCCGGTGTCACGTAAAGCTCGAGCCAGGTGGCATCCGGGTCGAACCCGGACCCTGGTGCCGCGTTTTCCGAAAGGTTCCAGAACAGGTCGGCCTCACTGACAAGGTTGGCCCCGAATTGCAGGGTGGCCCGCACCGTCGTGCCGTTCTCGTCATAAAGAAGCCACGGGTCGGTCTCCTGCGCTGCGGACGGGGTGGCGATGATCGCCGCAGCGCCCGCTGCCAGCACCACACCGACACCGAGATATCGGGTCGCGGCCGGCCTGTGCTTGTAAAGAACGGCAGGCACGGTCTTCGTGCAGGGTTGAACCACCATGAACGCCCTCTCCAACTTTTCTACTACAAAGTGTAGGCCAGCGCTTGTGTCGCTCAACAGGAAATTCATGCCATTCAGAATGTATTGGCGGCACGAGTGTGGGCGATGCCACGTCTGGGCAGGGCGGCCAGCAAGGTGACCACGGCCTGCATCGGGGCGGTCTGGCCACGCGATCTGACGGCCACCACACCGCTGCTGAGCGCCTTGCCTGGCCGTGCCGGCGGCTCCTACACCCACAGTCAGGG
Organism: Roseibacterium elongatum DSM 19469; assembly: GCF_000590925.1. Lineage (NCBI taxonomy): Bacteria > Pseudomonadati > Pseudomonadota > Alphaproteobacteria > Rhodobacterales > Roseobacteraceae > Roseicyclus > Roseicyclus elongatus. The sequence goes on along the minus strand of NZ_CP004372.1, from coordinate 119,727 downwards.
CGGTGGAAAAGACAGGGATGTGAAGATGACCGTGCGATCGGCCGCCGCATGATCAGGCTGTGCCCGACAACCCGCACGCCGCAGACCTGCCATCGTGCGCACAAGGGCACGGGACCTGAAAAGACACTGCGTCAGGCCTGTCTGCGTGAGATTGGAGGCGAGTACCGGAATCGAACCGGTGTACACGGATTTGCAATCCGCTGCGTCACCACTCCGCCAACTCGCCCCGGTGGTGTAGAGACGGAGGTATCCGATCGTTTCGCCCTGTGCAAGGTGGCTTGGTTGGCTCCATGCCGTGCATTGGGCACGGTGTCGGTGCTCTGTGGCACAGGTGCGTCAAACCCGACCCAACGGGCATCGGCACAGTTGCGCGCATCGGCGCACTGTGCGAGAAACCATCAACGCAACTAGACGACCTGGTTCAGTTACATGGCGGATTTCGCTTCCCGTCGCGTCACGATGGTGGACACGCAGGTGCGCCCCTCGGACGTGACCAAGTTCACCATCATCGACGCGATGCTCTCCATCCCGCGAGAAGAGTTCGTGCCCGACGCCAAGCGCGATCTGGCCTATGTCGGCGGGCCGATCGAACTGGCGCCGCACCGGCAATTGCTGGATGCGCGCACGACGGCCAAGATGCTCGATGCGCTCGATCTCGACCCGACCGATGTCGTGCTCGAGATCGGTTCGGGGCTGGGCTACATCACGGCGCTGCTGTCGCGCATGGTCGAGGCCGTCGTCGCCGTCGAGGAAGATGGCGAACTGGCCGAGGAGGCCGAGGCCAACCTCGCGACACAGGGCGTCTTGAACGCCGCGGTGGTCACCGGCCCCCTGGCCGAAGGCGCGGCCAAACATGGCCCCTTCGATGCGATCGTGATTTCGGGCGGGATCGAGGAAATGCCGGCCGGGATTATCGAGCAGTTGAAACCGGGCGGCCAGATCATCGCGATCTTCATGAAAGGCGCCTTGGGCGAGGTGTGCATCGGGTTCAAATCGCCCGAGGGGCGCGTCAGCTGGCGCATGGAATTCAACGCAACGGCCGAGGTTCTGCCCGGCTTTGCCAAGGCGCAGAGCTTCGTGTTCTGATCCGCGTGCGGGCGACGGATCGGCGCGCCTGCCGCGTGCAAGGGTAAACGGAAATCGGGCGCGGGCCCTTCGTGGGGTCGGCACCGCGCGACACAGGGTGGGACGATCGGATGCAATACCGGGCAGGGCTCAGCTTTGGGCGACTCAAGCAGGGTTTGCGGATGACGCTGGCCGCGGGGGCCGTGGCCCTGGCCGCAGTGCCGACCCCGGCGGCCGCGGATTCGTTGCGGCAGGCGATGGCCGACGCCTATGCCAATTCCTTCCTGCTGGAACAGAACCGCTATCTGCTGCGGATCGATGACGAGAACGTTGCACAGGCCATGGCGGCGCTGCGGCCCGTGTTGAACTTCGTCGCCTCGGCCGAGCGCGATCTGGTGAACGAGACCACCACCGCAACGGCGGCGCTTGTCGCCGAATGGGTGATCTATCAGGGCGGCGGCCGGCGCGCCGCGATCCAGGGGGCGCGGGAAACGCTCCAGGCCACACGGTACGAGCTGATCGCGCTTGAACAGCAGGTCCTGCGCGACGCGGTAACGGCATATATGAATGTCTGGCGCGACATCCAGGTCGTGAATGTCCGGCAGGGCAACGTGCGTGTCATCACCCAGCAACTGCGCGCCGCGCGCGATCGGTTCGAGGTGGGCGAGGATACCCGCACCGACGTCGCACAGGCCGAGGCCGCGCTGGCCGAGGCGCGTTCGCAACTGGCTGCCGCGCAGGGCACGCTCGAGATCAGCCGCGAACTCTTCAACCTTGCCATTGGGCGCTATCCCAACGGCTTGTCCGGCCCGGGCCACATTCCCGGCCTGCCGCGCAGCGAGGCCGAGGCCGAAGCACTGGCCCGCCAGAGCCATCCGTCCATCCTGGCGTTGCAGCACGAGGTGACGGCCGCCGAACTGGCCGTGGCCGAGGCGCGCAGTGCCTACTTGCCGAGTGTGACTCTGGACGGTCGCTATTCCTACACCGAGGTCGATCCAGAACCGTTTACCGGAAACCCGGGCGAGGGGGCATCGATCGGCATTACCCTGACCCAGCCGATCTATCGGGGAGGGCAACTGGCCTCGTTCGAACGCCAGGCCCTGGCCCAGGCCGCCGTTGTGCGGGCGGGGTTGAACCAGCAGGTTCTGGTCAATGTGCAGGCTGTCGGGAATGCCTGGGCGCAGATGCGCATCGCCAATGCGCAGATCCAGGCCGCCGATCAGCAGATCGCCGCCTCGGAACTGGCCTTTGAGGGCGTGCGCGAAGAGGCGTCGCTGGGCGCGCGCACGACACTCGACGTGCTGGATGCGGAACAGGATGTGCTCAACGCGCGGATCGCGCGCATTCAGGCGCAGACGGATCTTTATATCGCGTCCTATGCCTTGCTGGCGGCCTCCGGTCTCTTGACGGTCGAGCATCTGGATCTGCCGGTGCCCGAATATGACCCCGAGGCCTATGCCGACCTGTTCGGGCGCGCACCGGCGCGGTTTGCCTCGCCGCAGGGCGCGCAACTGGACAGCGTGCTGCAGCGCGTCGGCCGCAGCGAGTGATCCGGCAACTTGAAGGGTGGCGCGCAAGCCACTCAATAGGTTGTGTTTTAGCAATGCGTTGTGTGAACGGCGCCTTGCCTGTATCCTCACGACCCAAGGCCCGCTGAAACGGCCCCCGGGACGAGGGGTCGACCGCGCGGGATGGGCGCTGCGCCGGTCGGCGTCCGATCATTGAGGAGAGAGCGTGATGTCCGATACCGCAAAAAGCTCGGAAGAGATCGAGGACGTTTTGTCCTCCATCCGCCGGTTGGTGTCCGATCACCACGCGCCGGAGCGGTCCGTGGATCAACCCGATACACCCCCGCCGCCCTCGGAAGGCGCCGACAAGTTGGTCCTGACGCCCGCGCTGCGCGTCACCGATCCCGATGATCCCTGGGCGCCGGTCCCGTTGAAATCGGATGCCGACGACAGCCCCGAGCCTGACGACGCCTGGCAGCCAGACGATCGTCTGGCCGTATTCGATGTGGTGGGGGCGGCATCCGAGGATGCCCCCTCGATGCCCGCGACAGAGGCACCAGATGCCGCGCTGGGCGAGGCCCCCGAGGACGCGCATGGTCGCCGGACGCGTGGGGGGCGATGACATGGCCGCGCCTGTGCCGGCTGAGCACCATGACCAGGACGACGCGCCAATCGACCGTGACGTCATCGCCGCAGAAGAGGCTGTGGCCGACATCCTGGGCGAGCAATCGGCCGCAGCGCCCGACGATTTCGAGCCCGAGACCGGCGATGTGGATTGGCCCGGCAGCAATGCCGAGCGCGCCCTGCGCGATCTTGCCGCCGCGCGGGGGGCGGGACAGCCCGATATGCCCGTCGATTTGGAACCCCAGCCCCCCGAGGCCACGGACACGGCAGCCGAAGAAGACAAGCCCGAATTCACCCCGATCTTTTCGCGCCGCCGGTCGGATGAGTTGGCGCGACCGAAGCAGGACATGCAGGTGTCCGAGCCCGAGGGTGAGCCCCAGAGTGAGACCGAGACAGTCGCCGACCAGGATACCGCGCCTGTCACGGCACCGCCGCACGCGCAGGAGCCGACCCCCGAGGATGCAAAGCCTGAGACGGCCCTGCCGGATCACGAAGCGGAGGCGCGCGTCGCCGCATCGGGCCCGACGCTGCAAGAGGTGCCGCGGCCCGAGCGCGACCCGTCCCCTGTCGAGGACGACACGGGCCATGACGCGATCGAGGACCTGGGCGACGAAGCCTCTCCCTTCACCTTCCCCGAAGACGAAGCCGGAATCCTCGACGAAGAGACGCTGCGTGAGATCGTGGCCGAGGTCGTCCGCGAAGAGCTGCAAGGCCCATTGGGGCAACGCATTACGCGGAATGTGCGCAAGATGGTGCGACGCGAGATTCGGCTGATGCTGGCCGCCGACGAGTTGGACTGAATGCGGTTCCGGGCACAGGCCCCGCTTGACCTCGGCCCTTGGCCACCCAACTGTTGACGGGTCATGTTTCCGATCCGCGATCACAACCCGTCAAACCGGACGCCCTTTGTCACCTGGGCCCTGATCGCGATGAATGTGGTCGTGTTTCTGGCTTATTTCCCGTCGCTTTCGGGAAGCGAGGCGATGCTGTCGGCCTTTTTCGATCAATGGGCGCTGGTGCCGCGCGAGGTGCTGGCCGGGACCGATCAGCATACGATTGTGACCTCGATGTTTCTGCATGGCGGCTGGATGCACCTGATCGGCAACATGCTGTTTCTGTACATCTTTGGCGACAACCTCGAGGATCTGCTGGGGCATGTCGGGTTCTTGCTGTTCTACCTCGCCTCGGGGGTTGCGGCGGCCGGGGGGCAGATCCTGGCAGACCCCTATTCCCCCATTCCCATGGTCGGGGCCTCTGGCGCTATTGCCGGGGTCATGGGCGGATATCTGTTGCTGTTTCCGCGTGCGCGGATCGACGTGCTGGTCATCATCTTCTTTCTGATCAAGGTGTTCACCATTCCCGCATGGCTGATGCTGGGGATCTGGTTTGCCTTGCAGTTGTTCAACGGCCTGTCGATGGATGTGGCCGGTGGCGGCGTCGCCTACTGGGCGCATGCGGGCGGTTTTGCGGCAGGTCTGATCCTCATCCTGCCGGCCTGGCTCAGGCGTGGCGGGCCGGCTTGGTGGGGGCGCACCCATGGCAAGCCGCCCCATGACGAGGTCAATTACGTCGTCGAGCGCGGACGCCGCAGCCCGATCCCGGTTGTGCGCCGCGTGCCCATGCCACGCGATGCCGACCGTCCCTTGTCCGATCTGTCGCGCATTCCGCGCGCTGGGTCCCGCCGCACGCCACGCTCGCCCTGGTCTGGCGGCCGGGACTGAGGTGCATGAAAAAAAAGGCGCCGGGCGGGACCGGCGCCTGTGTGGCTGTCGCGATGCGCGGATCAGGCGCGTTCCGAATACTCCATCGTCTCGGTGTTGACGACGATATCTTCGTCCTGACCGACGAACGGGGGGACCATCACCTTGACCCCATTGTCGAGGATCGCGGGTTTGAAGCTGTTGGCCGCGGTCTGGCCTTTGACGACCGGCTCCGTCTCGGCGATTTTGCAGACGACCTTTTGCGGCAGGGTCGCGTTCAGCGCCTCCGATTCGTGGAATTCCACCACGATGGTCATGCCATCCTGCAGGAACGGCCGCCGGTCGCCGAGGATGTCGGCGGGCAATTCGATCTGCTCGTAGGTTTCGGTATCCATGAAGACCAGCATGCTGTCCTGCTCGTACAGGAACTGCTGGTCCTTTTGTTCCAGGCGCACGCGCTCGACCTTGTCGGCCGAGCGAAAGCGTTCATTCAGCTTGCTGCCGTTGCGCAGGTTGCGCAATTCGACCTGTGCAAAGGCCCCGCCCTTGCCGGGTTTGACGTGATCGACCTTCACCGCGGCCCACAGGCCACCATTGTGTTCGAGGACGTTGCCGGGGCGGATTTCATTCCCGTTGATCTTGGGCATAGAGGCAAAACCTTGGCAAAAACTTGAGAAAGCGTTGCGGCTTCCTATATCTGGCGCTTGGGACGCTGACAATACACCGGAACCTGTAGCCATCTGCTGCAAGCCATGATCTTGCAGAATACCACATATGCAATATTTGCATCCCTGTGCTGCATAGAATCTGGGCATAAGAGGCGTCACGCCGAAATTGCAAGAGCAAAAACAAAGGACGACGAAATGCGAGATTTCGTTGATGGCACCGCCTTCAACTTCGAACAGGGTCAACGCGCGCGGAAACTCTTCGCCGCGGTCGTTCTCGCGGCACTTGATGACGCGATTGCCGATGACAAGAAATATGGCAATGGTCCTGAGCAAATCGCCCGCTGGGCGCGCTCGCGCGATGGTCGCGAGGTGCTGAGCTGCGCCGGCATCGACCCGAATGAGCGTGTCGTCGAAGGGCTGATGAAGTTCGTCGCCAGCGGCGTGCGGACCTCGGTCGCGCTCAGCCGCGAGGAAAGCGAGCGCCGCAGCCAGGCCGAAGCCGCCTGACGCCGACCGCCCCCAGTCATGTGCCGGGCATGAAAGCGCGCCACTGCGGCGCGCTTTTTCACGTATGAATGACACGGCACCACTATGCTGTGCCCCGCGTCGTGCTATGTATCAACCGAAAGTCGCTGCGGCTCATGGATGAACGCGGATAACCGGAATGGGGGATCGAATGAAACGCATGGCATGTGCCGCCTTGTTGGCGATCGGCCCCTGCATGGCTACCGCGCAGACGGACTTCTCCTTGTCCTTCTGGGCCGGGTTGGGCGGACGGGTCGCGCCCGAATATTTCGGCTCGGATGACTATGCCATCGGTCCCAGCGGGGGCTTTGCCTTCGATCACCTGCGGATCGGCGACCTTGAATTCGGCGATCCCGATCCCGATGCCGTAACCTATGGGTGGCGTCCCCGCGGGTCGTTCCGCCTTGTCGGGGCGCGCAACGCGGATGATTTCGACGAACTTGCCGGACTGGACGATATAGACCTCAGCGTCGAGTTGGGCGGCGGTGTCGGCTATCAGGCCGAGTCCTTCATGGCCTTTGCCGACATACGCTATGGCGTCATCGGGCACGAAAGCTGGGTGGGCGAACTGGGGATCGACGCGATCCTGCGCCCCACGCAGGATCTGACCGTGACCGCGGGGCCGCGCATGCTGTGGGGGTCCGAGGATTATGCCGCCACCTATTTTGGCGTGACGGGGGCCGAGGCACTGACCTCGGGCATCGCAGCCTATGCCCCGGGCGAGGGGGTGGTCAGCTATGGGCTGGAACTTGGGGCGCGGTACACCCTGTCCGAGGATTGGAGCCTCGACGGCACGGTCAGTTGGACGCGCCTGACCGGCGATGCCGGCCGACTCGCCCCTGGTGCAGTCCGAAGACGCCTTTGGGGTCTCGCTGGTGCTGATGCGCCGCTTCTCGTTAGGGCGATAGCCCCATCGGGCCTTGTGCCCGTTGCAGGAAAACGTGGTGCGGGCGGGGGGACTCGAACCCCCACGGCACGATGGCCCACGGATTTTAAGTCCGATATGTCTACCAATTCCATCACGCCCGCACGGGCCATGGGCTAGCCGCTCGCGCGCCGGAAGACAATCGTATCGAACCGTCTTTTGGAGTGGCGGCTGCGCGCATTGACTGGGACAGCGCGCGCAGCCTTGGGACGTGACAAACAGCCAGTCACATGCCGGCTGTTGGGGCCGGCACGTGCCGCAACCATGCCGTTTAACGGTGAACAAATCGTTAAGATCTTCAATTTTCCAGTTTGCGGCAGATCAAGGCGCGCGCCATTCAAGTGCGGCAATTTGGCAAAGAACGCGCAACCCTATGTTGTTTACGGGAGCTCGCCATGCCGCGAGGGGTGAAAGATCTGGTGACCGTGTCGCCACCGACCTTTGATCGCTGTTCCTTTCAGCGGATCGACCGCATGCTGGCCGCCCCCCATGCGCCCTATGATCGCGCCTGGCTGATGGCGCGGTTTTCCGAAGGTCTCGAAATCCGAATGTTGCGCGAACCGCTCAACGGGTTCGTCATGTTCCAACCGGGGCGTCTGTCGTGGCGTCCGATCGACGGGGCCGCGCGCGCCGTGGTTGTCCATGATCTGCGCGTCGCACCGGGGCCCGAGGCCGTCGCCGGGGCCCGCAGTCTTTGGGCGGCGGTCGAACGGTTCGCGACCTACTACGGGTATGCCGCCGTGCTGGCCATGACCGGTCGCGACGAGGGGCTGGTCGCGCCCGAGCTTGCCCCCGGCCGCGGGTGGCTGACGCTCGATACCGGGCCGGACGAGGTGCGCCTGTGGGGTCGGGTTCTGCACGGGCGCTGTCGCTGCCGTCGTTGCCGCGCGACTGGCGGGCGCGGGCCGCGTTGATCGGGCCGGGCGCCGTGATCCAGACCAGTGGCGAAAGCGCCGGCCTCGAGCGGCGCACGGACCGTCTGATCGCCGAAGGGGCCGCGCGCGGGTTGCACATCCGGCATCAGCGCCTGTCCGACCCCGAAGAGGCGCGCCACCGCGCGGTCTGGCCCTCTGCGATGTTCTCGGTCGTGCGGGACGGGTGCCGTTTGGGCGGCGCGGAAATGCCGGATGTGGCGATCCTGGCCGCCCTTGGGGCAAGGGCCTAGGCGCCGGCGTAGTGGCACAGGGCATGTACGGCCATGCCCATATCCTCCAGCCTTTTGCGGCCGCCGATCTCGGGCAGATCGACGACAAAGGCGCAGCCGACGACCTCGGCCCCCAGCCGTTCGATCAGTTTGATCCCCGCTTCGGCCGTGCCGCCCGTTGCCAGCAGGTCGTCCACCAGCAGCACCTTGTCGCCCGGTTTCAGCGCATCGTCATGGATTTCGACCGTGGCGCTTCCGTATTCCAGTTCATACTCCTGTTCGATGGTCGCCGCGGGCAGCTTGCCCTTCTTGCGGATCGGGACAAACCCTTTCGACAGTTGGTGGGCCACCGCGCCCCCTAGGATGAAACCCCGCGCCTCGAGGCCGGCCACCATGTCGATGCGTTGTCCGACGAACGGGGCCAGCAACTGATCGACCGCAAGGCGAAACCCGCGCGGGTCCTGAAACAGGGTGGTCACGTCGCGAAACATGATCCCTTCGTGCGGGAAATCGGGGATGGTGCGGATGTAATCCTGCAGCACCTTGGTATCGAGCATGTTGCCAAACCTTTTGCTGGGTGCGGTCAGAGCCGCGGATAGTGCCGGCGTAGCGCGGCGGCATCCTGGCCGCGCAGCCGAACGGTGGAATTGCCATTCTCGGCAAAGATCGAATCCTCGTAAGCGGGCGAGGCGATATCGGTAATGAGTCCGAGCGCCTGGACGACCTCTTCCAGGACGACCGAGGCGATTTCGCGTCGCCGGATGTCAGCCGAGATCGCGATCGCGGCGGCCGTGATCTCCTCTCCGCGCGAGCGCAGGGCGACCCGCCCGATATAGAGGTCGGTGCCATCCAGTTCGGGAACCCCCGTGCCCGAAATGCGCCCACCCTGCGGCGTTGCCACGAGGTAGATCGGCACGTCGAAGGGCGGCTCGTAGGCGCGTTCGAGAAACAGATGTGCGCCGGCGCCGTTGATCTCGGCGATGGCGTCGTCCAGTGCCGCATCGACGAGGTCAAACCGATAATCGACAAACGCGGCGCTGATCTGCGCGAGGCCGACCCGCAACGACAAGCGCCGGTGCGCAGGCCAGCGGATGAACGGTTTGGCGCAGTCCCCGCCGGGCGGCGCGGCGCAGGCGACAAGGCGATAAAAGGCTTCGTCCGACAGGGGGCCGCGCACGCTGAGGTATTCCTGTGCCGCCACCGGGCGCGGGACAAGCGCGGCAAAGCCGAGCAGGATCAGGAACAACCGCCACATGACCCCTGTGATGGCAAGTGGTCGGGGCGGGATCAAGGCGACGGGTGGGCGCAAGTCGCCCGGGTGTGGCGATCGGGTGTCGGTCGCGCTCAGGCACGGCGGAGCGTGGCGGTCAGCAGGCCCATACCGATCAGGGTGGCGCCGCCCGCCCGCGTCAGCCAGGCGATCGCCGCGGGGCGCACGAGGTGGCGCCGCAGCGTGTCCGCCAACAGCGCATAGGCCAGCGCGTTCAGGGTGGCCAGTGTCACGAAACTGGCGATCAGGATGCCGAATTGCGGCAGAAGCGGTGCCGCCGGGTCGATGAATTGCGGCACGAAGGCGATGAAGAAGGCGATGGATTTGGGGTTGAGTGCCGTGACGGCTGCCGCGTGGCCAAAGGTCTGTCGCGCCGTCGCCAGGCCGGTTTCGGGCAGATGAACCGCGCCCGCGCGGGCGGAACGGATCAGCTTGACCCCCAGCCAGACCAGATAGATCGCGCCGATCCATTTCAGAATGGTGAACACCGTTGCCGAGGCCAGCACCAACGCCCCCAGCCCGGCCAGCGACGCGGTCATGGCGACAAGATCGCCAAGCGCCACCCCAGCCGCGGTCGAGACGGCGACCCGCCGCCCCTGGCTCAGCGCGTAGGACAGCACAAGCAAGATGGTCGGCCCCGGAATGATCAGCAGGACAAAGGACGCGGCAAGGAAGGTCAGCCATGTTTCCAGCGGCATGGGCCGGTCCTAGCCCAGAACGCGGCCGGCCACGGCCGACAGCTTTTCGATCATCGCGGGATCGCGTTTTTCGGGCGCGGTCAGGATCGCATGCTCCAGCGCGCGGTCGCATCCATGGGGGCAGGGCGCGCGCTCGGGCCCCAGCAGGGCGGGCAGGCGGGCGACCAGCGCGCGGGCCTTGTCGGCGTTGCCGGTCAGGGTGGCGATGATGTCCGAGATATCCACCGCCCCGTGATCGGGGTGCCAGCTGTCGTAATCGGTGATCATCGCGACCGAGGCGTAACACAGCTCGGCCTCGCGGGCGAGTTTGGCCTCGGGCATGTTGGTCATGCCGATCACGTCGCAGCCCCAGGCGTCGCGATACAGTTTCGATTCCGCCATCGACGAGAATTGCGGCCCTTCCATCGCCAGATAGGTGCCGCCGTCATGCACCTTGATGCCTTCGGCGCGGGCGGCCTCGAGACAGGCTTGCGACAGGCGCGGGCAGGTCGGGTGGGCGACCGAGACATGGGCCACGAGGCCGGTTCCGAAAAAGCTCTTCTCGCGGGCAAAGGTGCGGTCGATGAACTGATCCACGATGACGAAATCGCCAGGCGCCATCTCCTCGCGGAACGATCCGCAGGCCGATACACTGATGACATCCGTGACGCCAAGGCGTTTGAGCGCGTCGATATTGGCGCGGTAGGGCACGGTCGAGGGCGAATGCACATGGCCGCGCCCATGCCGCGGCAGAAACGCCATTTCGACCCCGCCCAGTCGGCCGGTCAGGATCTGGTCCGAAGGGGCGCCGAACGGGCTGTCGATATCGACCCAAGCCGCGTCTTGCAGACCGTCAATCTCGTAAACGCCCGATCCGCCGATCACCCCGATCTTGGTGCCCATGCCATCCGTCTCCTGTGCTGGATTGTCGATGCAAGCAGAACCACCAGATGCCGTCACATGCAAGACCGCTCAAGTTGACAGTCCGCGTGTCAGTTTCTTCTGGCAATCCGAAATCATTTCATGCGAAATGATGAGATATCCGGTGAAAGGGAAACGCGATGCAGGCCCGGATCGTCATGTATTCAAGCAGTGGTCACACGCGCGCGCTTGCGCGCCTTCTGGCAAAGGCGACCGGGGCGGAGATCTCGGAGGTGATTTGCCCCCGTTACGACGGCCCCTTCGGGTGGCTGCGCGCCCAAAGCGATGCGGTGCGCGGCATCTTGCCCGACATCTCGGTGCGTCCGGCAATCGGCGCTGCCGATCTGCTGATCGTGGGCGGGCCGATCTGGCGGGGCTGTCTTGCGCCGCCACTTCGCCGATTGCTCTCGGCGCCCGATCGTCTGCCGCCGGTGGCGGGTGTCTTCATGACATGTCGGCGGTTGGGCGCCATGGCGTGCCTCGAGACCGATCTGGCGCGTCTGGACGGCGCGCTGACCCCCGCGGTCCTGTGCCTGGGCGCGGGCGATATCCCCTCGGCATCGCCAGATGCCGCCGGCGGCAGCCGGATTTCCGGCTTTCTGGACAGGCTTGCCCCGCTGCTGAAGCGGCCGGCCGTACGGCCCATCATTCCGGCCGACATCACCCTGTAGGGGCCGCCCCGCGCCGCGATCCGGCTGGACCCGATGCCGCGGATGGCCTACGCCCTTTTGCACCAGGGCAGAGGGGGGGACGCGATGCGGGACAGTGTGACGCGCAGCTTCGGAGAGTGGGACGTGATCGTGGTCGGGGCGGGCTCGGCCGGGTGCGTTCTGGCCAATCGGGTGTCAGCCGATCCGCGCTTGCGTGTGCTCTTGCTCGAGGCCGGGGGGCATGACAACCACCCTTGGGTGCATGTGCCGGTCGGATACCTCTATGCGATGGGCGATCCGCGCCTGGATTGGTGCCTGAAAACCGAGGCCGAGCCGGGCCTGAACGGGCGGGCGCTGGCCTATCCGCGCGGCAAGGTGCTGGGCGGATGTTCGTCGATCAACGGCATGATCTACATGCGGGACAGGCGCGAGATTATGACCTGTGGCGTCAGATGGGCAATGTCGGATGGGGCTGGGACGACGTTCTGCCCTATTTCAAACGCTCCGAGGGGCATCACGGCGGCGGGGATGCGGCCCATGGCGTCACGGGCGAACTGCGCGTCGAAAAACAGCGGTTGAGTTGGCCCGTTCTGGACGCGGTCATCGACGCCGCGCAGGAACTGGGCATCCCCCGGACCGACGATTTCAATCGCGGCGACAACGAGGGGGCCGGCTATTTCGAGGTCAACCAGCGTCGGGGATGGCGGTGGAACGCGCGCAAGGCATTTCTCGATCCCGCGCGGCATCGCGACAATCTGCGCATCGTGACCGGGGCCGAGGTGGACAGCCTGACGCTCGCATCGGGGCGGGTGACCGGCGTGGCCTTTCGCCAGGAAGGGCAGGTCTTCCATGCACGGGCGCGGGGCGAGGTCGTCCTGTCGGCCGGCGCCATCGGGACACCCAAGATCCTCGAATTGTCGGGGATCGGGCGGGGGGACCTGCTGCAATCGCTGGGGATCGATGTGGCGCTTGATGCGCCCGGTGTCGGAGAAAACCTGGCCGATCACCTGCAGATCCGCACGATCTATCGGATCGAGGGCGCGCAGACCCTCAACGATCACTACGCGACGGTAATGGGCAAGCTGAAAATCGGGCTGGATTACGCGCTGCGCCGACGCGGGCCGCTGGCCATGGCGCCGTCGCAATTCGGCATCTTCACGCGCTCCTCGCCCGAGCATGACACCCCGAATATCGAGTATCACGTCCAACCGCTGTCGCTCGAGGCGTTCGGCCAGCCGCTGCATTCGTTTCCGGCCCTGACCGTGTCGGTCTGCAATCTGCGCCCCGACAGCCGGGGCAGCGTGCATGTCACCGGCCCGGACCCGGCCAAGGCACCGGCGATCCGGCCAAATTACCTGTCGGCCGCCACCGATCAGCGGGTGGCGGTGGACTCGATCCGCCATGCCCGGCGGCTGATGGCAACCGCGGCCATGGCGCGGTTCCACCCCGTCGAGATCAAGCCCGGGCCCGAGATCGATGGCGAAGAGATGCTGTTGACGGCGGCGGGCGATATCTCGACGACGATCTTCCACCCGGTCTCGACGGCGCGCATGGGCGTGGACGACGCCGCGGTGGTGGGGCCAGACCTGCGGCTGAAGGGCATGGACGGCCTGTCGATCGCGGATGCCTCGGTGATGCCGACGATTACCAGCGGCAACACCCATGCGCCGGTGACGATGATCGCGGAAAAGGCCAGCGACATGATCCTGGACCGTCTGCGCGAGCGGTGACGGGGGTCAGTGCCCTTCCTCGGCGCCCCAGCGCGTGACCCGGCCGGTGATGCCCGCCCAGTTCCCCGTGCCCAGCACGCGCGCCGGGTTGGTGGGCGGCGGCATCTCGACCCCGTCCAACTGCCGGAACCCGAACCGGGAATAGTACGGCGCATCGCCCACCAAGAGGATGCGGGGCCATGACAGGTCCGTGGCCCGTTCGACCCCCTCGCGGATCAGCAAGCCGCCCAGCCCCTCGCCCTGTCGCGTCGGGTGTACGGCCACCGGCCCCAGCAACAGCGCCTCGGCGCGCCCGACGCGCACCGGCCAGAACCGGATCGCGCCGCCGAGAATGCCATCGGGATCGCGCGCCACGAGGCAGAGCGCATGGACAGGCGCGATGCCGTCGCGCAGGCGGTAGCTCGACAAGGCCTCGCGACCGGGGGCGAAACACAGGTCATAGAGCGCTTCGACCTCCCACCGGTCATCGGCGGTTTCGCGGGACAACGCATACATCTGTCGGAAAAAGCCCTCTTGCCTCTGGCCCCGGCCCTAGCACGGCGCTACCCCTTTGCCAAACATGCGAAGGGAGACGCAGCAAGATGTTCTATCGCCCCGAGGACGGCCACGGCCTGCCACACAACCCGTTCAATGCGATCGTCACGCCTCGGCCCATCGGCTGGATTTCCACACGCGGCGCGGACGGGTCGGAAAACCTGGCGCCCTATTCGTTCTTCAATGCCGTAGCCTATGTGCCGCCGCAGGTGATGTTCGCCTCGACCTCGGCCAAGGATGATCGCGGCGACACCAAGGACAGCGTCGCCAATATCCGCGATACGGGGGTGTTCTGCGTCAATGTGGTGGAATACGCGATGCGCGACGTGATGAACCAGACCTCGGGGCCCTGGCCCAGGGAAACCGACGAGTTCGATCTGGCCGGGATAACGCGGGAGGCGTGCGAAACCATCCCCTGTTCGCGGGTGGCCGCGGCGCCGGCCAATCTGGAATGCCGGCTGACGCAGATCGTGAAACTGGAAGGCGCGGCCAATTTTGCCGTCTTCGGCGAGGTGGTTGGCGTGCATCTGCGCGACGATTGCCTGAAAGACGGGATGTTCGATGTTTTGTCGTTCAATCCACTGACGCGCCTGGGGTATCGCGATTACTCGGTCGTGCGCGAGGTGTTCAGCCTCAAGCGTCCGGGCGAGTAAGGGGCGGGGCCCATAAAGGCGGGGGGCATTCCGCCAGTGACCCCGCGCAGGCAGGCCTGCGCGGGGTCACACGCCGGACCCGGCAGGCTGCGCCTGCGGCCGGGCCATCCACACCCGGCTGCCAGGGCGTCACTGACGGCGCAGCCAGGCCATCACGGCAGGCCGTACCGATTGGCAGCCTTCGGCGCGGGCCTCGTTGATGATGCTGCGCGCCTCGCGCAGATCGACGCGGCGCAGCAGGGATTTGACCGGCCCGATCGACGCCGGGCGCATCGATAGCGTGCGCAGACCCATGGCGGCAAAGCAGACCGCCTCGAGCGGGCGGCCCGCATCCTCGCCGCAGAAACTGAGCGAGGTGCCGGTCTCCGAGCAGCGATGCACGATCTGCTCCAGAAAGGTCAGGAAGGAGACGTTCAGCGTGTCGTAGCGCTTGCGCACGCGCTCGTTTTCGCGGTCGGCGGCGAAGAAGAACTGCTTGAGATCATTGCCGCCGATCGAGATGAAATCGGCCATCTCGAAGAACTGGCGCGGCGCGAAGGCAAGGCTGGGGGTTTCCAGCATCGCGCCGATTTCCAGCGTTTCCGGCAGGGCACGGCCCAGGGCCGCCTCGCGGTCGATTTCGCGCAACAGGTGATCGCGGGCGGCGGTAAACTCCTCGAGCTGGGCGATGAAGGGAAACATCACCGACAGCGGGCGGCCGTTCGCGGCCCGGATCAGCGCCTGCAGTTGCATCCGCATGACGCCCGGTTTGTCCAACCCCACCCGGATCGCGCGCCAGCCCAGGGCGGGGTTCGGCTCTTCGGTGGGTTTCATGTAGGGCAGCACCTTGTCCGACCCGATATCGAGGGTGCGGAACACCACGCGCTTGCCCTGGGCTGCATCCATGACACGCGCATAGAGCGCCGCCAGTTCGCCCCGGCGCGGCACCTTGTTTCGGGTCAGAAACTGCAATTCCGTGCGGAACAGGCCGACACCATCGGCCCCCGACGAGGGCAGCGAGGGCAGATCGGCCATCAGCCCGGCATTCATCTGAAGCGACACGACCGTACCACACAGGCTTTCGGCGGGCTTGTCGCGGATCGAGGCATAGCGCTCCTGCGCTTCGGCCTGCATTGCCAGCTTGTCGCGGAACGCCTCGGCCACGGCCTCTTCGGGGCGCAGATGGACGATGCCCTGATCGCCGTCCAGCATGATCGGGTCGCCGTTCAGCGCCTCGGTGGTGATGCGGCTGGCGTGGATGACCAGCGGGATCGCCAGCGCCCGCGCCACGATGGCGGCGTGGCTGCCGACCGAGCCCTCCTCGAGCACGACGCCCTTGAGGCGCCGGCCGTAGTCGAGCAATTCCGCAGGCCCGATATTGCGCGCCACGAGGATCGGATCGGGCGGCAATTCGGCGCCGGTATCCTTGCCCTGCCCGGTCAGCAGGCGCAGCAGCCGGTTCGACAGGTCGTCGAGGTCATGCAAGCGCTCGCGCAGATAGGCGTCGGGCAGGGTCTCCATCCGCGCGCGGGCGGTCGATTGCTCCTTTTCGACGGCGGCCTCGGCCGACAGGCCACGCTGGATGTCCTCTTCCATGCGGCGCATCCAGCCGCGCGAGCGGGCGAACATGCGGTAGGCTTCCAGCACCTCGCGCTGCTCGGTATCCGATCCGGGCGCGCGGGTCAGCATCTCGTCCACGTCGAGGCGCAACTGCGCCACGGCGGCGCGCAGGCGCTCGGACTCGGTATCGGGGTCGTCGGCGACGGGGCGGGTGACGACGACGCGCGGCTCGTGCAGCCAGACATGGCCCATCGCGGTGCCTTCCTGCGCCACCGAGCCCCGCAACAGGACCTGTTGCTGATGGCGCGCGCGCATCGCGGCGCCTTCGCCGATAAAGGCGCCCAGTTCGGTCATCTCGGCGATCACCATGGCGACCACTTCGAGGGCATAGACCTCGTCGCCCGAAAACTCGCGCGCTTCCTTCGACTGCACCACCAGAACGCCCAGGCGCTCGCCCAACCGCTGGATCGGCACGCCAAGGAACGAGGAATAGGCCTCTTCCCCGGTTTCCGGCATGTAGCGAAAGCCACGTTCGGCCGGGGCGTTGGCGGTGTTGACCGGCCGGGCCTGTCGGGCAACCCGGCCAACCAGCCCTTCGCCGATGCGCATGCGGGTGACATGTACCGCCTCGGGCGCGAGGCCCTGGGTGGCGCAAAGCTCCAGCGTGTCGGAATCGCGCAACAGGTAGATCGAGCACACCTCGGACCCCATCGAATCCGCGATCAGGTGCGTGATGCGATCCAGCCGTTCCTGTCCGGCGGCCGCGTCGGCCATCACGGCCTGCAGCCGTGACAGCAGCTTGCGACTTTCACTTTCGGATTGCTCGACCATCGCCCTCATGCCCTCTGGCGCCGTGTTTCCGGCTGCCACAGATCAAAGTCCTACCTTGCGAGGACAGGGGCGCGCAACGAAAGATGGGTTAACGCCGGGTCCGGCCTGTCACTCGGCCAAGGCCCGCATTTCCGCGATCAGGTCGGATTTCCCCTCGAACCCGATGCCGGGCAGGTCGGGCATGGTGATATGGCCGTCGATCACCTGCACCCCGTCGGGGAACCCGCCATAGGGCTGGAACAGATCGGGGTAGCTTTCATTGCCGCCAAGGCCCAGACCGGCGGCAATGTTCAGCGACATCTGATGCCCGCCATGGGGGATGCAGCGCCGCCGCGACCAGCCCAGTTGATCCAGCACCGCCAGCGTGCGGCGGTATTCGACCAGCCCGTAAGACAGGGCGCAGTCGAATTGCAGCCAGTCGCGATCGGGTCGCATGCCGCCATAGCGCAGCAGGTTGCGCGCATCCTGGTGGCTGAACAGGTTCTCGCCCGTGGCCATCGGGCCGGGGTAGAATTCGGACAGCGCGGCCTGAAGCTGGTAGTCCAGCGGGTCACCGACCTCTTCGTACCAGAACAGCGGATAGTCGCGCAGCATCTTGGCATAGGCGATGCCGGTTTCCAGATCGAAGCGGCCATTGGCATCTACGGCCAGTTGCGCGTCAGGGCCGATCTCGTCCAGCACGGCCTCGATCCGGCGACGATCCTCGTCGATGGGGGCGCCGCCGATCTTCATCTTGACGACGGTATAGCCACGTTCGAGGTAGCTGCGCATCTCGGTGCGCAACTGCGTGTCGTCCTTGCCGGGGTAGTAGTAGCCGCCCGCCGCATAGACGAACACGCGCGGTTCTGGCGCGCGGCCTTCGCTGTCGGCCAACAGGTGAAACAACGGTTTTTCCGCGATCTTGGCCACCGCATCCCAGACCGCCATGTCGATCGTGCCCACCGCGACCGAGCGTTCGCCATGCCCGCCCGGTTTCTCGTTCGTCATCATCGCAGCCCAGACCTTTTCGGGGTCGATCAGGCCGGCCTCGTCCAGCAGGCTATCGGGATCGGCGGACAGCACCCGGTCGCGGAACCGCTCGCGGATCAGCCCCCCTTGCCCGTAGCGCCCGTTCGAGTTGAACCCATAGCCAACGACCCGCCGCCCGTCGCGGACCTGATCGGTCACCACGGCCACCAGGCTGGCCGTCATCTTGGAAAAGTCGATATAGGCGTTGCGAATGGGCGAGGCGATCGGTTTCGTCACCTCGCAGATATCGATGATGCGCATGGGTGCGCCCCCCTGTCCCCGTCCCCTGGTCGCAGCCGTCAGGGTGGGCTTTGCGGCTGTGGTGTCAAGGCCCGCAAACCATTGGACCGTCGGGCGTGGCCATGTGCCCTGTCAGGCGGCCTTGTCCAGTTCGAACGCATCATGGAGCGCCTGAACGGCCAGTTCCATGTATTTGCGATCGATCAGCACCGAGACCTTGATCTCGGATGTGGTGATGACCTTGATGTTGATGCCCTCGTCGCGCAGCGTCTTGAACATCTTGGC
Organism: Roseibacterium elongatum DSM 19469; assembly: GCF_000590925.1. Classification (NCBI taxonomy): domain Bacteria; kingdom Pseudomonadati; phylum Pseudomonadota; class Alphaproteobacteria; order Rhodobacterales; family Roseobacteraceae; genus Roseicyclus; species Roseicyclus elongatus. The sequence goes on along the minus strand of NZ_CP004372.1, from coordinate 101,230 downwards.
GGCGACACCCGCATGGCTGCGCATGCCGATGCCCACGATCGAGACCTTGGCGACTTCGGTATCGGCGATCAGCTCGGCAAAGCCGATCTCGTTGGCCTCACGTGCCGCGGCAAGGGCCTTTTCGGCACGCTTCACCTCGTTGACCGGGCAGGAAAAGGTCATGTCGGTCGTGCCCGCATCCGAGATGTTCTGCACGATCATGTCCACGTTCACGCCGGCATCGGCCAGCGGGCCAAAGATCGCGGCGGCGATGCCGGGCCGGTCCTCGACATGGGTCAGCGTCAGCTTGGCTTCCTCGCGGGAATAGGCGACCCCGGCCACGACATTGCTTTCCACGATATCCTCCTCGGCACAGACCAGCGTGCCCGCTTCATCGCTGGGTTCCTCGAAACTCGACAGAACCCGCAGTTTGACATTGTAGCGCATGGCCAGTTCGACCGACCGTGTCTGCAGCACCTTGGCCCCGAGCGAAGCCAGTTCGAGCATCTCCTCGAACGCGATGCGGTCCAGCTTGCGCGCCTTGGCCGTGATGCGCGGATCGGTGGTGTAGACGCCGTCCACGTCGGTGTAGATATCGCAGCGCTCGGCCTCAAAGGCGGCGGCAAAGGCCACGGCCGTGGTATCGGACCCGCCGCGCCCCAACGTGGTGATGCGGCCCTCGGGGCTGATGCCCTGAAAGCCCGCCACGACGGCGACACGCATGCCCTCCGAGAACTTGGCCAGAATGTTGTCGCTGGGGATCTCTTCGATCCGGGCGCTGGCATGGGCGCTGGTTGTGCGCACCGGCACTTGCCAGCCCTGCCAACTGCGCGCCGGAACATCCATTTCCTGCAGGGTCAGCGCCATCAACCCGGCGGTCACGTTCTCGCCCGAGGACACGACGGCGTCATACTCGCGCGCATCGAACAGCGGCGAGGTTTCCTCGACATAGCCGACCAGCTTGTTCGTCTCGCCCGACATGGCGCTGACGATGACGATCACGTCATAGCCATTGGCCACCTCGCGGCCGATCCGCTTGGCGGCGCGATGGATGCGGTCGAGCGAACCCACGCTTGTGCCGCCGAACTTCATGACCAGAATGGGCATATGCGCGCCCCGTCCCTCTTTGTTACCGGGCGCCTCTTAGGCCGCTGGCCCCTTTGCCGCAAGGTGTTTGATGCCTTCGGCCCCGTCTTCTTGGCGGAAATACGTCCGGGGGGTCCGGGGGCAGCGCCCCCGACGGGTCGCCCCGTGCGGCACGCCGGGGCGATGCGTCCTCAATAGGGATGCGCCCTCCCGTCCCATGTCTCGAAACAGCCGGTCGTCTCCAGCGACAGTGCGTCGAACCGGTCGATCAGGCCCGTCACGCTGTCCTCCGGGCCGATCTCGGCGGCGTCCGTGCCCATGTCGGTCCGGACCCAGCCGGGGTGGTAGATGCCGACGGCGATGCCCCGCGGGCGCAGGTCTGTCGCCAGGTTCCGCCCGAGGTTCAGCGCCGCCGCCTTCGACGCGCGGTAGATGTAGCTGCCCCCCGGCGCCCGCGTATCCGATCCCATCTGGCTTGAGATGATGGCGATTTTCGGCGCGGCGGCCATGGACAGGTTGGGCAGGAGCGCCTGCACCGTCAGAAAGACCCCGGTGACGTTCACGGCAAAGACCTCGGCCCACATATCGGGCGGGTAGCCATGGTCGAGCGACTGGCCCTTGTCGGGGTAGATCCCGGCATTGCAGATCAGCGTATCGATGGCTTGGCCCTGCAGCCGCTCGGCCAGCGCCGCGACCGAGGCCGGGTCGCTCACATCGAGGGGCAGGCACCCATCGGCGGCGCGCGCCGTCGCGATGACGGTCTCGCCGCGCGCCACATAGCCATCGGTCAGCCCTTTGCCGATGCCCCGATTTGCGCCGGTGATCAGGATGGTCATGGCCGGTGTCTCCCTCTGGCTGTGCCGCGACCCTAGGCCCCGCCATCGGTGCCTTGCAAGCAGGGGGTGGCTCGATAGGGTGAGCGGGCAGAACACACTCCCCCGAGGCCCGCATGCAGTTTTCCCACTCCGACCTTCAGGCCGCCCACGCCCTTGTCACCACGCAGATGCAGCCGACCCCGCAATATGCGTGGCCGCAACTGGCCGCACGCTTCGGGGCCGAGGTCTGGATCAAGCACGAGAACCACACGCCGACCGGCTCGTTCAAGGTGCGCGGCGCGATCACCTTCATCGACTGGCTGCGGCGGACGCACCCGGATGTGCCGGGCATCTGCACCGCGACGCGCGGCAATCACGGTCAGGGGCAGGCGCGCGCCGCCGTCGCTGCCGGGCTGACCGCCAAGGTCTATGTCCCGCGCGGCAATTCGGTGGAAAAGAACGCGGCGATGCGGGCCTTCGGGGCCGAGGTGATCGAGTTCGGCGAAGATTTCGACACCGCCCGTGAAGAGGCCATCCACGTCGCCGAGGCCGAGGGCCTGTTCCTCGTGCCGCCCTTTCACCCCGAACTGGTGCGGGGGGTGGCGACCTACGGGTATGAGCTGTTCTCGGCCGTGCCCGACCTCGACACGATCTATGTGCCCATCGGCTGCGGCTCGGGCATCTGCGGCACGATCCTTGCGCGCGACGCGCTGGGTGCCAAGGCCGAGATCGTGGGCGTCGTCAGTGAAAACGCCCAGACCGCAAAATTGTCGGCCGAGGCGGGCGAATTGATCGCCACCGACAGCGCGCGCACCTTTGCCGATGGCATGGCGGTGCGCGTCCCCGTCGCCGAGGCGTTGGAGATCTACGGCCAAAAGGCCGCGCGCATCCTCACCGTGTCGGATGCCGAGGTGGCCGAGGCGATCCGCATCTATTATCGCGATACCCACAACCTTGCCGAAGGCGCAGGGGCGGCCCCACTGGTCGGATTGATGCAGGAACGCGCGGCGATGGCGGGCAAGAAGGTCGGCGTGATCCTGTGTGGTGGCAATATCGACACCGACTGGTTCCTGACCGTGATGCAAGGCGGGGTGCCCGAGGCCTGAGGGCGCCGGAAAAGCCGGCTTTTCCGACCGGTTTTCGCCGGCGAAAACGGCGCCTCAGGACAGATGGCGCGCGGCTTCTTTCGCGGCCCAGGGTTTCAGGCGCTCGCCATGAGCGTCCAGAAAGGCGCGGGCGCGCGCGGCGTCTTTTTTCGACAGCTCGCGCACCCACCATGCCACCGCTTTCTGGATGGACCACGCGGGGTCATCGGCATAGCCCGCGCACCATCCCAGGATGCGGTCACGGGCGGCCCGCTCCATCGGGGTCGGGTGGCGCAACTTGGTGAAGGGCAGGGTGAAGATCAGCGCGGCACGGCGCGTCCACAGGTCATCCGCGCGCGTCCAGCCCTCGATCTCGTCCAGCCGCGACGGGTCCGCCACGACGCGCTTGGCCCCGGCCTGCGCCACGGCATCGGCAATGGCCCAACTGTCGAACGCGGGCACGAAACCGGCAAGGCAGGCCCAGGCGGCGCTGTCATCGGGGCGAATGCGGGCCCTGCAGGAACAGCTTGGCCGCCGCGATCCGCGCCTCGTGGATGTTGCTGGCCCATAGTCCTTGGGCCAAGGCCACGCGCGCGGGCAGGGTGGTCGCCTTGCGCCACGCGATTGCCAGTTCGGCCACCCGTCCGTTTGACAGGCCCAGATAGGGGCGGTCGATCTTGTGATAGGCGTGCATCTGCGCGGCGCGCGCGGGGTTGGCTTCGGCCCTCAGCGTCGCCAATGCGGCCTCGGGCGTCACCTCGGGCGCTCCAACTGCCAATCGAGATGGCTGCGTATGGCGGGCCATTCGGGCGCGGTAATGGAATAGACGGCCGTGTCGCGCAGGGTGCCGTTCGGCATCCGCATATGCGCGCGCAAGATACCGTCGAGTTGCGCGCCAAGCCGTTCGATGGCGCGCCGCGACTGGGTGTTCAGGCGATGGGTGCGAAACTCGACCGCCGTGCATCTCCAGACCTCGAAGGCATGGGCCAGCATCAGACGCTTCGCCTCGGTGTTCAGCGGGCCGCGCTGCGCCGCGGGGGTGATCCAGGTCGAGCCGATTTCGACCCGTGGCAGGCCGGCGTCGATGTTCATGTAGGTGGTCATGCCAACGGGCCGCCCGGTGGCATCGAGCGTGGCAAAGGGCAGCATGCTGCCCGCAGCTTTCAGGGCCAGCCGACGGTCGATCTCGGCCGGCATCCCGTCGGGCGTCGGCACGCTGGTGTACCACAGCCGGTCCAGCCGACCTTCGGCCGAGGCGGCACCCAAGGCATCGGCATGGTCGCGGGAGAGCGGCACAAGCCGGACATGCCGGCCCGTCAGCGCCAGCGTGGCCGCGCCCGGCAAGCTCATTCCACCGTCACCGACTTGGCCAGGTTGCGGGGCTGGTCCACATCGGTGCCTTTGTGCAGGGCTGTATGATAGGCGATCAACTGTGCCGGCACGGCATAAAGCATGGGCGCAAAGATCGGGCTCGATCCGCGGTATGATCAGCGTTTGCCAGACGCCGTCCCCCGCGATCTCGGCCCCTTCGGCATCGGTGATCAGCCAGACGCGCCCATCACGGGCCAAGACCTCCTGCATGTTCGACACGGTCTTGTCGAACAGGGCGTCGCGCGGGGCCATGACGATCACCGGGACGGTCTTGTCCACAAGGGCGATGGGCCCGTGCTTGAGTTCGCCACTGGCATAGCCTTCGGCGTGTATGTAGCTGATTTCCTTCAGTTTCAGTGCACCCTCAAGCGCCAGCGGGAACATCGCGCCGCGCCCCAGGAACAGGACCGAGCGCGCCTCGGCCAGCTTGCCGGTCTGTTTCTGGATGCGCTCTTCGAGGGCGAGGGCCTGGTTCACCAGGCCGGGCACGGCGCGCAGGGTTGCCAACAGTTCGGTCTCGCGCGCGGCGTCGATGTGGCCGCGCTGTCGCGCCGCGAGGATGGCGAGATTGGCCAGAACGCCCAACTGGTTCATGAACGCCTTGGTCGACGCGACGCCAACCTCGACCCCGGCAAGGATCGGCAGCGCCAGGTCGCTTTCGCGTGCGATCGAGCTTTGCGGCACGTTGACGACGGATATGATCCGCGCGGCCTTGTCGCTGGCATAGCGCAACGCGGCGAGGGTATCGGCCGTTTCGCCCGACTGGCTGACGAACAGAGCCGTGGCGGCCTCGGACACCGGCGGCGCGCGGTAGCGGAACTCGCTTGCGATATCGACCTCGCAGGGCAGGCCGGCCAGTTGCTCGAACCAGTATTTCGCGACGAGGCAGGCATAGTTCGCCGTGCCGCAGGCCACCAGGATCAGGCGATCGGTCTGTGCGAAATCAAGGGCGTCCTCGGGCAGGGCCACACGGTCGCCCGGGGCGTAATGCGTCAGGCATTCGGCCAGGACCGTGGGTTGTTCGAAGATCTCCTTGGACATGAAATGTTTGTGCCCGGCCTTGTCGATCTGTGTCGCCTGAGCCGAGATGGTTTGTGCTTCGCGGTTGGCCAGGCGTCCCGCGGCATCGCGAATCTCGACCCCGGCGCGCGTGATGAACGCATAATCCCCCTCGTCGAGATAGGTGATCATATTGGTCAGGGGGGCCAGCGCGATGGCATCCGAGCCGACGAACATCTCGCCGTCGCCATGGCCGATGCACAAGGGGCTGCCCTTGCGCGCGGCGACGATCAGGTCATCCTCGCCATCGAAGAGAAAGGCCAGCGCGAAGGCGCCTTCGAGATGCTTGAGGGTCTCGGCCGCGGCGTCGCGGGGGGGCAGGCCCGCCTCCAGAAACGACTCGCAGAGCTGCGCTACCGTTTCGGTGTCGGTTTCGGATTCGAACACGCGATCCTTCAACCGCATGCGCAGATCGCGGTAATTCTCGATGATCCCGTTATGGACCACCGCCACGCGGCCGGCGCGATGCGGGTGGGCATTGGCCACGGTCGGCGTTCCATGCGTGGCCCAGCGTGTGTGCCCGATACCCGCCTTGCCGGCCAGCGCATCGTGTACCAGCAAATCCGAAAGATTGTTCAGTTTCCCCACCGCGCGCCGCCGATCCAGGGTGCCGTTCTGCACCGTGGCGATGCCGGCGCTGTCGTAGCCCCGGTATTCAAGACGCTTCAACGCCTCGACGAGGATCGGCGCGACCTCGTGATCGCCCAGTACACCTATGATGCCGCACATGCGAAGTCCGTCCTTTTCTGCTCTGGCCGCTAGTCCTTGGCCCGTGCTGCCTTTGCCTCGCGCAAGCGTGTCATCAGGCGTATGGCCAGCCCGGGCTTGTCGACCTGTTTCGCCCGCGCCAGGGCCATGGCCCCGTCGGGCACATCCCGCGTGATCACCGACCCCGAGGCCGTCATCGCCTTGTCCCCCACGCGCACCGGCGCCACCAGCATGGTGTCCGATCCGATGAACGTGTCCTTTCCGATGACAGTACGGTGCTTGAAGACACCGTCGTAATTGCAGGTGACCGTGCCGGCCCCGACATTCGTTCGGTCGCCGATCTCGGCATCGCCGATATAGGTGAGGTGATTGACCTTGGCACCTTCGCCGATCCGCGCGGCCTTCACCTCGACGAAATTTCCGATATGGGCGTCGTTTCCGATCTCTGCGCCGGGCCGTAGCCGGGCATAGGGGCCGACGATGGCGCCGGCGCTGACATGGGCCGCTTCGAGATGCGAAAACGCGCGGATCGTGGCTCCGGATTCCACCGTCACGCTAGGGCCGAAGACGACATAGGGCTCGACCGTGGCGTCGCGCCCCACCCATGTGTCGGCCGACAGGATGACCGTCTCGGGCGCGGTCATGGTGACGCCATTGTCCAGCAACTCGGCGCGTTTCAGGCGTTGAAACTGCGCTTCGGCGGCGGCCAGTTCCGCGCGCGAGTTGATGCCCAGCGTCTCGGCCTCGGAACACAGGATCGCCGTGGCCGACAGGCCCTGCGACGCGGCGATCTCGGCCAGATCGGTCAGGTAGTATTCGCCCGCCGCGTTATCGGTTTCGACCTGTGCCAGCAGGCTCATCAACTGGCCGGCATCCGCCGCCAGCAGCCCCGAGTTGCACAAGTCGATGCCAAGCTGTTCGGGCGTGGCGTCCTTGGCCTCGACGATGCGGACCAGGCGCTCGCCCTCCATCAGCAGGCGGCCGTAGCGGCCTGGATCAGCGGCGCGAAACCCAAGCACCACGATGTCATGGTCGGCGCGCGCAGCCTGCATGCTGCGCAAGGTGGCCGCGCTGACAAAGGGGGTGTCGGCATAGAGGACCACCGCGTCGCCCTCGAACCCCTCCAGCGCCGGGGCCGCCTGCAAGACGGCATGGCCCGTGCCCAGTTGCCGGTCCTGGCGGACGCAGACGACCTCGGGCGCGATCTCGTCCAGGGCGGTTTCCACGGCCTCGGCCCCGTGGCCTGTGACAACGACGATCCGCGCCGGCTCCAATGCACGCCCGGCCGCAAGCGCATGGGCGATCATCGGCGCCCCACCGATCGGGTGCAGCGGTTTCGGAAGGTCCGATTTCATGCGCGTCCCGGCACCGGCGGCCAGCACGATCAGGGCGATGGGTCGAGGAGAGTTCTGCGCCATTTATCCGGGTTTCCCTTTGCTTGGCCGCGTTCTATCCAAGCGGGGTCGGGGTGCCAAGCAAGTGCCCGGTCACTTTGCCCGTCAGCCTGTTTCAAGCATGGGCAATTATCTGCCGACGGTCGCAATGGGGGCCTTGATGACACGCACGGTGATTTTCGATCTCGACGGAACGCTGGCCGATACCAGCGGGGACCTGATCGCGGCCGCCAATGCTGCGCTGGTCGAAATGGGGCATGCGCCGCATCTGACACGGGGGGCCGATGATGCCACGGCCTTTCGGGGCGGTCGCGCGATGCTGCACCTGGCCTGCACACGGATGGGCCTTGAGGCGTCAGACGACGTGATCGAGCGGGGCTATCCCTTGTTGCTGGCCGCCTATGGTCGGGCGATCGACGAGCACACCACGCTCTATCCCGGGGCCGTCGCGGCCGTTGAACGTCTGCACGCCGCCGGTGTCGGCGTGGGCATCTGCACCAACAAGCCCGAGGCGCTGGCCGTGCAATTGCTCGAGCGGCTGGGCATCCTGGGGCTGTTCACCTCGCTTGTCGGGGCCGATACGCTGCCGGTGCGCAAGCCCGACCCCGCCCCCTATCGCGCCGCCGTCACCGGGGCGGGCGGGGATGTGGCGCGCTCGATCCTGATCGGCGATACCGTCACCGATCGCGCGACGGCGCGCGCCGCGGGCGTGCCCTGTGCCCTCGTCACCTTTGGCCCGACGGGGCGGGCCGTGGCCGACCTGTCACCCGAGGCGCTGCTCGATCATTTCGACGATCTCGATCGCGTCCTCGACACTCTTATCCCCTGACGGCGGCGTCGGATTGACGCCCGCCCCCGCGGCAGTGATGGTCTGAGCATGGAAAAACGCGTTTTCACAGGCAGTTTCACCCAGCAAGAGTCCTTGCCGGAGGCCGCGATCGAGGCCGCGATCGCCGTCATGCGTACCGGGCGGCTGCATCGCTACAATCTGGCCGAGGGCGAGGTCGGCGAGGTCGCGCATCTCGAAGAGGAATTCGCCGCCTTTACCGGCGCCAAATACGCGCTTGCCGTCGCCTCAGGCGGGTATGCCATGTCCTGCGCCCTGCGTGCGCTGGGGGTCGGGCCGGGCGACAAGGTGCTGTCGAACGGTTTCACGCTCGCTCCCGTGCCGGGGGCGATCGCCAGCGTCGGGGCCGAGCCGGTCTTTGTCGAGACGACCGAGGCGTTGACCATCGATCTCGACGACCTTTCCCGACGCGTGGTGGACAGTGGCGCAAAGGTCCTGCTGCTCAGCCACATGCGCGGACATATCTGCGACATGGATCGGCTGATGCGCATCTGCGACGCGGCCGGTGTCGCGGTGATCGAGGATTGCGCGCACACCATGGGCGCGGCGTGGAACGGTGTCCCGTCGGGGCGGCACGGGCTGATCGGCTGCTATTCGACACAGACCTACAAACACATCAATTCCGGCGAGGGCGGGCTGGTGATCTCGGACGATCCCGAGGTCATGGCGCGCGCTGTATTGTTATCGGGAAGCTATATGCTTTACCCCCGTCACACGGCCAGTCCGCCTGTGGAAACGTTCGAAAAGGTAAAGTGGGCGACCCCCAATGTGTCCGGCCGCATGGATCATCTGCGTGCGGCGATCCTGCGGGTTCAACTGGCCGACCTGCCACGTCAGGTGGCCCGGTGGAACGACCTTTACACGACGGTCGAAGACGGCCTGCGCAACACCCCCGGACTGGCCGTGATCAAGCGCGACGCGCGCGAGTCGATCGTCGGATCCTCCATCCAGTTTCGCCTGCCGGGTGCCGCGCCCACGACGATTGCAACGGTCCTGCGGGGCTGCGCCGCGCGGGGTGTCGAGTTGAAATGGTTCGGTGCTGAGGAGCCTGTGGCCTTCACATCCCGCTATGACAGCTGGCGTTATGCACCGCCGCAATCGCTGCCGCGCACCGATGCGATCCTTGCCGGCCTCATCGACATGCGCCTGCCGCTGACATTTTCCGTCGCCGACGCGGGCCTGATCGCCGAGATCATCCGCGACGAGGTGATGGCCGCCATGCCGCGCGTCGCCGAGTAAAGGCCCCGACATCCGGCTTGCCGGGCGCGAAAATCTCGAGATTTTCGTTTGGAAAACCCGTGGTTTTCCGTTCGGTTTTCTTGAGAAAACCGGCCCTGTCTCTCAGACGAGGCGGGAGTTTTCCTTGGCGGCGCGAATGAAATCCGCGAACAGCGGGTGTGGCGCAAAGGGTTTCGACTTCAGTTCGGGGTGAAACTGCACCCCGATGAACCACGGGTGATCGGCGACTTCGACAATCTCGGGCAGGCGGCCGTCCGGCGACATGCCGGAAAAGACAAGCCCTTTGTCCTCCAGCGCGTCGCGGTACTTGATATCGACCTCGTAGCGGTGGCGGTGGCGTTCCTCGATCTGTGTCGCGCCATAGACCTCGGCCACCCGCGACCCGTCCTTGAGCACCGCATCATAGGCGCCCAGCCGCATCGTGCCGCCCTTGTCGTCATCGGCCTTGCGCGTGACCTTGTAATTGCCCTGCACCCATTCCTTCAGGTGGTAGACCACCGGCGTGAAACGCTTTTTCCCGGCCTCGTGATCGAACTCCTCCGACCCCGCATCGCCCAGGTCGGCCAGGTTGCGGGCCGCTTCGATCACCGCCATCTGCATGCCCAGACAGATACCGAGATAGGGCACCTTGCGGGTGCGGGCGAACTCGGCCGCCTTGATCTTGCCTTCGGTGCCGCGCTCGCCAAAGCCGCCCGGCACCAGGATCGCGTCGAAGTCCTCGAGATAGGGTGTCGGGTCTTCGCGTTCGAAGATTTCCGCGTCGATCCAGTCGGCCGTTACCCGCACCCGGTTGGCCATGCCGCCATGCGTCAGGGCCTCGGCGATGGATTTGTAGGCATCTTCAAGCTGCGTGTATTTGCCCACGATGGCCACGCGCACCTCGCCCTCGGGGTTGTGGATGCGGTCGGCCACGTCCTCCCACCGGCTGAGATCGGGTTTCGGGGCCGGGCTGATCTGGAATGCATCCAGCACGGCCTGATCCAGGCCCTCGCGGTGATAGGCCAGAGGCGCTTCGTAGATCGACTTCAGATCCTGCGCGGCGATGACGGCGTCGGGGCGCACATTGCAGAACAGGGCCAGTTTCTCGCGCTCTTTCTGGGGAATCGGGCCTTCCGACCGGCACACGAGGATATCGGGCGCCAGCCCGATCGAGCGCAGTTCCTTGACCGAATGCTGCGTGGGCTTTGTCTTCAGCTCGCCCGAGGCCTTGATGTAGGGCAGCAGCGTGAGATGCATGAACAGGCACTGCCCGCGCGGCTTTTCCTGGCTGAACTGGCGGATTGCCTCGAAGAACGGCAGGCCCTCGATGTCGCCCACCGTGCCGCCGATCTCGCACAGCATGAAATCCACCTCGTCCTCGTCGATCGAGATGAAATCCTTGATTTCGTTCGTGACGTGCGGAATCACCTGGATCGTCTTGCCCAGGTAGTCACCACGGCGCTCTTTCTCGAGCACGTTGGAATAGATCCGCCCCGAGGATACGCTGTCGGTCTTGCGCGCGGCGACCCCGGTAAAGCGTTCGTAATGGCCAAGGTCCAGGTCCGTCTCGGCACCGTCATCGGTGACGAACACCTCGCCATGCTCGAAGGGCGACATCGTGCCGGGATCGACGTTCAGGTAGGGGTCCAGCTTGCGCAGCCGGACGGTGAAGCCACGCGCCTGCAACAAAGCCCCAAGCGCCGCCGATGCCAACCCCTTGCCAAGCGAGGACACCACACCGCCGGTGATGAAAATGAAGCGCGCCATGTTCGAAGTCTCTCCCGTGTCGGGGGCGTCGGAGGCAAACCGAATCCAAAGCCCCAATCCCTAGGCCACGGGATTTGAGCATAACAGGTTTTCGCTGCGCTCTTCAAGCGCTCCCGCTAGATCATGTGAGGGTTTGGGGTGTTGGCCCAAAATATGCGGCGGGCCAGCCCGCCGCGCTCAGGTCTCAGTCCGCGCGCGGCGGCAGGGCCGGGGCGTCGCCCGAGATGGGCGGCAACAGGTCATCCACCGGCGGCAGGACCACATCGTCATCCACATCGGCATCGGTGGGGGTGCTGACGCCGATCCGGTCGAGGACCGAGTCGCTGGCCGAGTTTTGCGCGGCGATGATCGTCAGCGTGATCGAGGTCGCCAAGAATGCGATGGCAAAGGCCCAGGTCAGCTTGCCGAGCGCGGTCGCCGCCTGACGGCCCGTCATGGCACCACCGCCCCCGCCGCCCATGCCCAGGCCGCCCCCTTCGGAACGCTGCAGCAACACGACGCCGATCAGGCAGATCGCGAGGATAAGGTGGACGACAAGAATGACGTTTTCCATTGGCGGGTCCTTGCGGCCGAGCTTGGATTTGCGCCTACTTATGAGATGCGACAGGCCGCCGCAAGACCTGCACGACACAACTTTAAGGCGATCTGGGCGCTGGTTGGCAAGGAAAATATCGGACGGCTGAAAAGATCGGGCCTTTTTCGTCGCAGGCCGACGCCCGGCGGGCCCGTCGACACCGCGTTTCGGTCCTGTCGCCCTGTCGCAAGACCGAGAAACCGGTTTTCCCCGCGCTCTGGCACGGCTATAGCTGCCGCGGTTTTCGCCCGGGCGGGCCAGCAAGGATAGAGGATCAGCGAAAATGGCGAACGTTGTCGTGGTCGGGGCCCAGTGGGGCGACGAGGGCAAGGGAAAGATCGTTGACTGGCTGAGCGAGCGCGCCGACGTGATCGCGCGCTTTCAGGGCGGGCACAACGCCGGTCACACGCTGGTCATCGACGGGGCGGTCTACAAGCTGCACGCACTACCGTCTGGTGTCGTACGCGGCGGCAAGTTGAGCGTGATCGGCAATGGCGTCGTGCTGGACCCGTGGCACCTGTTGACCGAGATCGAAACGATCCGCGCGCAGGGGGTCGAGATCACGCCCGAGACGCTGATGATCGCCGAGAACACGCCGCTGATCCTGCCGATTCATGGCGAACTGGACCGCGCCCGCGAAGAGGCCGCCAGCAAGGGTGCCAAGATCGGGACCACCGGGCGCGGCATCGGCCCGGCCTACGAGGACAAGGTCGGCCGCCGCTCGGTCCGGGTGGCGGATCTGGCCGACGATGCCACGCTGGAGGCGCGGGTGGACCGGGCGGCTGACCCATCACAATGCCCTGCGCACGGGGCTGGGGAGTCGACCCGGTCGACCGCAGCGCCCTCATCGCGCAACTCAAGGCAATCGCGCCGCAGATCCTGGCGTATGCCGGCCCAGTCTGGAAGGTGATGACCGAAAAGCGCAAGGCCGGCAAACGGATCCTCTTCGAAGGGGCGCAGGGCGCGCTTCTGGATATCGATTTCGGCACCTATCCTTTCGTGACCTCGTCCAACGTGATCGCGGGGCAGGCCGCCACGGGCGTGGGCATCGGGCCGGGGGCCATCGACTACGTGCTGGGTATCGTCAAGGCCTACACCACACGTGTCGGCGAAGGGCCGTTTCCGACCGAACTGGACGATGCCGACGGGCTGCGCCTTGGTGAACGCGGGCATGAATTCGGCACGACAACCGGGCGCAAGCGGCGCTGCGGCTGGTTTGACGCGGCCCTTGTCCGTCAGACCTGCGCGACCTCGGGTGTGTCGGGCATCTCTCTGACCAAGCTCGACGTGCTGGACGGGTTCGAAACCCTGAAAATCTGCGTCGCCTACGAGTTGGACGGTGAGCGGCTGGATTACCTGCCGACGGCGGCCGACCAGCAGGCGCGCTGCGTGCCGATCTACGAAGAGATGCCGGGCTGGTCCGAATCGACCGAAGGCGCGCGCAGCTGGGCCGACCTGCCGGGCGAGGCCGTGAAATACGTGCGCCGGATCGAAGAGTTGATCGAATGCCCGGTCGCCCTACTCTCCACCTCGCCGGAACGCGATGATACCATCCTCGTCACCGATCCGTTCGCCGATTGACAAGGGGCGCGGCCCTGTGGGCACGCGCCACAACCCGGAAAAGGGATACCCATGGCCCTCAGCTACAAGGCCAGAAAGCGCTGGTCGATCTTCATCCTGCTTTTCGGTCTGCCGGCCTATATCGCAGCGGCGTGGTTCATCATCAGCCTGTTCGAACGCCCCTCGATCTGGGTCGAGCTGGCGGTTTACGTGATCCTGGGGTTCGTATGGGCGATCCCGTTCAAGTCGGTTTTCCTGGGCGTGGGCCAAGCCGACCCGGACGCACCCCCCGACACCAATCGCGACACCGATCGCGACGGGGATCGCTAAGCCGGCCCGCCGGCACCGAAGATCGCAGCGTCAGCCTGGCCGCCGTGGCGTCAGGCCTGGCTGCGGGTGCCATCCTCGGGCGCAAGCGCAAGCTGGCCGGGTTGATCCTCGACAAGAACACCGCTGCGCCGCAGCTTCGCGATCGCTTCGACCGCCTCGTCGCGATGGATGCTGTCTTCGGTGGCGATCCGGACAAGGCGGATCAGTTGGCGGTAGCGGAATGTCGTCTCGCCCAGATCGTGGGTGATGTAGCGCGCGCCCATCTCGACAACCTCTTCGATCTCGGTCACGTCGCTGGCTTCGAGTTTCTGGATGAAGCGGACGACATGATCGGGCACATCGGCCTGCGGGGCCGGGGTTTCGGGCGGCGTGGCGACGGCCTCGGGCGCGGGTGAGCCGGGGGCGGGCTGCTCTGCGGGCGCGGGTGTCTGCGGGGCAGGCTGCATCACGGGTGCCGGGTTGGCCTCAGCGGCGGCGGGCTGCTCCGCGCGCGGCGCGATGCGGCGTGTCACGCCGCTCATCGCCAGTCCGGCCCGCTCGGCCAGAAAGGCCAGCGAGTTCGACATCTTGCGCGGCGGCGGCGGGGTGTCGTCCTGCGCCGGCGGCAGCGCTGTGGCGTCGGTGCCGGTCGCGGCCGCATCGAGGCTTTGCGCAACACTTTCGACCGGCGGCATGGTGTCGATCGCGCGGCTTGGCTGCGGCTCGGCCTCCGCGTGCTGCGGACCCGGTATGGGCGTGGCATCGACGGCCGAGGGGCGCGGCGCGCGGGCATCGGCGGCGCTGACGCGACGCGGGCGCACGGGGTGTGTCGGCGTCTCGGCAGGGTCGGCATCGACGCGCTGTTCCGAGACGAGGACCAGCGGCGCCGGGCGCGCGGCCTTGCGGCGTTTGACATTTACCCGGACGCGGCTGGGGCGCATCACCCGTGCCAGATCCTCGCGGTATTCGCTCGTCTGGTCCTCGGGTTCCGTCGCGGTGCCCTGCACCTGCGCCAGTTTGCGGTCGGCATCCTGAGCGGCCACGGCGGCCTTGAGATGCTGGATATTGGCGCGGCGCCGGCTGGTTTCGGCGTTGGACAGGCGGCTGTCGGTGGCATTGAACAGCCGATCCATGTCGGTGTCGCGGCCTTGCGGCAATTCCGCGGTCCCCGACTGGGCGGCTTTCTGCTCGGCCCGGGGGGATGCTTCATCCGCGTCCGCATCCGCATCCGCATCCGCGTCTTGCTCTTCATCCTCATCCTCTTCGCGGCCGGTCGTGCCGACCTCGTCCGGGCGGCTTGCCGCCGCGATCGCGGCCAGTTCGGCCTGAAGTGCGGCCTCAGCCTCGGGGTCGAGGCCTGCGTCCGTGCCGGATGGGTCCGCTTCTGCGGTCTCGGCGGTCTCCTCCGGCTCGGGCTGGGGGACCGGGCGGGTGTCGGTCGCCTCGTCGTCGGTGCCTTGCGTGACGGCTGGCAGCGCCTCGTCCTGCAACAGGGCCGAGACGGCGGCGATCGTGTCCTCGGCCTGGGCGCTGTCTGCGGCCTCGCCGCGCCAGTCCTCATCCGCTGCGGCAGCGGGGGTATCTATACCCTCGGCGGGGGTCACGGCATCGCGCTGCACCGGATCGGCGGCGCTGTCATCCTCTTCGGCGCTCTCGGCCATGGCGGCGGCGCGGATGCGCGCCAGCCGCGCCGCGACCGAGTCGCCCTCGACCGCGCGCGCCTCACCCAAAAGGGCCTCGGTGTCCTCGGCCGTCCATGCGGCAAGGGTGTCGGTCGCGTCGGCGAAGAAATCGTCGGCGCCGTCCTCCTCGTATGCGGTGTCAGCCAGGTCGGAACCGGCCACGGGCATGTCCATGTCATCCGCGGCGATGGGCGCATCTGCAATGTCATCCTCGGCGACGGGGTCGGCGTCGTCTGACGCGGCAAACTCGCTTGCGGCATTCGCAGCTGCCATGGCGGCGGCCATCGCGATCAGCGTGTCCGCGCCTTCGGGGATCGACGCATCCGATGGGTCCGAGGTATGCTCAGCGTCGCGGCCGGCCTGTCCGTCCGGGGTGTCGTCCTCTGCGACTGCCGCCTCGGCGCTGTCCTCGGGTTCCGCCTCGGCCTGATCGTGGTCGGGCGCTGACGCCTCGGTGGTGGCGTCGTCCAGCTCGGGCAGGTCTTCCAACTCGGGCAGGGATGCGACGATCCCTTCCTCGTCGGAACCGGGCTCGGCGACGGGGGCCGCGAGGACGGTCGGCGCGGGGGGCTCGGCCTCGGTCTGCTCGGGCGTGTCGCTAGGCTCGGGCGCGGCAGCGTCCTGCGGGTCCTCGGGCGGCAGATCTTCCGCGCCCTCCGTCGCGTCAACCTCGACCTCGGGCGCGGTATCTTCCGTGGCCACAGTCGGATCGACCTCGGGCGTATCCTCGGCGGTCGGTGCAAGCGTCTCGGAGCCGCGCAAACCCGTCTCGGGCATGTCGGTCACCGCGTCCGGCGCGACACTGTCGTCCGGGCGCATGATCAGGCTGTTCTCGGTGAACCGGGCTTCGATGCGGCGATGGATGGCCGCCTCGGTGATGCGATGCAGGGCCTCGGCGTCGGGGGTGGGGGGCTCGGCCCCGAAATAGCGGTCCTCCGCCGCGAGGTCGCGGAAGTATTCCGCGATCGCCTTCATTGCCGAGAAGGGTTCGTCGAATCCCTCCAACGTGCACGAGAACGTACCGTAGGAAACCGTCAGGATCTTGTTTGCATCACCCATTTCGACCATCACTCATTTCGCCCGGGGGCACCCGGAATTTACCATCTTGAATTGCCTTGACACAAATTGATTGCAAAACATCGTGCCCGGATTAGGGCAGTCCGATGGAGATTGCCGGCCCCGGAGGACAGATTTTGCCCGCAGAAGCGCCATTGTTGAACCTCGGCGAGGCGGTCACTCTTCTGGGGGGCGGCGTCGTGGCGCCGGGCGATCTGGACCTTGCCCTTGCGCGGGCGCCCGCGCTGGTGGCCGCCGATGGTGGGGCGGGGGCCGCCCTGGCCGCCGGCCACATGCCCGAGGCGGTGATCGGCGACATGGATTCACTGGACCCGCGCGATCGGGCCCGTCTGGAGGGGCGTCTCGTTCCCATAACCGAACAGGACAGCACCGATTTCGACAAGGCGCTGCGGTCGGTCACGGCGCGGCTGGTCATCGCCGTGGGCTTTGCCGGCGCGCGGATCGACCATGAACTTGCGGCCTATCACACGCTGGTCGCGCGGCCCGAACGGGCCTGCGTCATCCTGGGGGCCTGCGACATCGTTTTTCACGTGCAGGGCGAGGTTGCTCTGGACCTGCCTGTGGGCACACGCCTGTCACTGTTTCCGCTGGCCGGCGTGCGTGGACGGGCCACGGGGCTGCGGTGGCCGGTCGACGATCTTGCCTTTCATCCCGCGTCGCGGATCGGCACATCGAACGAAACCGTCGCCCCGCGTGTTCGGCTGCGATTCGACGCGGCGGGGATGCTGGCGATTTTGCCACGCACGCATCTCGACGCGGTCCTGTCGGCCCTGGCGGCGCGCGTTTAGCACTCGCACAGGGCGTCGGCTTTGGCTAAAGACGGGGAACCGAGCGCCCCCTTTTAGCAAACGGAGACCGCCCATGCCGGCCGAGCTGTCGCCCATCGACAAGGCAAAATACGTGTCCGCCCGCCGGGCGGTTGATTTCGTCGAGGACGGGATGCGCGTGGGCTTGGGCACCGGGTCGACCGCGGCCTGGATGGTACGCTGTCTGGGCGAGCTGGTGCGCGAGGACGGCATGATGATCACCGGCGTCGCCACCTCGACACGCACCGCCGATCTGGCGCGCGAGGTGGGCATCACCGTCAAGACGCTGGACGAGGTGCGCTGGCTGGACCTGACCATCGACGGCGCGGACGAGTTCGACCCCAACCTGAACCTGATCAAGGGCGGTGGCGGCGCGCTGCTGCACGAAAAGATCGTGGCCACCGCCAGCGATCAGATGATCGTGATCGCCGATCTGTCCAAAGAGGTGGACCGCCTGGGCACCTTTCCGCTGCCGGTCGAGGTCATTCCCTTTGGCTGGCAGACGACCAAGGCGTTGATCGAAGAGATGCTGTCGAATGTCGAGGTTCTGGGCCGCGCGGCAAGCCTGCGCCTGAACGGATCCGAGCCGTTCCGCACCGACGAGGGCAATTTCATTCTCGATCTGCACCTGCGCCGCATCTCGAACCCGGCGCAGCTCAGCCTGGTGCTCAACCAGATCCCCGGCGTGGTCGAGAATGGGTTGTTCCTCGATATCTGCGACATCCTCGTGATCGGAAATGCCGATGGCACCGTCGAGGTGCGCGACATCAACAACGGCACGGTCGAGCACGAGCGCGTCGATCTGGTGGGCGGCGAGAACCTGTTTGCCGATAACGGCGACTGAGCATCCGCGCCGCGCCACCGCACTGGCACGTCGCGCGCGACTGTGAGATACCGGCGCCGACCTGAAGCCAGGAACAAGGGGATCGGCAGCCATGGCGACTTTCGACTACGACCTATTCGTGATCGGCGGCGGCTCGGGCGGGGTGCGCGCGGCGCGTGTCGCGGCGGCCGAGGGGGCCCGCGTCGCCCTGGCCGAGGAAAGCCGCCTGGGCGGCACCTGCGTCATCCGCGGCTGCGTGCCCAAGAAGCTGATGGTCTTCGCCTCGAGCTACCGCGAAAGCTTTGCCGATGCGCGCGCCTATGGCTGGGATGTCGCGGATGGCGCGTTCCACTGGGATGCGTTCCAGCCCCATCTCCACAAGGAGTTGGAGCGTCTTGAAGGCGTCTATCGCAGCCTGTTGGACACTTCCGGCGTCGAGGTATTCGACAGCCGCGCGGTTCTGGACGATCCACACACGATCCGCTTTGCAAATGGCGTGACCAAGACCGCCAAGCATATCCTGATCGCCACGGGCGGTCGGCCCGTGCGGCCGGATTTTCCCTGCGCCGATCTGGGGATCGTGTCGGACGACATTTTCGACCTGCCCGAATTGCCCAAATCCATCCTGATCGTCGGCGGCGGCTACATCGCCTGCGAGTTTGCCTGCATCCTGTCGGGCATGGGCGTGCAGGTGACCCAGTTCTATCGTGGCGCGCAGATCCTGCGCGGATTTGACGAAGAGGCGCGTGGCCTGATCGCAGAGATGATGCGCGAACACGGCATCGACCTGCATGTCGGCACCAACATCGTGGACATGGCGCCGGCCTCCGAGCGTCCCGCCCCGGACGAGGAAAACCAGGCCGGCATGGGCGCCGATGTGCACCAGATGGCGGCCTTGCAGACCGACGCGCGCGGCGGCGACGCCGCGGCTCGGGGCGGCCCGATCTGGGTCAAGTCCACCAATGGACACGAAGGTGTGTTCGATCACGTCCTGTTCGCCACCGGCCGCCGCCCCAACACCGACAAGATGGGACTGGAAGAGGCGGGCGTGAAACTGGCGCGCGGCGGCGCGGTCGAGGTCGATGAATACTCTCAGACTTCCGTCCCGTCGATCTACGCGATCGGCGATGCGACCGACCGCGTGAACCTGACGCCGGTGGCCATCCGCGAGGGGATGGCCTTTGTCGAAACCGTGTTCAAGGGCAACCCGACCCCGGTCGATCACGACCTGATCCCCTCGGCCGTGTTCACCCAGCCCGAGTTCGGCACCGTCGGCTTGACCGAGGAACAGGCGCGCGAGGATCACGAGATCGAGGTCTACTGCACCTCGTTCCGCCCGATGCAGACGGCCTTTGCCGGCAAGCCGGGGCGGGTGCTGATGAAGCTGATCGTCGACCGCGACAGCCGCAAGGTTCTGGGCTGTCATATCGTCGCGCCGCAGGCGGGCGAGATGATCCAGCTGGCCGGGATCGCGGTCAAGATGGGCGCAACGAAAGAGGATTTCGACCGCACCGTGGCCGTGCATCCGACCATGGCTGAAGAGCTTGTGACGATGAAAACACCCGTCCGCACGGCCTGAGTGCGCTTGATTTCGAGGTGAAAACGCACAGGTTCCGATGCAATGACGGGCCGAGTGCCCATATTGGAATGAATTGAACTCTACATGTGTGAGGGAACGACGATCTATGGCTGGCAATAGTGGCGGCCCCTGGGGCGGCGGAGGCGGCTCTGGCGGGGGTAATCGCGGAAACAACAATGGGGGGCGCGACGACGGGCCCCGGCGCCCGGGCGGCGGCGGAGATCAGCAGATCCCCGAGATCGACGAAATCGTCCGCAAGGGCCAAGAACAGCTGCGCGTCCTGATGGGTGGACGCGGCGGCGGCGGTCGCGGCCCGATGGGCGGCGGCGGTGGGCCGTCGGCGCGCAGCATCTGGATTGTCGGCGTCATCGTCGCGCTGGGTGTCTGGGCGTTCAACTCGTTCTACACGGTCCGCCCCGAAGAGCAGTCGGTCGAGTTGTTCTCGGCGAGTTCAGCTCGGTCGGCGGCCCCGGCCTCAACTTCGCGCCCTGGCCGGTCGTCACCGCCGAAGTTCTGGCCGTGACGCGGGAAAACACCGTCACTATCGGGGCCAACCGCCCCGGCGCCTCGGATGACGGTCTGATGCTGACCACCGATGAAAACATCGTCGATATCGACTTCGAAGTGGTCTGGAACATCAACGATCCCGCGCTTTACCTCTTCAACCTGCGCGACCCCGAGGCAACGATCCGCGCCGTGTCCGAGGCCGCAATGCGCGAGGTCATCTCGCAATCGCAGCTCGCGCCGATCCTCAACCGAGATCGCGGCATCATCGCCGACCGGGTGCAGCAGTTGATCCAGCAGACACTGGACAGCTACGATTCGGGCGTGAACATCGTGCGGCTCAACCTCGACCGCGCCGACCCGCCCGCCGAGGTGATCGACGCCTTCCGCGAGGTGCAGGCCGCCGAACAGGAGCGCGACCGTCTGGAACGTCAGGCCGACGCCTACGCCAACCGCGTCCTCGCCGGTGCGCGCGGTGAAGCCGCGCAGCTTCTGGAAGAGGCCGAGGGCTACCGCGCCCAGGTCGTGAACGAGGCTCAGGGTGAGGCCAGCCGTTTCCTCGCCGTTTTGCAGGAATACAGCGACGCCCCCGACGTGACACGCCGCCGTCTCTATCTCGAGACGATGGAACGTGTGCTGGGCGACACCGATCTGGTCATTCTTGACGAGAACGGTGAGGGCGGCGGCTCTGGCGTTGTGCCCTACCTGCCGTTGAACGAACTGCGTCGCACGCCCGATGCGGCCACCACGACGGGGAGAACCAACTGATGAAACGCATTACCTATCTCGTACCCGTCCTGATCCTTGCGATCGCGCTGCTGCTCAGCTCGATCTTCGTGGTCGACGAACGCCAGCGCGCGCTGGTGCTGCAATTCGGTCAGATCCGTCAGGTGATCGAAGAACCGGGGCTGAACTTCAAGGTGCCGTTCATTCAGGACGTGGTCTATTACGACGACCGCATCCTGTCGCTCGACACCGCCGAGATCGAGGTGACGCCGTCAGATGACCGCCGCCTCGTGATTGACGCCTTCGCGCGCTACCGGATCAATGACGTCGTGCAATTCCGCCAGGCTGTCGGCGTCGGCGGCCTGCGGGCTGGCGAGGATCGCCTCGAAGGCATCATCAACCCGACCATCCGTGCCGTTCTGGGTTCGGACGGGGTGACCTCGAACACGATCCTGTCGACGGAACGCGCCACGCTGATGGACCAGATCACCGAGCAGGCCCGCGCACGGGCGGCGGTGCTGGGCCTGGAAGTGCTGGATGTGCGTCTGAAGCAGACCAACCTGCCGGCGCAGAACCTCGAGGCGACCTTTGCCCGGATGCGCGCCGAACGTGAGCGCGAGGCGACTGATGAAATCGCCCGCGGGAACGAGGCGGCGCAACGTGTCCGCGCCCAGGCCGACCGGACAGTGGTCGAGCTGACCTCCGAGGCGCAGCGCGATGCCGAGATCACCCGCGGTGAGGCCGATGCCGAACGCAACCGGATCTTTGCCGAAGCCTTTGGTCAGGATGCCGAGTTCTTCGAGTTCTACCGCTCGATGACCGCCTATGAGCGGGCCTTGCGCAACAATACGACCATGGTGCTTACGCCTGACAGCGAGTTTTTCGAGTATCTCGGAAACTCGGGCCTGGGCGCGACACCGGCACGTCAGTAATCGGTTCTTGAAACGGGCGGCCTTGGGTCGCCCGTTTCGGTTTTGACGGCGACCACGGACATGAGCATCGGGTATATCCTGCTTCTGGGGATCGGCACGGCCCTCGTGATCGAGGGGCTGCTCTTTGCGCTGGCGCCCTCGCGCCTTGACCAGATCTTGCGCATGATGGCCGAAATCCCGGTCGAGGCGCGGCGCCTGATCGGCTTTCTGGCGATCACGATGGGGGCGATCCTGATCTCTTGGGCGGTCGGTGTCGGCCTGTGACGGGCCGTCATGTTTCGCTCACGTCACGGCCATGTGACGGGTCGGGACGGGCGCGGGTGGCGCGAAAAGGTTGATCCGACCGGCCCGTGCGCAAATATTCTAACCAGACAAAGCGGCGGGATTGCGCCGCAACCCCGGCGTGACAGGAGGCAAGTCCGTGACGATCCAACAGGACCCGGCAGATTTTCGACCGACAGCTGAGCAAATCCGCACCCCTGCGGCCCGCCCCGCGCGCGTGGCGCTGATGCGTCTGGGCGTCCAAGGCGCGGCGGCCTATCGGGCGACGACGACGACCCTGATCGCAGGCTTGACGGTTCTGGCGCTGCTGATCGCCAGCAGCGACGCCCGCGCCCAATCGGCCCCGCCATCCTTTGCCGATCTTGTCGATCAGGTGGGCGATGCGGTGGTCAACATCACGACCTCGGCCATCGTGGCCGGTCGTCAGGGCCCCGGCCCGATGATGCCCGACGGCAGCCCGCTGGAAGATTTCTTCAACGACTTCCTCGATCGCCGGCAGAATCCCGAACAGCAGCGGCGGCGCAGCCAGGCGTTGGGGTCTGGGTTCGTGATCTCCGAAGACGGCTTCATCATCACCAACAATCACGTCATTGAAGGGGCCGACGAGATCCTGATCGAGTTCCGCTCGGGGCAGGAGTTGGAGGCCACCATCATCGGCACCGACCCCAACACCGATATCGCGCTGCTCAAGGTCGAGGCGGACGATCCGCTGCCTTTCGTCAGCCTTGGCGACAGCGAGTCGATGCGCGTCGGCGACTGGGTCATGGCCATGGGCAACCCGCTGGGGCAGGGCTTTTCGGTTTCGGTCGGCGTCGTGTCGGCCCGTGGGCGCGAATTGTCGGGCACCTATGACGATTACATTCAGACCGACGCGGCCATCAACCGCGGCAACTCGGGCGGGCCGCTGTTCAACATGGATGGCGACGTGATCGGCGTGAACACGGCCATCCTGTCGCCGACCGGTGGCTCGATCGGGATCGGCTTTGCCATGTCGTCCGAGGTCGTGTCGAATGTCGTGGCGCAATTGCGCGAATTCGGCGAGACGCGCCGCGGCTGGCTGGGCGTGCGCATTCAGGATGTGACGGGCGATATCGCCGATGGGCTGGGCCTCGACGAGGCGCGCGGCGCCTTGGTGACCGACGTGCCCGAGGGGCCCGCGCGCGACGGCGGCATCGAAGTGGGCGATGTCATTCTGTCCTTCGCCGGCGAAGAGGTCGACGATACCCGCGAACTGGTGCGGATCGTGGGCGACTCGGGGGTGAATGAAACGGTGCGCGTCGTGGTCTTCCGCGACGGGGCGACCCAGACCTTGCGGGTGACGCTTGGCCGGCGCGAAACCGCCGAAGGCCTGGCCTCGTCGACGGGTGAAGGGGGGGGCATGCTGCCCGAACCGTCCTCGGGCGAGGTGCTGGGCCTGACCGTCACGCCGCTGACCGATGCGTTGCGCGATCAGTTGGACGCGCAGGGCGTGTCGGGCGGGTTGGTCATCGAACAGGTCGATCCCGCCTCGGACGCCGCGGAAAAAGGGTTGCAGGTGGGCGATATCATCACCGAGGTCGCGCAGCAGCCCGTCCGCAGCCCCGAGGATTTCCGCGACCGGATCGAAACCGCGCAAGAGGCCGGGCAGAAATCCATCCTGCTTCTGATCCGCCGCGCCGGCAACCCGCGCTTCGTCGCGCTGAGCCTCGAGGATTGATCGCCGCAACATCGACCAAAGCGCCCCCCGACGCCTTCGGTGCCGGGGGGCTTTTTCTGCGCGGACGGTCAGCCGCCGTCGCCACCGCCGGCGGCCAGGGCCGGGTCCCAGATCGCAAGGCCCAATTGGCGCGCGGCCGCGAGGGACAGGATCGCACTGTCGAGGCCCTGCGGTGCCTGATAGGCGCGGATGGCCCGACGTGTGCGCGTGTCCATCACGCCGTTGATCGGGCCGCGATACTGGCCCCGCGCCGCCAGCGCGCGTTGCAGCGAGGCGATGAATTCGGGGTCGCTATCGGCCTGACAGGGGGTTTCGAACCACAATTCGCGGCGATCCTGAACGATGCGCTGCTGGGTTTCGGTCACGAAAACGCCCGGTTCGCGCACCGCGCCCATGGCGGAGATTTGTGGCGGCTGGATCATCACCTGTTCGGTCACGGTTTCGATCACCGCCGGCGTGATCTCGCGCCCGTAGCAGGCATCGGGGTCGGCGTCGGGCGGCCCCATGCCGCGGGTGACCTCGACCTCGGTCTCGACGGGCGAGATCACGGCGCTGAAGGCCGCATCGGTGGTGGGCGTGCAGGCCGACAGCCCGCCCCAAAGGACGGCAAGAAGGATCGGGTATCGCATGGGCCTGCTCTGACCTGCCTGTTTGTCGTTAACCTACCATAGCGCGTTTCGCCCCTTGACGAAAGAAGGTCGCGGCATCACGGCTGATCGGCGGCGCGGGCCCCGTCGTGCAGATGAACCAGATCGTCCAGCATGTCCGAGATGTCGTCGACATGATCGGCCACCACATGTGACACGCCAGACTGGCGCTGGACCCGCCCGGTCACCCGCAACAGCCGCCCCGCGATCACGGCCCGGCGAAAGCGCTGATAGATCTTTTGCCAGACGATCACGTTGGCGACCCCGAACTCGTCCTCCAGCGTGAGAAAGATCACCCCCTTGGCCGTGCCGGGACGCTGCCGCACCAGAACCAGCCCCGCCACCGCGACGCGCGCGCCCTCGGGGGGCAGGTGCAGCAGGTGATGCGGCAGGCAATCGGGCGGGCGTGGCCAATCGGGGGGGTGCGTATCGGGCTCCATGAGAACGAAAATAGAACATGTGCCGACGCAGGCAAAGCCGCGTTTTGGTCTGGAAAGCACGTGGCGGGCATACTACCTACGCTGCAAGATGCAGCACCGAGCAAAAGGGCAAGGCGGGACATGGCCAAGATCACCTATATCGAACACAATGGCACCGAACATGTGGTGGACGTGCCCAACGGCCTGACCGTGATGGAAGGCGCGCGCGACAACGGCATTCCCGGGATCGAGGCCGATTGCGGCGGGGCCTGCGCCTGTTCGACCTGCCATGTCTATGTCCACCCCGACTGGGTCTCGAAGCTGCCGGCGGTCGACCCGATGGAAGAGGACATGCTGGAGTTCGCCTTCCAGCCAGATACCGAACGCTCGCGCCTGACCTGCCAGCTGAAAGTGACCGACGCGCTGGACGGTCTGGTCGTGCAGATGCCCGAAAAGCAGATCTGAGGGTGCCCTTGGTGGCGCCGCGCCCGCCGCTGCGCATGTGGCCGCGGTTCGCCCGCGGCGCCGGTCTGGCCGTGAGCCTTTGGCTGGCGGCCTCGGGGGGCGTTCTGGCCTGCGACCGCGCGCCCTGGGTCGACCGGGCGATGGCCGGGTCGCTGACGCGGGTCACCGCCCCCCAGGGCGAGGTGGCGGCCTGGTTCGAGGCGCCGACCACGCGCTATGCCCATGCTGTCCTGGGCGATGCCATCGAGGCGGGCACGCTGGCCCTGCATCGGCACGGCCTGCCAGACTGTGGGGTCTTGCGGATCGTCTTGCCCGACGTCGAAGTGTTCGAGGATCTCGCACCCCGCCTTGCCGAACTGACCGGCGACGGATGGCCCGAGGCGATCACCGTCCAGAGCCATGCCCGCCAAGGGGCGCGCCTGGTCGTTTACGGGCTGTCCGAGGACCGAACGCGGCTGGTGCCTTATGCCGCGACGCCCAATATCGGCCGCGCGAACCGCTGGCTGGCCCCCGTGGGCGTGGCCGATTTCGATGGCGACGGCACACAGGATATCGCCTATGTCGATCGCCCCCACCTGGCCCGTACGATGCGCATCTGGCGCTTCGCGCCTGACGGTCCCACCGGCGGCACCCTGTCCGAGATCGCCAGCCTGCCCGGCCTGTCGAACCACCGCATCGGCGAGGCATTCATCACCGGGGGGATCCGCGATTGCGGCGATGGCCCCGAGATCATCACCGCCGATGCCGCCTGGTCGCGGGTGATGGCCACCCGTCTCGAGACTGGCGCCCTTGTCGCGCAGGCGCTTGCGCCGTTTCATCCGGACGCGATCACGCGCGCCCTTTCCTGCACGCTCTGACACCTTGGCGGGGTTGACTTCGCCGGCCCCGCGCGGTGTATCGGCGCGACGTCGAAACCGCGCCTGACCGCGCCTGAAACCCAAAGCCCAAAGGGACCGCAGATGCACGCCTATCGCAGCCAAACCTGTGCCGAGCTCAGCAAGGAGAACGTGGGCGAGACCGTCCGCCTGTCGGGCTGGGTCCATCGCATCCGCGACCACGGCGGCGTTCTGTTCATCGACCTGCGGGATCACTACGGGATGACGCAGCTGCTCTGCGACCCCGACAGCCCGGTTTTCGACGCAGTCGAAAAGCTGCGCGCGGAATACTGCATTCGCATCGATGGCAGCGTGAAGGCCCGTGACGAGAACCTGATCAACCCCAAGATCCCGACGGGCGAGATCGAGGTGTTCATCCGCGACATGGAGGTGCTGGGCCAGGTGCAGGGCGATCTGCCCCTGCAGGTGTTCGGCGATCAGGAATACCCCGAGGAAACGCGCCTGCGCTATCGGTATCTCGACCTGCGGCGCGAGGCGATGCAGCACAACATGACGCTGCGTTCGGACGTCGTGGCCAGCATCCGCCGCCGCATGTGGGATATCGGGTTCCGCGAATACCAGACGCCGATCATCACGGCCTCCAGCCCCGAGGGGGCGCGCGACTTCCTCGTGCCGTCGCGCCTGCATCCGGGCAAGTTCTATGCGCTGCCCCAGGCCCCACAGCAGTTCAAGCAGCTCTTGATGGTCTCGGGCTTTGACAAGTATTTCCAGATCGCGCCCTGTTTCCGCGACGAAGACCCGCGTGCCGACCGGTCGCCCACCGACTTCTACCAGCTCGACATGGAGATGTCCTTTGTCGAGCAGGAAGACGTGTTCGGCACGCTCGAGCCGGTTCTCAAGGGCCTGTTCGAGGAATTCGGCGGCGGCAAGAAGGTGGACCAGGACTGGCCCCGCATCCCCTATGCCGAGGCCGCGTTGAAATACGGCACCGACAAGCCCGACCTGCGCAACCCGATCGAGATGCAGATCGTGAGCGAGCATTTCGCGGGCTCGGGCTTTGCCATCTTCGCCAGAATCCTCGAGCAGGACGGCACGCAGGTGCGCGCCATCCCCGCGCCGACGGGCGGGTCGCGCAAGTTCTGCGACCGGATGAATAGCTGGGCGCAGGGGCAGGGCCTGCCGGGTATGGGCTACATCTTCTGGCGCGAGGCCGAGGGCGCGCTGGAAGGGGCGGGGCCGCTGGCCAAGAATATCGGCCCCGAACGGACCGAGGTGATCCGCCAGCAACTGGGCCTTGGCGCGGGCGACGCGGCGTTTTTCCTGGCGGGCAAGCCGTCGGAATTCGAGGCCATCGCCGGCCGCGCGCGGACCGAGGTGGGCGAACAGCTGGGCCTGATCGATCAGGATCGCTACGCCTTTGCCTGGGTCGTCGATTTCCCGATGTACGAGGCCGACGAGGACACCGGCAAGATCGATTTCAGCCATAACCCGTTTTCCATGCCGCAAGGCGGGATCGCGGCGCTGGAGGGCGACCCGCTGGATGTCCTGGGCTACCAATATGATCTGGCCTGCAACGGCTACGAGATCGTGTCGGGCGCGATCCGAAACCACAAGCCCGAGATCATGTTCAAGGCCTTCGCCCTGGCCGGGTATGGCGAGGACGAGGTGCGCAAGCGCTTTGGCGGGATGGTCAACGCGTTCCAATACGGGGCCCCGCCGCACGGGGGCTGCGCGGCCGGCATCGACCGGATCGTGATGATCTTGGCGGACACCGCGAATATCCGCGAGGTCATCCTGTTCCCGATGAACCAACGGGCCGAGGATCTGATGATGAACGCCCCGTCCGAGCCGACGGCAGAGCAATTGATGGAACTGGGGCTGCGCGTCATTCCGCAGGAGTGAGTTTTCCACAGGCTGTGGAGGAACCGCAGAGATCGTGTGGTTTCTTTCGGGTTGGGGGCGGAAGTTCTCGGTCCTCGATTGAAGAACTGACAGCACGTGGCTCAGATCGCCATTGGCATGGCTTGCAGGCGCTGCGAAATGAGGGCCCGCAGCTTGGCCTGATCGCTGGCGTGCGTGCCGATCCCCTGGCTGCCCATGGCCAGGGCCTGCCCCTCCAGCGCGTCGTCATCGACCGACCTGGCGAGGCCGATCAGAAAGCGGCGCAGATAGCCGATCGGCGGACGTTCCAACGCCAGCAGATGCATTGCATGGGTCAGATCCTCGCGCAGGGCGAGGGCGTCGGGTTGGACGGCATTGGTTTCGACCTCGCGCGGGACGCTGGGGTGAAACTCGGGCGGCAGATGCCGCAGCAATTCGGCCTGAAAGGCGGCGAGGGAGTCGAGCGGTTTGGGCAGGAACCCGTCCGCCCCGGCGGCGCGGGCCTGTTGCGCGGCCGCCTCCCGTTCCGAGCCCGACGTGCCGATGATGATGGGCACGCGCGGTGTTATCGTGGCCATCAGGCCGATCAGGTCGAGCCCCGACCCGTCGGGCAGGCCCAGATCGACGATGGCCACCGTGGGGCGATAGACGTTGAGGTGCCGTTTGGCCGATGCGATGCAATCCGCGCGCCTGAGCCGCGCGCCCGAGCGCTGGCACATCAGGCGCAACGCCTCTGACGAAAACACGCTATCTTCGACCGCCAGAACCGTCAGGCCCAAAAGGGGCCGGTCGGCGGATGGGCGCGGGTGATAGGTCAGGTCGGTTAACGCGTCGTCCATGGGTGTCCCCCGAAACTGAGCTGCGAATCACGTGAAGCAGGTGTCAGTTCACAACGGTCGGGTTGAAAAGCCGTTAAGGCCACACGCGAGGGGGAGCGTCACCGCCCGCGTCCCTTCGCCCCTTGGCAAAGCGGGGTATGGGGGGCCATATCTGCGCCAGCCGCCAGAAAAAAGGGAGTGACCCAATGATCGGACGCCTGAACCATGTCGCCATCGCCGTGCCCGACCTCGAGGCCGCAAGCGCGCAGTATCGCGACACGCTGGGGGCCACGGTCGGCGCCCCGCAGGACGAACCCGATCACGGTGTCACCGTCGTGTTCATCGAATTGCCGAACACGAAGATCGAGCTGCTGTATCCGCTGGGTGAGGACTCGCCCATCAAGGGCTTTCTCGACAAGAACCCCTCGGGCGGCATTCACCACGTCTGCTACGAGGTCGATGACATCCTGGCCGCGCGCGACAAGCTCAAGGAAAACGGCGCCCGCGTCCTTGGCAGCGGCGAGCCGAAGATCGGCGCGCATGGCAAGCCCGTCCTGTTCCTGCATCCCAAGGATTTCAACGGCACGCTGGTCGAGCTGGAGCAGGTGTGATGAATGTCGTCACGGGGATCGTGCTCTATGCGATCATCTGGTTCCTGACGTTGTTGATCGTTTTGCAGACGGGCATCACCAGTCAGGACGAGGCCGGCGAGCGGGTGCGGGGCACGCATGGGTCCGCCCCCGCCGATCCGCAACTGGGGCGGCGGTTCCTGATCACCAGCATTGCCGCCTTCTGCGTCTGGGCCGTTGTGGCGGGCATCATCCTGTCGGGGGCGGTCACGATCGCCGATTTCGACATGTTCACGCGCTTCGGGCTGGGATCGACCCCGAATTGAGCCGATGAAAAAGATGCGTGAAGGTCGCCGCGCCCAGGATCGGGACGAGGATGTTCACGACCGGGATCGTCAGCGGCACCGTCATCAACACCCCGGCGGCGAAGATCGTGGGCCGGTGGCGGCGGCGAAAGGCGGCCGCGCCGGCGGCATCCAGACGGCGTAGCGCCACAAGCTGCGCGTATTCCCGGCCCAGAAGAATGCCGTTGACCACCCAGAACACGAACGGCGCCAGCGGGGCCACCAGCAGGTAGACCACCAGCGCCACGAGGTTGACGGCGATCAGCACCCCGAGGAATTTCAGGGCGTCGAGCAGTCCCTCGAGAATACCGACCGACCTGGCCTTGGGCAGGGACGGGTAGTGTCGTTTCTCGACCGCATCGGCGATGGTTTCCAGGAAAATGCCCATGAAGGCCGAAGCGACGGGCACCATCAGGAATATCGACAGCACCAGCATCAAGGGCACGCCGGCCCAGGTCAGGGCATTGTCCACCCAGGTGATCTCGCCGATCCAGGGCAGGCTGAAACTGTCGGGCAGCAGCCAGCCGATCAACAGGACGAAGCCCGCGTAAAACCCCGCCAGCAAGGCCAAGGTCAGGCCGATCCCGGCCATCAGAACGCCGAGGAAACGGCGATCGGTCAACTGGCCGAGCGCCTTGAGAAAACTGTCGAAAATCATTCGTCCATCCAACTGGTCACTGCGTCGAGATCAGGGCGCGGCCGGTCGGGCGGCACGCGCAACTCATTCCCGATATGGATGAAACCGGCCACGATTTCACCGGGGAAAAGGCCCAATCCCTGCGTCAGGAAGGCCGGGTCCGTCGCGCGCCAGCCGGTCAGCCAGCACGCCCCCCAACCCGAGGCGAGGGCTGCGTTGACCAGCGACAGGCAGACGGCGGCGGCGGACATCAACTGTTCGTCGCGGGGAATGCGGTCGGTCGGTCTGGGGCTGTAGACGACCGCCACGATCAGGCGGGCCTCGTTGAACCCGCTGATGTCCTTGGCCAGTTTTTCCGGACCAAGGCCGCGCGCGGCGCCGAGGCTTTCGGTCAGCGCAGCAAGCCGGGTGCAGGCCTTGGGCCCCAGAACGACAAAGCGCCATGGCTCGAGCTTGCCATGGTCGGGCACGCGGGACGCCGCGCTCAGCATGGCGCGCAGCTTGTCGCGATCGGGCGTTTCGGTTCCCAGCATCCGCGGCGGTCGCGACCGGCGCGTGCGCAGGAACGCCAGGGCCTCGGGGCGCGGGCGAAGGGGGGACGTGTCGTGATCGTTGGGCATGGTGTGCTGTCCTGAGGCGCGGTGTTCAGGCTCATGTCGGAGCAGGCCCCCATGAGGTCAAGGGCCGCAGGGCCCGGTGGCTTGCTCAGGGGCGATGGGGGCCGCTAGTCTGCCCCCACCGGAAAACGTCATCGTCGGAGTGGGCCGTGCGGGGGATTCGAGCCGCCTTTTGGGGGAGCATCGTCTTTGTGTTGGCCGGCTGCGGCATGTCGGGGACCGCACCGTCTGTCGGACGTCTGGCCGAAGCCGCGCTGCCGCTGACGACCGACGGGCCGGCTTTGGCCGATGCGCGCTTTGCCCTGCCCGATCCCGGCGCGCGCGAGGTGCGGCTGGACTTCGTGCCGCAATGGTCCGGGCCACGCCTTGTGCGCCTGCAATGCGAGGGGCGGGGCATGTTCATCGCCGGCGACCGGCAGGTGCCGCTGTCGGCCAACCGGGCCCGCGCGGCGCTGGTCACGGCGGATGCGCCCGCGGCCCTGCATTGGCGCCCCGAAACGGGCGCGTGCACCGTGCAGGTGGGCCATGCCGCGCCCATTCATCTGAGCCCGGAAACCGAGGTCGCCCCGCAGCTTTCGCGTCTGGCCCTGCGGGCCGATGACTGCCCGGCAGGTCCGGTCGCCGCGGGCGACCCGCTGGCCGCGCTGCTGCAGGCCGATCATGGCATGGTCGGCAGTTGCGTCTTGCCCGCGGGCGAAACGCGGCTGTTGCTGGACGGGATCGAGGCGTTGCAGGCGCGACTGGCGGCCTTGCTGGGATACACGGTGCCGCGGGCGGCCCTGTTGCAGGGCAATCCCGACATGGCGCTGGATTTCTCTCGCGCGCCCGATCTCGACCTGATCGCGATTTCGTCGCTGTTCCTGCGGGCCGATGTGCAAGGCAGCCTGATCGGGCGGGCGCTGGAGCATCATGCGCGGCAGGGGGCCGAGATCCGCATTGCCGTGAACGAGGCGCTGTCGCGCGGGCTCGACCGCGCGTTTCTGGACCGCTTGGCGGCGCGGTTTCCGCGCGTGCAGGTGCAGTATTTCACATGGCCGGCCCCGCGGCTGGGCGACACGACCGAAACGCTCCACCGGGTACATCATGCGAAGGTGTTCCTGACGCTCGGGGCGGATCCGGCGGCGTCGCGGGCCATCATCGGTGGGCGCAATCTGCACGATGGCTATTTCTACAATGAACCCTTTGATCTGTCGGCCTGGCCCGACCTGCAGGATTACACGGATCTCAACTGGTTTCGGGAACATTTCTTCGTCATTTTCGAGGATCTCGACGTGGAATTGCGCGACCCCGCGATGGTGCAGAGCATTGCGGCACAGACCCTCGCGTTCTGGCACCGCGACGCCCGAACGCTGGCGGAAATGGCGCCTGCCACGGTGGCCCCACCGCGCCCGCCACACGTGGGCGAGCCGATGATGCGCCATTTCATTTCGCGCCCCTGGGCCGATGGCGGTGCGCTCGAGCGGGCCTATGTCAACATGATCGACGCCGCGCGCGACGACATCCTGATTTTCTCGGAGTTCTTCTATCCGCCGCCGTCGATCGAGGCTGCGCTGGTCCGTGCCGCGGCGCGCGGCGTGCGGGTGCGCGTCGTCGTGATGCTGACCTCGCCCGAGATCAGCGAGCGGTTCGTGACCGCGCTGACAGGGGCCTCGGTGGCCCGGCACGCCGGCCGGTTCGAATTCTATGCCTATCAGGGGTCGGCACAGCTGATGCATGTGAAGATGCTGGTGATCGACCACCGGCTGTCAGTCACCGGCAGCGTCAATTTCAATCGCCGCACCTATTACCATGACACCGAAAACCTGCTGGTCGCGCTGGACCCGGGATTCGCCGCGCGGCTGGAACGACTGGCCGACGGGCTGATCGCGCAGGGCGAACCCCAGGCACCGGGCCAGCCGGTGCCATGGCTGGCCCCTGTGCTGCAAAGCTGGACCGCGATGTTCAACCGCCTCTAGCGCGCGGTGCTCAGGCCTTTTTCCTGGCGCGGGTCGTGGTCTTTTTCTTCTTGCCGCCCTTGGCCTGTTTCTCGGCGATCAGTTCGACGGCGCGTTCCATCGTGATGTCCTGCGGGTCGAGATCCTTGGGCAGGGTCGCATTGACCTTTTCCCATTTCACGTAAGGCCCGTAGCGCCCGTTCATCACGTTGACCGGCCCGCCCTCGGTCGGGTGGTCGCCCAACTCTTTCAGGGGGGCGGCGGTGGCCCCGCGCCCGCCGCGCTTGGCGGCTTTCTCGGCGATCAGTTCCACGGCGCGGTTCATGCCGACGGTGAATACCTCCTCCTCGTCGGGAAGGTTGGCGTAGATGCGCCCGTGCTTCACGTAAGGGCCGTAGCGGCCGAAATTCGCTTCGATCGGCTCGCCGTCATCGGGGTGCTGGCCCACGATCCGGGGCAGGTGCAGCAGGCGCAGGGCTTTTTCGATATCCATCACCTCGGGCGCCCACATCTTGGGCAACGAGGCGCGCGGCGGTTTCTTTTTTTCCTCCGTCACCTCGCCCAGCTGGACATACCAGCCGAACCGCCCATTGCGCAGATAGACAGGTTCCGAGCTGTCGGGATCGACGCCCAGCATCTTGTCATCCAGATCGGCGGTGCCGTCCTCGGCCTCGTCGCTGGGCGGGCCGAAGGGGCGGGTGTAGCGGCATTCGGGGTAGTTCGAGCAGCCGATGAACGCCCCGCCCGAGCGCGCAGTGCGCATCGACAGCCGGCCCGCCCCGCATTTGGGGCAAAGGCGTGGGTCGGACCCGTCGGGTTTCGGCGGGAACAGGTGCGGCTCCAGCACCTCGTTGATCTTTTCCAGAACGTCGGTGATGCGCAGTTCCGAGGTTTCGGCCACGGCGGCCGAGAAATCGCGCCAGAAGCGGTCCAGCACGTCCTGGTAATGCTGTTCGCCCGCGCTGACCTCGTCGAGCTCGGTTTCGAGCTTGGCGGTATAGTCGTATTCCAGGTAGCGGCGGAAATAGTTGACGAGGAAGGCGATCACCAGGCGACCCTTGTCCTCGGGGATAAGGCGGCCCTTGTCCTTGGTCACGTAGCCGCGCGCCTGAATCGTGTCGAGGATCGAGGCATAGGTCGAGGGACGCCCGATACCCAGCTCCTCCATGCGCTTGACGAGGCTGGCCTCGGTGTAGCGGGGGGGCGGCTGGGTGAAATGCTGCTGGCCCATAACGGCCCCGTCCTGCGACAGAAGCGCCGCGTCGGCGCGTTTCATGGCACCCTGCGCGCTGTCATCCTCGATCACCGCGTCGCCCTCGCCGGCGGCCTTGGCGAAATCGGTGGCCAGCGCGCCCTTGGCGGGTTTCAGCGTCTCGCCCTCGGCGATCTGCGGCAGGCGCTTGCCGTCCTCGTCCTCGGCGGCATCGTCGCGGCCTTCCTCGTAGACCTTGAGGAACCCGTCGAAGAGCACGACCTGACCCGTGGCGCGCAACTCGACCTGGGCGTCGTCGCTGGCGATGGTCACGGTTGTGCGCTCCATCCGGGCGGCTTCCATCTGGCTGGCGATGGTGCGCTTCCAGATCAGGTCATAGAGCTTGCGCTGATCTTCCTCGGACAGGCGGATATCCTCGGCCGATTTCGACATATCGGTCGGGCGGATGCATTCGTGGGCTTCCTGCGCGTTCTTGGCCTTGTTCTTGTAGATGCGCGGCTTTCCAGGGGTGTAGTCGGCGCCGAAGCGATCGGTGATTGCGGCGCGCGCGGCCTGCACGGCCTCGGGCGCCATGTCGATGCCGTCGGTCCGCATGTATGTGATGTGCCCCGCCTCGTAGAGGCGCTGTGCGGCGGCCATGGTCTGTTTCGCGCCGAAGCCGTATTTGCGGCTGGCCTCTTGCTGCAGGGTCGAGGTCATGAAGGGCGGCGCGGGATTGCGCGAGGTCGGCTTGGCTTCGACGCCCGCGACCGACAGGGCACGCGAGGCGACGGCCTGCACGGCCAGCCCGGCCTCGGCCTGGTTGGGCAGGTCATAGCGGTCGAGCTTCTTGCCGCCGAGGCTGACGAGGCGCGCCTCAAGGGTTTGGCCGCGGGGCGTGTCGAGGATGGCCTTGACCGACCAGTATTCGCGGGGGCGAAACGCCTCGATCTCCATCTCGCGCTCGACCACGAGGCGCAGGCAGACCGACTGCACCCGGCCCGCGGATTTCGCGCCGGGCAGCTTTCGCCACAGCACGGGCGACAGGGTGAACCCCACCAGGTAATCCAGTGCGCGGCGGGCGAGATAGGCCTCGACCAGTTCCATGTCGACATCGCGCGGCTCGGCCATGGCGCGGGTGACGGCATCCTTGGTGATGGCGTTGAAGGTGACGCGGCGCACCTTGCTGTCCTTTTTCAGCGCGCGGCGCTTTTGAAGGGCCTCCTGCAGGTGCCAGCTGATCGCCTCGCCCTCGCGGTCGGGGTCGGTGGCAAGGATCAGGTCGGGGTCGTCTTTCAGCGCGTCTGCGATGGCCTTGAGGTGTTTCTTGCTGTCGCTGGCGACCTCCCACTCCATCGCGAAGCCTTGGTCGGGGTCGACCGAGCCATCCTTGGACGGCAGGTCGCGGACATGCCCGTAGGAGGCCAGAACCGTGTAGTCGTCGCCGAGATATTTGTTGATTGTCTTGGCCTTGGCCGGGGATTCGACAACGACGACGGGCATGGAGGGCGTACCTTTGGCATGGGATCGCGAACAACGCAGCAGCCTCCCTCGGACGGGATGGCTGCTTGGCGGCGGAACATGTGGGGCCTGGGGGGCGGTTGTCAATGCGGCATCCGGGGTGCCGCACCTGCCGGGCGATGCTTTGACGCTTTCGCGCGGCTCAAGGGGTGCGGCTGACCATGCCACCGGCGGCGCGGGTGATGCGGCCGGCCATTTCGAGGATGGCGAGGGCCTGCGCCACTTCGCGCGGGGGGCGGCCCAGATCGCGGATCAGGTGATCCTCGGCCAGGGGCGAGGGGCCCAGCCGGTCGAGGATCAGCGCCTCGACCCCGCCGGACGCCACCGCCGGATCGGGGCGGGTTTCGCCCTGGGCTGCGCGTCGGGCCTGCTGGCGGGCGGCCATCTGTGTCGCGGTTGGCGCGGCACGCTCGACATCGGATGCAGGGGCGGGCTGCCCCAAAGCCTCGATCACATCCTCGGCAGAGCGGACCAGAAGGGCGCCATCGCGGATCAGGATATTCGTGCCCGAGGCCCGTGTGTCGAGCGGATGCCCCGGCACGGCCATGACCTCGCGCCCCTGGTCGAGCGCATAGCGCGCGGTGATCAACGACCCCGAGCGCGCCGCGGCCTCGACCACGATCACGGCGCGCGACAGGCCCGAGACGATCCGGTTGCGGCGCGGGAAATGCCGGGCCTGCGGGCTGAGGCCGAAGGGCATTTCCGACAGGCGGAGCCCCTGGCGTGCGATGTCATGGGCCAGGTCCGCGTTTTCGGGCGGGTAGAGGGCATCAAGCCCGCCGGCCTGCACGGCGATGGTGCCGGTGCCGAGGCTGGCGTGATGGGCCAGGGCATCGATGCCGCGGGCAAGGCCGGAGACGATGGTGAAACCGGCCGCCCCCACGATCGGCGGACAGTCGGCGTGCCATGCGCGCCCCGAGGGCCGAGGCATTGCGGGTACCCACCATGGCCAGCATTGGGCGCTGTGCCAGCGACAGGTCGCCAAGGGCCCAGAGGATGGGCGGGGCATCCGCGGCCTCGGCCAGGGCTGCAGGGTAGTCGCGATCGCCGAGGCAGAGCATGCGCGCGCCCTGGCGTTCGGCAGCGCGCATCTCGGCCAGGGCGACGGGTTCGGGGCAGGGCGCGTAATCCTCGACCCCGGCGGCGCGGGCCACCTCGGGCAAGGCCGCAAGGGCGGCTGTCGCCCCGCCATGTTCCGCCATCAGGCGAAGGTAGGTTGCGGGGCCCACCCGGCGCGAACGGATCAGGCGCAGCCGGGCCAGCCGGTCACCGGCGTCGCTGGCCGGAGGCGGGACAAAGGCCAGGGCGGCCTCGTGGAATGCGGAATCAGTCCAGGCTGTCATGCCCTGAGGCTAGGATGGGAGGGTTAACGGAACGTTACCTGCCCGACGGCCCGCTCTGCAGGCGCGCCATCCAGCGCAGCCCGGCCAGGTGAAACAGGGCCAGCAAGGGGCCGCATAGCACCGCGAAGAGGCTTTCGAACGGGCCGAGCAACACGGCGCCGATGGCAAGACCGCCGGCCATGGCCGGCAGCCATCCGCCCCATCCGCGCGCCAAGAGCGCATGCAGAATCAGCGCGCCGGGCAGGTGACCGGCCCAACTGAACATGACCGAAAAAGTCAGAACCATGCCCGCCGCGGCGATCGCGCCGCCGGTCGCCTGCGACACCGCTGAAATCGCCACGCCGACGATCCAGACGGCCAGACCCGCGAGGGCGGTTGCGACAAGCGCGATCAGGATGGCCAGCACATGTGTCCTGAGGCCGAGACCGGCCCTGAGGGCGGGGTCCGATCGCAAGGGGTCGCTCCAGTGCGGGGGCGGTGTGCCGGGCGGCGGCGTCATGGCGTCGGCACACTTGCGCTACGGACGGGCCGTGGCCGATCCGCCAACGGTCAGCCCCCCGATCATCAAGGTGGGTTGGCCCACGCCCACGGGCACCCATTGGCCCGCCTTGCCGCAATTGCCCATGCCGGGATCCAGCGCCATGTCGTTGCCGATGGCGCGTATGTTCTGCAGCGCCGTCGCGCCGTCGCCGATAAGGGTCGCACCCTTAACCGGCGCGCCGATCTTGCCATCGCGCACGCGGTAGGCCTCGGTGCAGGAGAACACGAATTTGCCGTTGGTGATGTCGACCTGGCCGCCGCCGAACCCCACGGCGTAGATGCCGTCCTTGAGGTCGGCCACGATATCGCCGGGATCGGCCTCGCCGCCCAGCATGTAGGTGTTCGTCATCCGCGTCATCGGGGCATGGGCATAGCTTTCGCGGCGCCCGTTGCCGGTGGCCTCGGCCTCCATCAGGCGGGCCGATTGCCGGTCCTGCATGTAGCCGACAAGGATGCCATCCTCGATCAGCGTTGTCTTGTGGGCCGGCGTACCCTCGTCATCCACGGTGATCGAGCCGCGGCGATCCGGGATCGTGCCGTCGTCCAGCACGGTGACGCCGGGCGCGGCGACGCGTTGTCCCATCAAGCCGGCAAAGGCCGATTGCTTCTTGCGGTTGAAGTCGCCCTCCAGCCCGTGGCCCACGGCTTCGTGCAGCAGGATGCCGGGCCAGCCGGGGCCGAGGACCACATCCATGATGCCGGCCGGGGCGGGCTCGGCGCGGAGATTGACGAGCGCGATGCGCAGCGCCTCGCGCGCGACACCTTCCCAACGGTCGCGGCTCAACAGGCCCGTGAGCCCGATTCGCCCGCCCCCGCCGGCACTGCCCGATTCGCGGCGGCCGTTTTCTTCGACGATGATCGAGACATTCAGCCGGACCATC
Organism: Roseibacterium elongatum DSM 19469; assembly: GCF_000590925.1. Taxonomy (NCBI): domain Bacteria; kingdom Pseudomonadati; phylum Pseudomonadota; class Alphaproteobacteria; order Rhodobacterales; family Roseobacteraceae; genus Roseicyclus; species Roseicyclus elongatus. The sequence goes on along the minus strand of NZ_CP004372.1, from coordinate 62,707 downwards.
GGGCGCACATCGGCCACCCGCAGCCCCTCGGGGCGCAGGATCTCGACCTCTTGCAACGAGGCGGCAAGGCTGGCCGACACCTGGACGACGCGCGGATCGAGATCGCGGGCGAAGGCGTCGATCCCGCGCAAAGTATCCAGTTTCACCCCGAATTCCGCCCCCGCCATCGGGTCGGCATCGGTATAGAGCCGCGCATTGGTGCCCTGGGGCGCCTCGGCCAAGGTGCCGCCGCCATCGCCCACGGCAAGGCGCGCGGTTTCGGCGGCACGGCGCAACGCGGCCTCGGAAATCTCGGTGGAATGGGCGTAGCCGGCCACCTCGCCCTTGACCGCGCGGAGGCCGAATCCCTCGCCGGCGTCGTAGCTGGCATTTCGGACGCGCCCATCGTCGAACACCAGAACCTCGGACCGCCTGCGTTCCAGAAAAAGTTCACCATCATCGGCCCCATCCGTGACTGCACGGAGGATCGAGAGAGCGACATTTTCGTCGATTTGGGTCTCGAAAGGACGGAAAGACGGGGGATTTTGCGGCATCTGAGGCTCCGGTGGGGTGTCAAAAATGATCTATGTCAAATTCTTGCAGGGTGAGACATTTTTGACCAATGTGTTGATACAACCTAAGGGATATGGTCGTGATAGCTCGGAACGCAATGGTATGCCGAAACGGAGGAGCCTCAAGGGACTGGGGCGGGAGAGGCGGCAACCGGGACAGAACAGGACAAAATGCATGGCACCTCGCAGGATGATTGGCGGCTTGGCCGCTGCAATCGGATCAACGTTCACGGCCGCCGCGGTCAGCGCCCAGACCGCCGGTCTGCGCGACGGGTTGGAGATCATTGGCGCACCGGAGCCGGGGGGCGTCAACATGCAGCCGGGGGTGACCAGTGTCGCGGCCGATATCCGCGCGCTCGACACGCTGTTGCTGGTTGTCGTGACGGCCATCGTGATCTTCGTCACGGCGCTGCTGATCTGGACGATGCTGCGCCATAACGCAAAGGCGAACCCGACCCCGTCGTCCTTTACCCACAACACCAAGATCGAAGTCGCCTGGACGGTGGTGCCGCTGCTTATCCTGATCGGGATCGGGTCCTTCTCGCTTCCGGTGCTGTTCCGCCAGCAGACCATCCCCGACGCGGATGTGGTGGTGAAGGCCGTCGGCTATCAGTGGTACTGGGGCTACGAGTATCCCGAGCATGGCATCAACTACCTGTCCATCATGCTCAACGAGAACGAGTTGGCCGAGCATGGTTACAGCCAGGACGAATTCCGGCTGGCCACGGACACGGCGATGGTGGTGCCCACCGGGCAGACGGTCGTCGTGCAGGTCACGGCCGCCGACGTGATCCACAGCTGGGCCGTGCCCGCCTTTGGCGTCAAGCAGGACGGCGTGCCGGGGCGTCTGGCCGAGCTGTGGTTCGAGGTCGAGCCGGGCCAGGAAGGCGTCTATTTCGGCCAGTGTTCGGAACTGTGCGGTGTCAACCACGCTTATATGCCCATTACGGTCTTTGCCGTGACGCCCGAGGAATACGACGCTTGGCTGACCGGCGACGCGCAGGAGTTCGCGTCGCTTGACGGGGTCCGCGCCCCGCAGGTGATCGAACTGGCTTCGGCCGAGTAACGCATCAGATCGGCGGTCCGTCCCCTCGGGCTGGGCCGCCCCACATTCGACCGGGAGGGTCCGGCGCGATGAGCGACGCAACCGTCAATACCCAAGGACAAACCGGCACGCCGGAGGCGCGATTCGGCGATTACGTGCTGCTGTTGAAGCCGCGCGTGATGTCGCTGGTTGTCTTTACGGCCTTGGCGGGGTTGCTTGTCGCGCCGGGTGGCCTGTCGCCCATGGTCGGCTTTGCCGCCATCCTGTTCATCGCGCTGGGTGGCGGGGCCTCGGGCGCGCTGAACATGTGGTACGATGCCGATATCGATCGCATCATGAAGCGCACCCGCGGCCGCCCCGTGCCCGCCGGCAAGGTGACCGGGGGCGAGGCCCTGACACTCGGCTTGTGGCTGAGCGCGCTGTCGGTGGCGATGCTGGGCCTGGCGACGAACTGGGTCGCCGCCGGGCTGCTGGCCTTCACGATCTTTTTCTACGCCGTCATCTATACGATGTGGCTGAAGCGGGCGACGCCGCAGAACATCGTGATCGGGGGGGCGGCGGGCGCCTTTCCCCCGATGATCGGTTGGGCGGCGGTCACCGGCGGTGTGTCCATCGAAGCGATCCTGATGTTCGGCTTGATCTTCATGTGGACCCCGCCGCATTTCTGGGCGTTGGCGCTGTTCATGAAATCCGACTACCACGAGGCCGAGGTGCCGATGCTGACCGTGACCCACGGGCGCAAGGAAACCCGCCGCCAGATCTGGATCTATTCCCTGCTGCTGGCGCCGGTGGCCATCGGCCTCGGGCTGACCTCGATCGGAGGGCCGATCTACCTGTCGGCGGCGATCGTGCTGAACCTGATCTTCGTGATCCGCGCCTTTGTTGTCTGGCGCCGGGACGAGGCCATGGCCGAGGCCGACAGCTATGCCGCGGAAAAGCGGCTGTTCAAATTCTCGCTGAGTTACCTGTTCCTGCATTTCGGCGCCCTGATGGCCGATGCGGCGCTGCGGGCGGCGGGCCTCTGGGGGGGATGACAGATGCCGATTACCGAAACCCATGAATTGCACAAGCGCCGGCTGGGCCGGAATGTCGGCGTGGCGCTCAGCCTTGTGGGCTTTGCCGCCATCGTCTTTGGTCTGACCATCGCCAAAATCCAGGAGGGTGCCTCGATGGAGGCGTTCGACCACCAGCCGCGCGTGTCGATCACGCCCTTGACGGAGGGGGGCGATCAATGAGCGCGCAGACCTCGCATCGCAAGACCGTGCTTGGCCTGCTGGGCGTGATCTCGGTCATGGCGACGCTGGCCTGGGCGGCGGTGCCGCTTTATGACTGGTTCTGCCGCGTGACGGGGTATGGCGGCACGACCAGTGTCGCGGAAACCGCAAGCGACCAGATCCTGGATCAGACGATCCGTGTGCGTTTCGATGCCAGCCGCGCGCGCGACATGCCGTGGGAGTTCCGGCCCATCGCGCCGCATATGGACGTGCGCATCGGCGAAACGGGACTGGCCTTTTACGAGGCCTACAACCCCACCGACCGCCCCATTGCGGGCACCGCCAGCTACAATGTCGCCCCGTTCGATGCGGGCAGCTATTTCGTCAAGATCGCGTGTTTCTGCTTTGAGATGCAGGTGCTGGAACCCGGCGAACGGGTGCAGATGCCAGTCACCTTTTACGTCGATCCCGAGATTGTGGACGACCCCGAAACCCGCGGCACGCCCGCGATTACCCTGTCCTACACGTTTCATGTGACGGACATCCCCGAGGATTACGCCGCGCTCGATGCCGGGACTGCATCGGCGGGCAACTGAGACGACGACCGGGAGGACGGAGACACCCATGGCCCACGCAAAACACGACTATCATATCCTGCCGCCATCCATCTGGCCGCTCATGGCGGCGGGCGGTGCCTTTGCCATGCTGTTCGGCGCCGTGAACTGGATGCATGCAGGCTCGCCCTGGCTGTTCCTGATGGGCCTCGTGGCGGTCATCTACGTCATGTACGGCTGGTGGGCCGATGTGGTGCACGAAAGCAATGACGGCGATCACACGCCGGTGGTGCGCCTTGGCCTGCGCTATGGCTTCATCATGTTCATCATGTCCGAGGCGATGTTCTTCGTCGCGTGGTTCTGGGCCTTCTTCAAGCACGCGCTCTACCCGATGAGCGGGTACGAGGGCTCGCTTTACACGATGCCCGATATCCACACGGTCGATCCGTTCCACCTGCCGCTGATCAACACGCTGGTGCTGCTGTTGTCGGGCTGTGCCGTGACCTGGGCCCACCACGCGCTGGTTCACAACGAAAGCCGCCGGGATGTGGAATGGGGCCTCTTGATCGGCGTCGTGCTGGGCGTGGCCTTCACCGGTCTGCAGGCGTTCGAGTACTGGGAGTTGATCGTCCATGACGATTGGACCTTCGGTGGAGACAAGTTCTTTTCGACCTTCTTTCTGGCCACGGGGTTTCACGGTCTGCATGTGATCATCGGAACGATCTTTCTGTTCATCTGCTATTTGCGGGTGAAAGCGGGGCAATTCACCGCTGAGAAGCATATCGGGTTCGAGGCGGCGGCGTGGTACTGGCATTTCGTTGATGTGGTCTGGCTGTTCCTGTTCCTGGCCGTCTATGTCTGGGGGCAAGGTCAGATCTGATCGGCAGCGCCCCCGACATCGGGCGCAGTTCAACGGATCGTGCAAAGAGCCTGCCTGTGGCGGGCTCTTTCATTTGCAGGAGGTGACATGCGGCGGGTGATCTGGCCCCTTGTGTTCGGCATTGGCGGGGTGGCGATTCTGGTCAGCCTTGGCATCTGGCAGGTCCAGCGCCTGGCGTGGAAAGAGGCCATGCTGGCCGAGATCGAGGCGCAGATCGCGGACGCCCCCGTACCGCTTCCCGAGACGCCCGACGCACAAGCGGATCGTTTCCTGCCGGTCGAGGTGACCGGACGGTTCGGCGACGGCTATGCCCGCGTGCTGGTCAGCCAGCGGGGGGCGGGCGCGGGCTATCGCGTGATTTCCCCCTTCGACACCGGCGCGCGCGTGATCCTTGTCGATCGCGGCATCATGCCGACCGAGGGGGCGGTGCCCGCCCATGAGGGCATGGTGACCGTCACTGGAAACCTGCATTCGCCCAACGAGGTGGACGGCTTTACGCCCGATCCCGACCTTGCGCGCAACATCTGGTATGCGCGCGATGTGGACGCGCTGGCCGACCACCTGGGGGCGGACCCGGTTTTCGTGATCGCACGCGGCCTGTCGGTGGACGATACGCCCATCGCGCCCCTGCCGGTGACGACCGAGGGCATCCCGAACGATCACCTGAGCTACGCGGTCACGTGGTTTTCGCTGGCGGTGCTCTGGTTGGGGATGACACTTTATCTTCTGTGGCGTATCAGGCGGCGAACGGTCTGAAGGACAAGCGATGCGGTATGTATCCACGCGGGGGACCGCCCCCGAGTTGACTTTCGAAGAGGCGATGCTGACAGGTCTGGCCCGCGACGGGGGCCTGTATGTGCCCGCCGAGGTGCCGGTGATGGCGCAGGCCGAGATCGCGGCGCTGGCTGGCCTGTCTTACGAGGAGGTCGCCTTTCGCGTGATGCGCCCCTTCATCGGCGACACGTTCACCGATGACGAATTCGGCGCGCTGATCGAAGCGGCCTATGCGGGCTTTGGCCATGCCGCCCGCGCGCCGCTCAAGCAGTTGCAGCCGAACCATTACCTGCTGGAGCTGTTCCACGGCCCCACGCTGGCCTTCAAGGATTTCGCCATGCAGCTGATCGGTCAGCTGTTTCAGGCCGCGCTGAAGCGCCGGGGCGACCGGGTGACCATCGTCGGCGCGACCTCGGGCGATACGGGCTCGGCCGCGATGGAGGCGTTTCGCGGCCTCGACAACGTGTCGGTCTTCATCCTGTTTCCCCATGGTCGCGTGTCCGACGTGCAGCGCCGGCAGATGACCACCGTGTCCGAGGCCAATGCCCATGCCCTCGCGCTGACCGGCGATTTCGACGATTGTCAGGCGCGCGTGAAAGACATGTTCAACGATTTCGACTTCCGCGACCGGGTGCGGCTGGCGGGGGTGAACTCGATCAACTGGGCGCGGGTGCTGGCGCAGGTCGTCTATTATTTCACCGCCGCGGTGAGCCTCGGCGCGCCGCATCGCAAGGTCAGCTTCTGCGTCCCAACAGGCAATTTCGGCGACATTTTTGCAGGCCATATCGCCAAGCGCATGGGCCTGCCGATCGAGCAGTTGATCGTGGCGACCAACCAGAACGACATCCTGCACCGGGCGCTGTCCTCGGGCGATTACGTGACCCATGGCGTCACGCCCTCGATCAGCCCGTCGATGGACATCCAGGTCAGCTCGAATTTCGAGCGCGCACTTTTCGACGCCTATGGCCGCGACGGGGCCGCCGTGGCGCAACTGATGGATGAGTTGAAATCGGGTGGCGGGTTCCACATCAGCCAGGGCGCTTTGCAGGGCTTGCGCGAAACCTTCGCCTCGGGCCGCGCATCGGAGGAAGAAACCAGCGCCATGATCCAGCGCGCGCAGGCCGAGATGGGCGAATTGCTCTGCCCGCATTCGGCGGTCGGCGTGCATGTCGCGCAAGACTTTCAGGGCATCACGCCACTGGTGACGCTGGCCACCGCGCATCCGGCGAAATTCCCCGATGCGGTCGAGGCCGCGACGGGCATTCGCCCCGCGCTTCCGCCGCGCATGGCCGACCTGTTCGACCGCGAGGAACGCGTGACACGGGTCGAGAATGACCTCTCGGCCATCGAGGCCTTGATCGAGGAGGGCGTGTTCGCGTGACGGTAGAGCTTCATACCCTGTCCAACGGGCTGCGTGTCGTGACCGAACACATGCCCTCGATGAAGTCGGCCGCGGTCGGGCTGTGGGTCAGCGCCGGCGGGCGGCACGAACGGGCGGATCAGAACGGGATCGCCCATTTCCTGGAACACATGGCGTTCAAGGGCACGGCGCGCCGCTCGCCCCAGCAGATCGCCGAAGAGATCGAGGATGTGGGCGGCTACCTCAACGCCTATACCTCGCGCGAGGTGACGGCCTATTACGCCCGCGTGTTGGCCGATGACGTGCCGCTGGCCATTGACCTGATCGCCGATATCACGCTGAACCCCGCCTTCGACCCGCGCGAGATCGAGGTGGAGCGCGGCGTGATCTTGCAAGAGATCGGGCAGGCCGCCGATACCCCCGACGACATCATCTTCGACTGGTTGCAGGAAGAGGCCTATCCCGGCCAGCCGCTGGGGCGCACGATCCTTGGTCCCGCCGAGCGCGTGCGCGGGTTTGCGCGGGGCGATTTCGACAGCTTCGTGGCCGAGCATTACGGGCCGGGGCAGTTGATCCTTTCGGCGGCGGGCGCTGTCGACCATGACCAGATCGTGCGGCTGGCCGAGGCGGCCTTTGGCCACCTGAAACCGGTCAGGGCCGCCACGCCCGAACCCGGCCGCTTCGCCGGTGGTGAAAAGCGCGTCGTCAAGGAGTTGGAACAGGCCCATTTCACCCTTGCGCTCGAGGCGCCCGGCTACCGCTCGGACGATATCCACACCGCGCAGATCTACGCTACGGCGCTTGGCGGCGGCATGTCCTCGCGCCTGTTCCAGGAGATTCGCGAACGCCGGGGCCTGTGCTACACGATCTACAGCTCGGTCGGCGCCTTCGACGATACCGGCCTGCTGACGATCTATGCCGGCACCTCGGGCGCGCAGTTGGGCGACCTTGTCGGCCTGACGCTGGACGAGATCCGCCGCTCGGCCGAGGACATGACGGATGCCGAGCTTGACCGCGCCCGCGCGCAGATCAAGGCGGGGCTCTTGATGGGGCTGGAAAGCCCCTCGGCCCGGGCTGAACGCATGGCGCGGCTGGTCGCGATCTGGGGGCGTGTCCCGCCGCTGGAAGAAAGCGTCGCAAAGATCGATGCCGTTACGCTGGACGGGCTGCGGGCCCATGCCTGCGGGTTGGCGCAATCGGGCCGCGCGGCGATGGCGCTTTACGGCCCGGTGGGCGATGCGCCCGATCTGGCCCATGTGACGGAGCGCCTGGCCGCCTGATGCTGAGCCGCAAGCGGCAGATCCGGATCGAGACCGATCGCCTGACCCTACGCCTGCCGCGCCACGCGGATTTCCGGGCCTGGGTCGCGCTGCGCAGCCAATCCGAAGCGTTTCTCAAACCGTGGGAGCCGGCCTGGGCCGCCGACCACCTGACGCGCAAGGCGTTCACCAATCGCGTCTACTGGGCGCAGCGGGCGCTGTCGCAGGGCAATGCGGTGCCGCTCTTCATCCATCGCCGCGACGACGAGGTCCTGCTCGGGGCCATCACGCTCGACAATATCCGGCGGGGGCCGGCGCAATCGGGCACGCTGGGTTACTGGATCGGCGAGGTTCACGCCCGCCAGGGCTACATGCGCGAGGCGATCGAGGGCGTGGTGCATTACGCCTTCCGCGCGCTCGACCTCAGCCGGCTCGAGGCCGCGTGCCTGCCCGAAAACCTTGCTTCGCGCGGTGTGCTGGAGCGGTCGGGTTTCAAATACGAAGGCGTCGCGCAAAGCTATTTGCAGATCAACGGCCGATGGCGGAACCATGTGCTCTATGCCAATCTGCGTCCCGACCGCCGGGGCCGGACCGACGTGGGCTGACCGCCACCGGCGCGCCCCTTTGCCCGCCGGGGATGGTTTCGCCGGCCCGATCGCACTAGGTGACTTGGCATGACAGGTATCCTCGACACGCTGGCCGATCGCTTGCCCGCCGCCGCATTGCGCCCCATGGAGCCCCGTTATCTCGAGGAGCCGCGGGGCCGGTGGCACGGGCTAGGCGCAGCACTGGTGGCCCCGGCCACGACCGCCGAGGTCGCCGAGACCATCCGTGCCTGTGCCCAGACCGGCACCCCCGTGATCCCCTATGGCGGGGGAACCGGGCTGGTCGGCGGGCAATTGGCGCAAAGCGGGACGCCCCCCGTGATCCTGTCGATGGAACGCATGCGGACCATACGCGATGTGGACGCCGCAGCCGGCACGATGACGGTCGAGGCCGGCGCGATCCTGGCCGAGCTGCATCAGGCCGCCGAGGCGCAGGGGTGGATCTTTCCGCTGACGCTGGCCAGCCAGGGCTCGGCCCGGATCGGCGGTTTGCTGGCGACCAATGCGGGCGGGGTCAATGTGCTTCGGTACGGCAACGCGCGCGATCTTTGCCTCGGGATCGAGGCGGTCTTGCCGGACGGGACGGTGATGAACACCCTGTCGCCGCTGCGCAAGAACAACACCGGCTACGATCTGCGTCACCTTCTGATCGGGGCCGAGGGGACGCTCGGGGTGATCACGGCGGCCACGCTGCGCCTGTTTCCCAAGCCCGAGCGCGACGGCGCGGCCTTGATGGTCGTGCCCGATGCCGACGCCGCGCTTGCATTGCTGCGCATGGCCCAGGCGCGGATCGGCGAGGGGATCTCGGCCTTCGAATTGATCGGACGGATGGGGCTCGATTTCCTGGCCGAGGTCGGGCCCGAGGTGAAACAGCCCTTCCCGGATCATCCCGCATGGACCTGCCTGATCGACCTCGGGCTGTCGGGAGGGGCCGACCCGTCAGTTGCGTTGGAGGCCCTGTTCGCCGAAGCGTTCGATGCCGGGTTGGTCACCGACGGCGTGATCGCGCAGTCCGAGGGGCAGCGGCAGGCCTTCTGGAGCGTGCGCGAGTCGATCCCCCTGGCCAACCGGCGGATCGGGGCGATATCGTCGCACGATATCTCGGTGCCGGTGGCGCGCATCCCGGCCTTCATTGCCAGGGCGCCTGGCAAGCTGGCCGAGATCGGGGACTACCGGATCAACTGCTTTGGCCACTTGGGCGACGGCAACCTGCATTACAACGTCTTCCCGATGCCCGGGCGGACGCGTGCGGACCACGAGAGCGAGCGCGGCGCGATCAAGCGCTGCGTGCATGATATGGTGCATGAGATGGGTGGATCCGTTTCGGCCGAGCACGGGATCGGACGGTTCAAGGTCGATGACCTCGAACGCTATGGTGACCCGGGCAAGCTGGCTGCGATGCGGGCGATCAAGGCGGCGCTCGACCCAAAGGGGATCATGAACCCCGGCGCGGTGCTTCGACCCTGACAGAGGTTTCGCGGCCTTGCGGCCGCGACCAGGCGAGGCGCGCCCTCGGGCCTCCTGCGGGAGGCCGCTCGGACGCGCCTGGTGCCTCCGGCGGGAGTTTTTTTGCCAAGATGAAGGACGACGTAACCCTTTGTTAAGGTTAACGCGGCACGGTGAGCCTGCGCCGTGAGCTGGAGAGCGAAGCGGCGTCCAAGGTGAAGCCCCGTGCCCGGACAACACCGGTAGCCAATCCGCTAAAGCCGGGTGCGGGGTCGACCACAACGCGCGGTCCGTGCCTTCATCTTGGCCGAAAACCTCCGGGGGAGCTCGAAGGGCGGGGGCAGAGCCCCCATTTCCCGGAAACTGTCAGGTACGGATGCCGGAAAAGCGCGCCTGCCAATCCTCGCGGGCCTCGTCGCTGATCTTGGCGAAAAGGACATCGGGCACCGTGAAGGCATGACCGGCCGGAAGGGTACTGATCGCCTGCGCCACGCTTTCGGGCCAGGACAGCTCGGTGCCCATGGCCTTGGCCATCGCCGCAGCCGCATCGGGGATGAACGGGGCGGAGAGGCCCGCGTAGACCGGGATGAGGTTCAAGGCAAACCGTGTGATCGCCGCGGCGCGGTCCGGGTCTTCCTTAAAGGCGCTCCAGGGGGCGGCGGATTGCAAATACTCGTTGCCCGCAGCCCAGATGGCGCGCAGTTCGGCCGCCGCCTTTCGGATCTCGATCGCGTCCATGTGGTGCTGGTAGCCGGCCAGTCGGGTTTCCAGTTCCGCGATCAGGGCCTGTTCCTGCTCGCCCATCTCGCCACCTTCCGGCACGACCTCGCCAAATTTCGAGCGGCAGAACTTGGTGATCCGGCTGACGAAATTGCCCAGGACGTCGGCCAGGTCCTTGTTCACGCCGGCCTGGAAATTCTCCCATGTGAATTCGCTGTCCGAGGTTTCGGGCGCATGCGACAGAAGCCACCAGCGCCAGTAATCGGCGGGCAGGATCTCGAGCGCCTGGTCCATGAAGACGCCACGCCCCTGGCTGGTCGAGAATTGCCCGCCATCGTAGTTCAAGTAATTGAAGGACTTGATGTAATCGACCAGTTTCCACGGCTCGCCCGAGCCGAGGATCGTGGCCGGGAAGCTGAGGGTGTGGAATGGCACATTGTCCTTGCCCATGAATTGCACATAGCGCACGCCATCCGCGCCCTTGTCGGTGCGCCACCAGCGTTCCCAGTCATCCCCCTTGCCGGCATCGACCCATTCGGCGGCGCAGGCGATGTATTCGATGGGGGCATCGAACCAGACGTAGAAGACCTTGCCCTCCATGCCGGGCCAGTCCGCGTCGCCCTTTTTCACCGGGATGCCCCAATCAAGGTCGCGGGTGATGCCACGATCCTGCAGGCCGTCGCCATCGTTCAGCCATTTCTTGGCGATGGAGGTGGTCAGCACGGGCCAGTCGGATTTCGAGTCGATCCATGCCTCAAGCCGGTCGCGCATGGCTGATTGGCGCAGGTAAAGATGCTTGGTTTCGCGCACCTCCAGATCGGTCGAGCCCGAGATCGCGCTGTGCGGCTCGATCAGGTCAGTCGGGTCGAGCTGTTTGGTGCAGTTCTCGCACTGGTCGCCGCGGGCCTTGTCATAGCCGCAGTTGGGGCAGGTGCCCTCGATATAGCGGTCGGGCAGGAACCGCCCGTCGGCCTTGGAATAGACCTGTTTTTCGGTGACTTCGCGGATCAGCCCGGCCTCGGCCAGTTTGCCCGCGAAATGCTGGGTCAGCTTGTGGTTCTGCGGGCTGGAGGAGCGCCCGAAATGGTCGAAGGACAGGCGGAAACCGTCCGCGAGTTTCGCCTGCACCTCCCACATTTCGGCGCAATACTCGGCCACGGGCTTGCCGGCCTTGGCCGCGGCCAGTTCGGCAGGGGTGCCATGCTCGTCCGTGGCGCAGAGAAACAGCACCTCGTTGCCGCGCGCACGCATGTAGCGGGCATAGAGATCGGCCGGCAACTGGCTGCCGATCAGATTGCCCAGATGCTTGATCCCGTTGATGTAGGGGATCGCCGAGGTGATGAGGGTGCGCGCCATCTGTAGCCTCCTGCCTTTCGATACGGCCCCGTGTAGCGCCGTGCCGTCGCAGTTGCCAGAGGCGGTGCGATGGAGCGCACCCGAAAATCGCGCCTATCTGGCCGTGTAGCCGCCATCGACCAGATGATACGAGCCGGTCACGAAGCTGGCCTGATCCGACAGCAGATAACAGGTCAGCGAGGCGACTTCGTCCGAGGTGCCCATGCGGCCGACCGGGTGCATCGCGGCAAGGGCCTCTTGCGTGGCCGGATCGAGATGGGTGTCGATCAGCGGCGTATGGATGAAGCCGGGCCCGACCGCATTGACGCGGATATTGTCGGGCGCGTGTTCTATCGCGGCGGTCCTGGTCAGGCCAAGCAGGGCGTGCTTGGACGCGACGTAGGGCGACGCCGTCGCAAAGCCGACGCTGCCCAGAATGGACGAGATGTTGACGATGGCCCCGCCGCCGCCCGCGATCATGGCCGGAATCGCATAGCGCATGCCGTAAAACACCCCGTGCAGGTTCACGTCGATCACGCGGTGCCAGTCCTCGAGCGGGTAGCTGCCGGTCGGTTCGGCGGGTCCGCCGATCCCGGCATTGTTCACCAACAGATCCAGACGGCCGGTTCGGGCGATGGCCAGTTTCACCATGGCCTCAACCTGTTCGGGCTTGGCCACATCGGTCGAGCAGGAGAGCGCCCCGTGCCCGATCTCCTCGGCTTTTTCGGCGCTGGCCTCGGCGCTGAGGTCGGCCAGCAGCACGGTGGCGCCGCTTTGGGCCAGTTCGCGCGCAATCGCAAAGCCGATGCCCGAGGCCGCGCCGGTGACGATGGCGGTTTTGGTGTCGAAGCGAATGTCCATACAAGGCTCCTCATTTCGAATGAACTGCGGCGTCACGGGTTCCGATCCTACCCGCTGCGCGGACCGACGACTTTGTTTCGGATCAAGGACATGGAATTCAGCCGGGAATTTCTCGGATGGCCGGTGACACGGGGCAAGAGGCGCGCGGCCCGGACATGGGTGGCTGGCTTTGGGCGGGGGCGTCGGTGCCGGCCCGCGATGCGATCTCGGGGGTGGTGTTGGCCCCGCGGCGGATGCGCCATGTGGCCGGTGGCGCATGGCGGGCGCGCAACCGTTTCAGGGACCATTCGGCGTGATCGGGCGTGGTGTGGGCCGGCTCCAGACGCCAGCGTGTCTCGATGCCGGGGGCGCCGCCCTCACCCGGCGTCAGCAGCAGTGCAAGGGGCGCGCGGCCGGTCGCCGCCGCCCCGGCCTCGGCCGCCAGATGCAGCCGCCGCACCGGGGTCAGCGCCGGCGGGTCGGGGAAATCGCCCACAACCAGCGGCACCGCGCCACTGCGCAGCGCCTCTTCCATCGACCACAGCAGATCGGCGGGGCGGGCGGCCTCGACGAACAGCAGGCGGTCGGGGGCGATATCCTGGCTGACGCCGGCCATGTGCAACCGGTCCGGGTGCCAAGCGGGGCGTATCCACATCACCGGGCCGGCCGTGGCCCGTGCGACCCACAGCGCCAGCCGCCGCCGGGCGGGGCCGCACAGCTCATGCGTGCGCCCGGCCAGCAGGGTCAGGCCCCCGCAAAAGGCGATGGTCGGCCGGTCCTGCCGATGGCTGGCGCGGGTCAAACGGGTAAGATCCATGGCCTCCAGAATATATGTTCATGCAATGTTCTCAAGGGGTGACTTGTTCTCGGGCGCTGTCCGGCTAGGGTGCGCAGAACCGCGATCACGAACACAGGACGACACCCGACCATGCGCCGTATTCCCTTGGGACGCACCGACAAGACAATCACCGACTACTGCCTCGGCACGATGACATGGGGCAACCAGACGCCCGAGCAGGATGCACATCGGCAGATGGACATGGCCCTGGATGCCGGGATCGATATCGTCGACACCGCCGAGATGTATCCGGTGAACCCCGTTCGGGCCGAAACCGTGGGCTTGACCGAGACGATCCTCGGGAACTGGAACGCCGCCAATCCGGGGCGTCGCGACTCTTATGTTCTGGCGACCAAGATCACCGGCAAGAACAAGGCTTTCGTGCGCCCAGACCAGGACATCACCGCCGAAACCTTTGCCGAGGCGCTCGATGCCTCCCTGTCGCGGCTGCGCACCGATCACATCGATATCTACCAGTTGCACTGGCCGAACCGGGGCAGCTATCACTTCCGCCAGAACTGGGGCTACGACCCGTCCGCGCAGGACAAATCGGCCACGCTGGCCAACATGGTCGAGGTGCTGCAGGCGGCCAAGGCCGCGCAACAGGCGGGAAAGATCGGTCATTTCGCGCTGTCGAACGAAAGTGCCTGGGGCACGGCGCAATGGCTGCAACTTGCCCAACAGCATGATCTGCCGCGCGTCGAGACCATCCAGAACGAATATTCGTTGCTTTGTCGGTTGTATGACACCGATCTGGCCGAGTTGGCGGTGAACGAGCAGGTGACGCTGCTGGCCTACTCGCCCTTGGCCGCGGGGTTGCTGACCGGCAAGTATCAGGGTGGCGCAGTGCCCATCGGCAGTCGAATGAAGGGCAATGGCGATCTTGGCGGGCGTGCCACCGCGCGTGCCTTTGCGGCGGTCGACGCCTATCTGGAGGTCGCGCAAAAGCACGGGCTGGACCCGGTGCACATGGCTTTGGCGTTCACCGTGCAGCGCCCCTTCGCGGTCTCGACGATTTTCGGGGCAACCACATCGGACCAGTTGCAGCGCATTCTCGACGGGGTGCATGTGACGCTGTCCGAGGATGTCCTGACGGATCTCGATACCACGCACCGAGCGCATCCGATGCCTTATTGATCGCCTGTGTGTCAAAATGTGGATAGCTTGGGGATAGGTGGCAGAAGTATAATTCAAAGGCTGAATGTTGAGAGGTATTTGCAGATTTTGGCGGGGTTTTGGTGAGGTGTCCCGCCCGTGTTTGGAGGAAACGCATGACAACAGTCCTGTGCTACGGGGACAGCAACACCCATGGGACCGTGCCGATCGAGGCGATCGGACAGCGGCGGCGGTACCCGCGCGGCACACGCTGGCCCGACGCCATGGGGGCGGCTCTCGGGCCGCGATACGAGGTGCTTGCCGAGGGGTTGCCGGGGCGCACGACCGTGCACGATGATCCCATCGAAGGGGGCAAGCGTTCGGGGCTGGAGGTGCTGCCCGCCATCCTGCTCAGCCACGAGCCGGTCGATCTGCTGATCCTGATGCTGGGGACCAATGATCTCAAACCGCGGTTTTCCGTGACATCCCATGAAATCGCCCGGTCGATCGAACGCTTGATCGTCACCGCCCGTCAGATCCTGCCGGACCTGTCCTTCTGGCCGTTGCGCCGCCCCCGGTGCGCGCCCTCGGGGCGCTGTCCGAGGTGTTCGCAGGGGCGGAAGAGCGCCAGATCGGCTTGCCCACCTTTCTGCGCGACGTGACCGAACGACAGGGCTGCGGTTTTCTCGACGCGGGCCTGAGCGTGGATGTGTCGCCCGTCGATGGCGTCCATTGGGAGGCCGAGGCCCATCGCGATTTCGCTGCCGTCATGGCGCGGGCTGTCCAGGGCATGCGGGATGACCCGGCATGACAGGGCAGGTTGGCATCATCGGGGCGGGGCCTATCGGGGCGGGTTGGGCCGCGCGGTTCGCGCTGATGGGCTGGACCGTGCGCGTGTTCGACCCTGCCCAAGACTGCAAACCAAGTGTTTTGGCGACGCTCGAGCGCGCCCGCGCCAGTCTTCCGGCCCTCTACGACATGCCTTTGCCGCCAGAGGGGCCGGTGAGCCATCATGCGGATCTGGCGGATGTCATACGCAACGCCGATTGGATCCAGCTTGGCCCGTCTGAAGAGTCATCTGAAATTGATCATATTCTTCAGAAGGTTCTGGAGCATCGCTCACCTGATATGATCGTAGCGTCCTCGACCGCTGTACCTTCTTCAAGTGGTCTCGCCTCCGGTCAGATCCTCGTCGCGCAACCGCGCGACCCGGTCTACCTGATCCCCTTGGTCGAACTGACCGTGTCATCTCAAACCCCGGCACTGCACCTCGCCCGCGCCGAAAAAACCCTTCGCGCGCTCGGGATGGCGCCTGTGGTCACGGCCACCGAACGCCCCGGACAGGTCGCCGACAGACTGCAAGCCGCGCTTGTGCAGGAGGCGCAGCAGCTTGTCGCGGAGGGGGGCGCAACATCCCGGCAGATCGAAGATGCGATCCGTCTTGGCCTAGGGCTGCGCTGGATGCAGGCGGGGCTGGAGGATGACGGGGCCCACGCGCCCGACACTGACGCAAGTACCCGCGCCCCGGCGGGCGTGGACGTGGACCCCGAGGGCCATCGCAATGACGTGCTTTTGTCCCTTCTGCGCGTCCTGAAGGATCGTGGGGACGGGGCCGGCGCCGTCCTGCGCGATCACGAGGCCACCCTGGGGCTGACGGTGCCCGATCCGGGATGTTCCGACATGCCAGTGACATTGGACCGGCAGGTTCCCATCACCTGGGTCGATTATAACGGACACATGAACGAGGCGCGGTTTCTGCAAGCGTTTTCAAATGCCTGCGACCAGCTTTTGGAGTGGGCCGGCATGACACCCGAGGCCATCGCGGCCGGCCACAGCGTGTTTACCGTCGAGACGCATCTGCGCCATCTCGACGAGGTGCAGATCGGCGATCGTATTCGCGTCACCGCCCGCGTGCTTGAGGGGGGCGGCAAGAAATTCCATATCTGGCAGGAGTTGCGGGTAGGGGAAAACCTGTGCTCGACCTGTGAGCAACTCTTGCTGCATGTCGATCTGAAAACACGGCGATCCGCCCCCCCGCCCGAGGCCATCGCGACATGGCTGCGCAGGGCCATGGAGGCCCAGGCCGAGATGCCGGTGCCGCAAGGGCTGGGGCGCGCGGTCGCTCAGAGATCCTAGACCACCGATCTGCGCAGCTGTTCGAGATGGCCGGGGATCTCTCGGGCGGATACGCTGGCTTCGCGGACCAGCCAGTCGAAATGCCGGGTGATCGTGCGCACCCGGTCGCGATCCCGAAAGGCGATGTAGTGCCGGCCCATGTAGATCACGGCCATCTTGGGGCCAAAGACGGTCACGGGCGCCGAGTAGACCCAGCGCGCGTCGAACAGAAAGATGCGCAGCCCCGGATAGAACCGGTCGTATACCTCGCGCAACCAGTCCAGCTGCGCCGCGCGGATGTCGGCGCCAAGACCCGCATAATACCCTTCGCCTCGGGCGAAGCTGTCCAATTCGTGCAGGGCAAGCGCCATTTCATGGTCGCTTTCGCTCAGGCGCATCCAATCCAGCCGTTGCGCGGCGGCGTTGATCGCTTCGGTCGGGCGGCGATCCGTCAACGGGGCGTATTCCCACTGCAGGACGGCATCCGTTTTCAACATGTCAGGCAGCGTCGCCGGAACGTGCCGGATCTTGTAGCCTTCGGCCTCCTTGTGCCAGGCAAAGATCTGGTCATCGAGGCCGGTTGCCCGCCCGGTCTCCGAGATCGACAGCGACGAGTCGAGCAGCGCCCCCGCCGGCTCGGGGCGGTCGGACAGCCCCAGCAACCAGTCGGCGGACACGTCCAGGGCCTGTGCGGCGGAGGCCACGACATGGCCGCCCGGCATGCGCAGGTCGTCCTCTGCCAGCATCTGCGTGATCGTCGAGCGATCGACGCCGATCGTCCGGGCCAGCGCCGCGCGGCTTGACCCCGAGCTCTGCAAAGCCGTTGCGAGGCGCTCGCGAAAGACCCGGACACGGTCCGATTTGTTGAGAATAGGAGGCATTGTTTGATTTTCCCTGCAATGTTGATGAAGTCTAGAGAAAATCCGATCTCCCGCACAAGACCGTCCACCCTTATGCCCGGTGGCAGGCGCCATCCTTTGTGGCGCCACGATAAAACCCGGAGAGATGATGCGGATCGAATGGCCCACTCTGGCCCTTATCGCGGCTTGTTATGCGGTTTGGGGCGCGGCGCTCTTTTGGTTGGTGCCGATCGCCCCGCCAATCGCCCTGGCCTGCGTCGCCGTGGCGATCGCGTTCCAAAGCTCGTTGCAGCACGAGGTTCTGCATGGCCACCCCTTTGCGGCGCGGCGCTGGGGCGAGCCGCTGGTGTTTGCCTCGTTGAACCTGGCTGTGCCCTATCTGCGCTTTCGCGACACGCATCTGGCCCATCACATGGATGCCTGTCTGACCGATCCCTATGACGACCCTGAATCGAACTACCTCGATCCGGCCCTCTGGGCACGGTTGCCGCGCTGGCAGCGGGCCGTTCTGCAGGCCAACAACACGCTGTTGGGGCGCATGACGCTTGGCCCGATGATCGGACAGGTCGCATTCATGGTGGCCGATTGGCGCCGCCTGCGCGCGGGTGCCCCCGGCGTTCTCGCGGGGTGGCTCTGGCATCTGCCGTCCACGGCCGGGGTTTTGTGGATCGTCGCCGCATCCCCCATGTCGGTGCCTGCCTATCTGTTGGCCTGCTACGTCGGCCTTGGTTTGCTGAAGATCCGCACCTTTCTCGAACATCAGGCCCATGAACATGCGCGGGGGCGCACCGTCATCATCGAGGACCGGGGGCCATTGGCCTTTCTGTTCCTGAACAACAACCTGCACGTCGTTCACCACATGCACCCGAAACTGCCGTGGTACCGGTTGCCGCGCATCTACGCCGAGAACCGCGACCGCTATCTGAAACGGAATGACGGATACCGCTACGACAGCTACGCCCAGGTTTTCCGGCGCCACCTTCTCGCCGCCAAGGACCCGGTGCCGCACCCGCTTTTTCCTGGGCGGCATCGCTGAAAACGGTCGAAAACGCTTGAGGTTGCGCAGGATGGACGCGACACACCGGCATGGCGCTATGGATCCCGATTACCATCTTCGCGGCTTTCATGCAGAACCTGCGGTTTCTGCTGCAACGCCATCTCAAGGTGACAACGCTGTCCACGGCCGGGGCGACTTGGGCACGGTTCGCCTATTCCGCGCCGCTCGTGGCGGTTCTCGTCGTGGTCTATCTGGGGCTAAGCGGTCAGGCGCTGCCCCGCCCTGACCTGCGATTTTGGGCGTTTCTCGTGCCCGGAGCGCTGGCGCAGATTCTGGCGACGATGTGTGTGGTGGCGCTGTTCGCGTTTCGCAATTTCCCCGTCGGGATCACGCTCAAGAAATCCGAGGTGATGCTGTCGGCCCTGATCGGCTTTATTCTGCTGGGCGAAGGGCTCTCGGGGGTGTTGATCGTCGCCATCGTGGTGGGCTTTGTCGGCGTCGTCCTGCTCTCCGATCCGCCGCGGCCCGACGCTGCGCTGCCGATCTGGCGGCGGGTGGTCAACCGGGCCTCCGGCTTTGGCCTGGCCTCCGGCGTGTTGTTCGGCGTTTCGGCGGTGGGCTATCGCGGGGCCTCGCTCGCGCTGCCCGACGGCGATGTGTTCCTGCGCGCCAGCCTGACGCTGGCTGCGGCGACGGCCGTGCAGACCCTGGCGCTGGGCGCCTGGCTGGCCCTGCGCGAGCGCGGCGAGATCGCCCGCGTTGCGGCCAGTTGGCGGGTCTCGGCCCCCATGGGGGTGGCCTCGATGCTCGGCAGCCTCGGCTGGTTCACCGCCTTCACGCTGCAGACCGCCGCGCTGGTCAAGGCGCTGGGGCAGATCGAGCTGCTGTTCACCTTCCTGTTTTCCGTGTTCTGGCTCGGCGAACGCTCCTCCGCCAAGGAACTGACCGGCGTGGCGTTTCTTTTGGCCTCAATCGGGCTGATTTTCCTGGGAAGTCTCTGATGCTGTCCATCGCGCTGGCCATCGCGCCCATCTTCCTCCTGATCGTGACGGGCTATGTGCTGCGCCGTGGCGGGATCCCCAGCATGGAATTCTGGAACCTCAATGACCGGCTCGTCTATTTCGTACTGATGCCGGCGCTGTTTTTCGTGCGCATCTCCGAGGCCGACCTCTCCGATCCTGTTCTGGTCCCCTTTGCGCTGACGCTCTACGGCGGGTTCTTCGCGGCCGTCGCCTTCGGCAGTCTCGCCGCCTGGTGGCTGGGGCGCGGGGGGGCGGTCGGGACCTCGGTGATGCAGGGGGCCGGGCGGTTCAACACCTTCATCGCGCTTGCCGTCGCCGAGGCGCTGCATGGCATGCCCGGTCTGCAACTGGCCGTTCTGGGGGCCGCGGTCCTGGTACCCGTGGTCAACCTGACCGTGGTCTCCGCCTTTGCCGTCATGTTGCCGCGCCCCGGGGGGCGGGTGGTGCGCGGCGCGCTCGTCAGCCTCGGGACGAACCCGCTGATCCTGTCCATTCTCGCAGCGATCGCCTTCAACGCCCTGGGTTGGGCCCCGATCCCGGTGATCTCCGACACCCTCTCGGTCCTGGGGCAGGCGGCGCTGCCGATCATGCTGCTTTGTGTGGGGGCCAACCTGAAGATCCGTGGCCTTAGCGCCGATTGCAAACCGATGGCCCTGTCGGCGATCGGCAAGCTGGTCGTGTTCCCGCTGGTCATTCTCGGGGTCGCGCTGCTTGTCGGGCTGGATCCGTTGGCCGGTCAGGTGGCGCTGATCTATGGCGCCTTGCCTACGGGGGGCCGCCTACACGCTGGCGCGGCAGTTGGGGGGCGATGCGCCCCTGATGGCCGCGATGATCACGGTTCAGACGGCGCTCGCCTTTGCGGTAATGCCGCTCTGGCTGTCTCTCGCGGCGCGGCTTTTCGCTGGCTGAGCCGCTGCCCCCTTCATCTTGGCAAGAAAACTCCCGCCGGAGCCACAAGCGGCGCCGAGGGGCTTCATGCCCCGAGGCGCCGCTTCGCGGGTCGCGGCCGCAAGGCCGTGAAAGCCCTGCTCAGAGGCGGCGAAACCGGCTGATCTCGGTCGAGTTGTCGAAAAAGGGCACACCGGGGTGGGCCGTGCCGGTCAGGCGGGCGGACAATTCGGCCAACACCACCTCAGTGATGAAGGGCATGTCATAGGTCCGCACCTCGTCCAAGGGCACCCATTGCAGATGGCTCAACTCGTCCTCAGCCCGGCTGAAATCATCGGGGTCATTGGCCAGGGTCTCGGCCTCCGCCAGCAGGAACCGCGCATCGAACCGGCGCGGCCGCCCCGGCGGGGTGATGGCGCGGAAGACGAATTCGAGCGCGCCGCCATCGGGCAGATGCCCGGTGGCGAGGTAACCGCGCCAGCCTTTTGGCGCCTCGATCGTGCCGGCGCGCGGATCGGGCGCGCCCAGCAACAGCCCGGTTTCTTCCCACAACTCGCGGGTTGCGGCGGCCAGTACGGCGGCGGCGGGGGTGTCCGTTTCCAGCGCCAGCCGGCTCGTGCAGGCCTCGGACGGGGGCCGCGCCCAGGGGATCGTGGCATCCACGCTGTCCACAGCGCCGCCGGGAAACACGAATTTCGACGGCATGAAGGCCGCCCCCTTGCCCCGTTGCCCCATCAAAACGCGTGGGCGCGTGGCCCGGTCGCGCAGCACGATGATGGTCGCCGCGTCGCGGATCGCCGTCTTGTCCATCAGAACCCGTGCATCCTCTTGGCCCATTGGATGCCCAGGATCATGCCCTTGAACCTGGGCAGCAGGTACAGCGCCATGGCCACAACACCGATGGAAAAGGTCACGGCCAGCACGGCGGCGGGCGGCTGCCAGGTTTCATAGGTCAACAGCATCAGCGTGCCCATCACCTTGGCCGTCACGAGAATCGACAGATAGGCCGGCCCGTCATCGGCGCGCGCATGGCTCAGGTCCTCGCCGCAGGAGGGGCAGCTTGGCGTCAGCTTCAGATAACTGTCGTAGATCGCCCCCTCGCCACAGCTGGGGCAGCGCCCGCGCATGGCCTTGGCGATGGCGGGCCATGCCGGGCGTTCCGGCGGGGCGGGGGCGAATTCGGGGCGCAGGGCCGGGTCGTCATGGGTCATGCCGGGCAAGATGATGCGTCGCGCGGCCTGCGTCCAGTCGGCTGTTGGGGCGGGCAGAAAGAAATTGCGACGGAAATTCCCGGCCGCCGCGTGAGACAGGTCAGACAGCCAATGAACAAAGGAGACTTCGCATGTCGATTTGGAAAGCAGCCCTCTTGAGCGCCCTGATCCCCGTGGCGGCCCTTCCGGCCCTTGCGCAGGACGCGGAGGTGATCGCCCCGACCGAGCAACCGCGGGCCGAGCGCCTGTTTCAGATGTTCGATTTCGACGGCGACGGCACCGTGACCCGCGCCGAGGTCGAGAATGCGCCCGAATTGCGGTTCCAGGCGGCCGATGCCGATGGCAATGGCGTTCTGGATCGCGCCGAACTGGTCGCGCAGGGCACCGCGCGGGCCGAGGCCCGTATCGCGGCCCGCGTCGAGGCCGGGGTGGATCAGATGATCGACCGCGCGGATGCGGATGGGGACGGCGTGCTCGGCGCCGAGGAAATGGCGAATGCGCGCCCCGACCGGGGGGATGTCGGCCCGCGCGGGATGCGCGGCGCTTGGGGTGATCGCGCCGAGCGTGGCCAGGTCGCGGGGCGGGGCGGCATGCCCGATCCCGCGCGGCTCTTTGACATGGTCGACGCCGATGACGACGGTGTCGTCTCCGAGGCGGAATTCACCGCCGCGATGGAGCAGATGATGCAACGTCGCGACGGTGGGCGTCGCGGCTGGGGGCACCGCGGCTGATCTGCCGGGGATCTGATCCTGCCATGGGCGCGGTGCGAAATCTGCCGCGCCCATGGCGCAATGCCCCGTCCGGGGCTATGGGGTTGCATGGCTTTGCGCGACGCGGAACTGCAAGAATTGGGCGATGGCGCGCTCATGGTCCTGTTTGCGCGGGGCGACCACGGGGCGGCGCGGCTGTTGACCGACCGCCTGTTGCCACGGGCCTGGCGCCACGCTGCGCGGGTGCTGGGCGATCCGGCCGAGGCCGAGGACGTGGCGCAAGAGGCGATGCTGCGCCTGTGGCGTGCCGCGCCCGACTGGCGGCAGGACGGGGCCGCGCAGCCGGCGACATGGCTGCACCGGGTCGTGGCGAATCTGGCCGTGGATCGGTTGCGCCGCGCGGGCCGGTCCACCGGGCTGGACCCCGAGGCCGATCCGCCCGACGATGCACCCGGTCCCGAGGCCCGGATGATCGATGCCGGTCGCCGCTCGGCGCTCGATGCGGCCTTGGCGACATTGCCCGAGCGGCAGAGACAGGCGGTTGTCCTGCGCCATATCGAAGGGATGTCGAACCCCGAGATCGCCGAGATCCTCGGCATCGGCGTCGAAGCGGTCGAAAGCCTGACCGCGCGGGGCAAACGGGCGCTGAGGAAGGCGCTGGAAGGACAGAAGGAGGCGTTGGGCTATGGTGATTAAGGCAGATCGAGACGACCGACTGGACCGGATTCTGGCCCAGGCCCGCGGAACGACGCCGTCGGACGATCTGGTCGCGCGCGTGCTGGCCGATGCCGCCCGCGTTCAGGAGGACGCGGCCGCACAGGTGCAGCCATCCGCTGCCCCGACGGCGCCCCGCGGCCGCCGGTTCCGCCCGGCCTGGGTGTCGGCGATCGGCGGCTGGGGCGGGGTGTCGGGCGTGACCCTTGCGGGGGTTGTCGGCCTTGTGATCGGCTTTGCGATGCCCGACACGATTGATGTGCTCAGCGGCGGACAGATCTGGTCGCTATCGGGGGGCGGAGGCGTCACGCCCGATCTGAGCAGTCTGGCATGGGAGGAGGGCGGCGATGTCTGATCCGAACACGCCCCAGACCCCGACACCGCCCGACGCTGCGCCGCGGCGCAAGACCGGCCCGGTGGTCAAACTGGTGCTGGCTGTGTCGCTGGCGTTGAATGTGCTGATCATGGGCTTGGTGGCCGGGGCGGTCACGGGCCGCATCGGGCCATCCGGCCCCGATGAGCTGCCTGCGCTGCGGGCGCTTGGCCTCGGCCCCTTTGCCGTGGCGCTTGACCGGGATGGCCGCGCGGCCGTGCGCGATGCCCTGGGTGAACGTCGGGCGGCCCTGAGGGCCGAACGGCGCATCATCGGCGACAGCCTGCGTGCCGTGCAAATGGCCCTGCGCGCCGATCCGTTCGATCGGGCCGGGGCCTCCGCGGCCATGGTGCGGTCGCGGGCCGCGGCCGAGGCGCTGCAACGCCACGGACAAGAGGCGTTGCTGGATCATCTGCAATCGCTTCCGTTGGAACGGCGCATCGCCCTGGCCGACGATCTGGGCCGGGCCATGCGCCGTTTCGACGGGCGCGCCCCTGATCGCGCGCCGGATCGGTGACGCGATCCGGCGCGTGGTTGCACCGAGAGGCGGCACGGAGGCGTCGTCCGGCGGTGGCCGACGGCCTGCGGTCACGCGGCGGGGCGATTGGCCAGCGTGACCTGATCACGGCCATGGGTCTTTGCGCCGTAGAGCGCCCGGTCTGCCCGATCGATGGCACTTTGCGGGGTTTCGCAGCTGGGCTCGCCCGACACCAGCGCCAGCCCCACGCTCAGGGTGACCCTGAGCGGCGCAGGTGCGGCATCGATCTCGAAGGTGGTGTGCCCGATGGTGTGGCGCAGGCGTTCGGCGCAATCCATGGCGGCCTTCAGGTCGCAAAAGGGCAGGGCGACCAGAAATTCCTCGCCCCCGATACGCGCCAGCAGATCCCTGTTGCGCAACTGGGCGCGCAGGCGTCGCGCGACCAGCGCAAGGACCTGATCGCCGACCCGATGCCCATGGCGGTCGTTGATCGCCTTGAAATAATCGAGATCCAGCATCATCACCGCAACGCCCCGACCGGGGCGCGCCATCATCTGCTCCAGCCGGTAGAGCGCGTAGCGGCGATTGTGCAGCCCGGTGAGGCTATCCGTCATGGCCAGCTCGAGCCCCGCTTTCACGGAGGCCCGCAGGGTGTCCGCCTGCCGTTTGCGCGCCAGTTGGGCGCGGATGCGGATGGCCAGTTCCTGCGGGTCGAACGGGTCGAACAGGATATCCGACGCCCCCAGATCGAGGGCGCTTGCGGCGCGCTCGCTGTCGCCCTCGGGCAGGATCATGATCGCGGCCGCGTGGCGCGTATGCTGACGCGAACGCAGGTCGGACAAAAGGCGCATGCCGTCGTTGCGGGCCCCGAGGTCGGCGGCGATGACGAAGACATCCGGCACCTCTTGTGCGGCGTTGCCGGCCTGGGACAGGGCCGCTTCGCGCGGCAGTACGACGACCTCGTCGCACAGGCGCATGTCCAGGGCGTTTTTCCAGATCACCGCACCGCGCGCGCCCGGCGCCACAAGCGCGATTCGGGCCGGACGATCCTGCGCCGAGAAGCCGCCCATCGCCTCGGCAAAGCCCAGATGCGCGCTGCAGGCATCGCGCGCCTGCAGGTCCTGCACCGCGTCTCGGGCACGTAGCAGCGACCGGACCCGCGCCAGCAGGGTCACCTCGTCGACCGGCTTGGTCAGGAAATCGTCGGCCCCGGCCTCCAACCCGGCCATTTTCGAGGCATGATCGGCCACGGCCGTGACCAGGATGACCGGGATGCCGGCGGTGGCCGGGTCCGCCTTCAGGCGTCTGCATGCCTCGAGCCCGGACATGTCCGGCAGGCTCAGGTCAAGCAGGATCAGATCCGGTGCGTTGCGGCGCGCCGCCGACAGCGCATTGGCCGCCGTGTCGGCTTGGTCGACGTCATAGCACGCAGCGGCCAGTTTGACCTTCATGACGATGCGATTCGTCGCTACATCGTCAACGATCAAGATGCGCCCCGTCATGCGTTCCTCGCCCACTGGTGTGATCCAGATATGGTCAAGGTGTCGCGGACAATGGTTAATAAATACTTTAACCGGAAGGTCAGAATTGGGAATGAAGCAGGAAATCGCCGAAACCCGCGCGTTGCAGGTTCTGGGGTGGTTGGCGGGAAAGGACGATCTGCTGCCCGTGTTCATGGGCGCCACCGGTGTGGCCGAGGCAGATCTGCGCCGCCGCGCCGCCGAGCCCGAGTTCCTGGCCTCGGTCCTCGACTTTGTCCTTATGGACGATGCCTGGGTGATCGGGTGCGCCGATGCGCAGGGATGGCCGCCCACCGATATCGTTACGATCCGGGCGGCTCTGCCCGGTGGGCAGGTGCCAAGCTGGACCTGACGGGCGCCACGGCGTCCGCGCTTTGCAATGAAATTCGAGGGTTAGCTGTCTTCGCCGGCGGTGAGGCGCTTCAGCAGGGTCTTGAGCGTCGCCTCTTCTTCGGTCGTCAGCTTGGACGAGAAGTGCGACATGTTCTCGGAGCACAGCGGCATTGCCTTGAGCATCCGCGCCCGGCCTTCATCGGTCAGGGTCACCTCGGTCGTGCGCCGGTCCTCGACCCCCATGGCACGGCTGATCAACCCCTCGGCCTCGAGCTGGCGCAATGCGCGCGAGGTAGCCGTGCGGTCGATGCCGACAAAGTTCGCAATCTCTGACGGGTTTCTCTGACCGTCTTCTTCCACGGCCAGCAGAATGCACCAGCCCACGCGCGTCAGGCCATGTTTGCGCAACGATTCTTCAACCCGCCGCTCGACGATCCGGGCCGAGCGGGAGATGTGGTGGCCGATGCTGTCGTGCAGGCCGTATTTTGGTGTACTTCCATCCATCGTAAGCACGGCCTATACCTTCGGTGGGAGGCGAAGTCACGCGGAAATGGTTCACATTGTCGCTGGCTCCCGGTTCCGTGACCGAAGGAGGCCATCGCAGATCATGCCCATTCGCGGGATCCTGTTCGACAAGGACGGTACGCTTTTCGATTTCGAGGCCAGCTGGAGCGAGTGGGCCGCCGGCCTGTTCCTCGATCTGGCGGCCGGTGACCCCGGCCTGGCCGAGGCCCTCGCCGATCGTGCGGGCTATGACATGACGCGGCGCCGTTTCCTGCCGGGCAGCCCCGTCATTGCGGGCACGCTCGAGGAACTGGCCATGCGGCTCGATCCGCTGTTGTCCGCGCCCGGCATTGCGGTGCTGGTCGATCGCATGAACGCCGCCGCTGCCGAGGCGCCCATGGTTCCGGTGGCCCCGCTGGCCCCGCTCTTGCGCGCGTTGCGCGCCGAGGGGATGAAACTGGGGGTCGCCACCAATGCCGCCGAGGTCGAGGCGCGCGCACATCTGACCGCCGCCGGCGTCTCGGCCGATTTCGATTTCGTGGCCGGCTTCGATACCGGCTACGGGGCCAAACCCGACCCCGGCATGTGCCATGGATTCGCCGATACGATGGGCCTCGATGCGGCCGAGGTCCTCATGGTGGGCGACAGTTTGCATGACCTCAGGGCCGGACGCGCCGCCGGCATGCAGGTCGTCGGCGTTCTGACCGGGCTTGCGCCTGCCGACGAACTCGCTCCCCATGCCGATGCCGTCTTGCCCGATATCGCGCATCTGCCCGTCTTGCTGCGCGAGATGGGCGATCACGGCGCGGAAACCGCAGGATCCGGACCAAAAGCGACCCGATCCGTCGCTATCTGAAAACACATGCGACTGCCCGACAGGTGACCCTTGCACGACGGGAGGCGCTGCGTCCCGATCTGGAGAGGTTGCCATGAACGACGCCACGCCTGCCCGCCGCCGCCGCCACGGAGGCCGCCGTACAGGAACCAGCCGGGCGGCCGGCCCCGCGATCGCGCAGACGCCGTGGCGCATCCCGCTCAATACCGATCGCCCGACCGAACCGTTGGACGAGGCCGGCATCGCGGCCTTGCATTCCGGTGCGATGCGCATCCTGTCGGAGATCGGGATCGAGTTCCTGAATGACGAGGCCTTGGGGCACCTGCGCGCCGCCGGCTGCCGGATCGAGGGGCAGACCGCCCGCTTTGACCCCGATTTCGTGATGGACATGGTCGGCAAGGCGCCGGCGCAGTTCACCATCACGCCGCGCAACCCGGATCGGTCGGTCACGATCGGCGGCCGCCACATGACCTTTGTCAACGTCTCGTCCCCGCCGAATGCATGGGATCTCGAACGCGGCAAACGCCCCGGTGATTTCGCGACCTTCCGCGAATTCATGAAGCTGACGCAGTATTTCAACTGCATCCACATCGCCGGCGGCTATCCGGTGGAACCCATTGACGTGCATGCCAGCGTGCGGCATCTCGATTGCCTGTTTGAAAAGCTGACCCTGACCGACAAGGTCGCCCATGCCTATTCGCTGGGGCCCGAACGGGTCGAGGACGTGATGGAAATGGTGCGCATCGCGGGCGGCCTGACCCATGACGAGTTCGACGCTGCCCCGCGCATGTATACGAACATCAATTCGGTCAGTCCGCTGAAACATGATTGGCCGATGCTGGACGGGGCCATGCGGCTGGCGCGGCGCGGGCAACCCGTGGTGGTGACGCCCTTCACTCTGGCGGGGGCCATGGCGCCGGTGACGTTGGCCGGGGCCGTCGCGCTCAGCCTGGCCGAGGGGCTGGCCGCCATCGCGCTTCTGCAATGGATCGCGCCGGGCTGCCCGGTGGCCATCGGCACGTTCACCTCGAATGTCGACATGAAGTCGGGCGCGCCCGCCTTCGGCACGCCGGAATACATGCGGGCGACCCAGATGACGGGCCAGATGGCGCGCCATTACGGGTTGCCCATGCGCGCCTCGGGCGTCTGTGCGGCCAATGTGCCGGATGGTCAGGCGATGTGGGAAACCGGAAACTCGCTTTGGGCCGCGGTGCAATCGGGGGCCAACATGGTCTATCATGCGGCGGGGTGGCTTGAGGGCGGTCTGATCGCCAGCCCCGAGAAATTCGTCATGGATTGCGAGCTGTTGCAGCAGATCCAGCGCTATTTCGAACCGGCGCTGACAGCCACGGCCGAGGACGATCTGGCTATCGACGCCATCGCCGAGGTGGGCCCCGGCGGGCATTTTTTTGGCTGTGCGCACACGCAGGCCCGCTACCAGAATGCCTTTTACCAGCCTTTCGCGTCGGATTGGCGGAATTTCGAGGCCTGGGCCGGCGATGGCGGCGTCTGGACCGTCGAACGCGCGCATCGCATCTACAAACGCATCCTTGCGGAGTTCGAGGCCCCGCCAATGGACGCCGAGATCCGCGACGAGCTGGCCGATTTCGTCGCGCGGCGCAAGGCCCAGGGCGGCGCGCCTACGGATTTCTGAACGGCGTCAACTGTTTCTTTACGGATTTGGTCTAGCGTCGTGGAGGTCGGGGCCGTGCCGTGTGCGCCCCGCACATCACGCAGCACAAGGCCTCCACATGCATGGCATGATCAATCGCGCCCTCCAGGGGTTTCTCACGGCCCATTACGGCAGTCGGCTGTGGCACGAAATCCGCGACATGGCGGGCATCCCGCCCGAGGGGTTCGAAGCGATGCTCACCTACGACCATCGCCAGACCACGGCCTGTTTCGAGGCGGCGTGCCTTGTCCTGCACAAACACCCCAACGCGCTGCTTGAGGATCTGGGGACCTATCTGGTGACCGACCCGGCGCTCGAGCCGTTGCGGCGCCTGCTGCGATTTGGCGGCGCCACCTTTCTGGACTTTCTTCTGTCGCTCGAGGAATTGCGTGAACGTGGTCGCCTCGCCATTCCCGATCTCGAACTGCCGGAAATCTTCGTCACCTGCCTCGATCCGTCCTCGTATCACCTCCGGGCCAGTTGGGATCTGCCGGGGATCGCGCCCATCCTTCTGGGCGGCTTGCGGGCCATGGCCGATGATTACGGCGCGCTCGTCCTGCTCAGTCTCGACGGCTTCGATTCCGGGCAGGAATGCCTGCATGTCCAACTCCTGGATGCGCAATATGCCGAGGGCCGCCAATTCGTGCTGGGGGGCACGACGCCATGACCCTGGGCTTCACCAGACCACGCACCACGTCTCAGCCCGGCGAGGGCGCGCGCATCGCGCTTGCCCCGCGCGATCTGGACCGTCTGATGCCGATGCATCTGTGGCTGGCCGAAGACGGGCGTGTCGCCCATGCTGGGCCGACGATCGCCAAGATGCTCGGCGATCACCCACTCGAAGGAATGCCCCTGCTGACCATTCTCGAGATCCGGCGCCCGGCCTCGGTCACCTGTTTCGACGATCTGTTGCAGCAGGAGGGGCAACGCCTCGCCCTGGCGCTGCATGCCGCGCCGCACCTGCCGATGCGGGGGGTGCTCAGCCGATTGCCCGAGCGCTCGGGCGCCCTTCTGGACATGTCCCTGGGGCTGAGCTTCATGCGAGGGGTGGCCGAGTTCGATCTCAGCCAGGCCGATTTCTCGCCCTGCGACCAGACGCTGGAATTGCTCTATCTGCACGAGGCGAACGCCTCGATTGCGCGGCTGTCGCGGCAACTGACCGAACGATTGCGCGCCGCCCGCCTCGCGGCCGAGGCGCAGGCCCTGACCGACGATCTGACCGGTCTGGCCAACCGGCGTGCGATGGATATCGAGTTGGCGCGATCTCTGGCCGACGCTTCGGCCGATTTCGCCTTGCTGCACCTGGATCTGGACCTGTTCAAACAGGTGAACGACACCCACGGCCACGCCGCCGGCGACCGGGTGTTGCAGCAGGTCGGCCGCATTCTGCGCGACGAGTTGCGGCGCGGCGACATCGCAGCCCGGGTCGGGGGTGACGAATTTCTGGTCATCCTGCGCGACTGCACTGACCCGGATGCGATCGACGAGGTGGCCAGCCGCCTGATCGCAAGGGTCGAGGAACCGATCCCCTTTGATGGGGTGACATGCCATGTGTCGGCCTCGATCGGCATGGCCTCTACGGCGCAATATGCGCGGCGCCCTAGCCCGGATCAGTTGCAGATGGACACGGACATGGCGCTCTATCGCGCGAAACATGCCGGTCGGGGCCGCCATGCCCGGCACGACGACGGGGGCCTGCCCAGCCCGGACCGCCGCGCATCGGCACCTGCCGAGGATCGGGCTGGCGGGGGGCGACACGCCGCAGCCACCGACCCTCGCATCAAGCCGGCGGCGACTTAAATAACGGAGACAAGTGGTTACGATTGGATCTGCAATGTCTTCGGAAAAAGCTGTGTCGCGCTCGCGCGCCGTGCCGTCCTCGCGTCTGGCGCGTATGGGACGCATGGGGGGATTGGCAACGGGGTTGGCGGGCGGCGTCGCCGTCGGCGGGGCCCGCGCCCTTGTGCGGGGCGAACGCCCGCGTCTGGACAAGCTGTTGCTGACGCCCGGCAACCTGACACGCGTCGCGGACAAACTGGCCGATATGCGCGGCGCGGCCATGAAGATGGGGCAGCTTTTGTCGATGGAAACCGGCGACATGCTGCCGCCGGAATTGGCCGATATTCTCGCGCGGCTGCGCCAGGATGCGCATTTCATGCCGCCCAAGCAGCTCAAGACCGTTCTCGAAACTGCCTATGGCGCCCAGTTCCGGCGCAAGTTTCGGGGGTTCGACACCACGCCCCTGGCCGCGGCCTCGATCGGGCAGGTCCACCGCGCCACCGCCGCCGATGGGCAATCGCTGGCGATCAAGTTGCAATACCCCGGCGTGCGCGATGCCATCGACAGCGACCTGGACAATGTCGCGGCGCTGATCCGATGGTCCGGCCTGATGCCGGAGGGGTTGGATATGGGCCCGCTGCTGGCCGAGGCACGGCGCCAGTTGCACGAGGAGGCCGATTACGATCGCGAGGGGTATTACCTCGCGCGGTTCCGGGCGCTGCTGACCGATGATGATCGCTTCGCGGTACCCGCGCATCGCCCCGACCTGTCGGGGCCCGATGCATTGGCGATGTCCTTCGAGGCGGCCGAGCCGATCGAAACCCTCGCCCATGCGCCCAAGCCGATGCGCGATCACGTCATCTCGGCCCTGATCGAGCTGACCTTGCGGGAGCTTTTCGAGTTCCGCCTGATGCAGACCGATCCCAATTTCGCCAATTACCGTTGGCGCCCCGAGACCGGGCAGGTGGTGCTGCTGGATTTCGGCGCCAGCCGCGAGATCTCGGCCGAGGTGGCCGAGGGCCACCGCGATCTGATGATCGCGGGTGTCCATCGTGATCGTAACGCGACGATGACGGCGCTGGAGCGGTTGAACTTCATCAAGCCCGATCTCGCGGATCACCATCGGGACACCATTCTCGACATGGCCGAGATCGGGTTCGACTCGATGTCGGCTCCGTTCGAGTTCGAGGGCAACGACCTGGCCGACAAGATGCGCCGCCGCGGCATGGAGATCGGGACCGAGCGCGAGTTGTGGCACATCCCGCCGGCGGAAACGCTGTTTCTGCAACGCAAGATGGGCGGCCTCTACCTGTTGGGCACGCGCATCGGCGCGCGCGTCGACCTGCCGGCCTTGATGTCCCGCTACATGTAGAAAAAAGGGCCGCGACCCTTTCGGGTGCGGCCCAGTCCGACTTCGAAGGGACTCGAAGCTGTCGTGTCAGAGGTCGTTCTCTTCGGCGAGAACCTGATCCTCTTTCATCTCCAGCCACATCGCGTTGACCACGGCGATGAGGGCGGCGAGGGGAAGGCCGAGAAGCCAGGCAAAATACCACATCTCTTGTGTCTCCTTCAGTAAACGGTGTCGCTGTTGGCGGTGACATCGGCCTCGGTGACCTTGCCCCACAGCACTTTGTAGACCCAGGACGTGTAGGCCAGGATCAGCGGCATGAAGATCAGGGTCACGATCAGCATGATGAACAGCGTGAGGTGGCTGGACGAGCTGTCCCAGACCGTCAGCGACGAGTTCGGATCGACCGTCGAGGGCAGGATAAAGGGGAACATTGTCAGACCCACGGTCGAGATCATGCCGAAGATGCCCAGTTTCGACCATAGCAGCGTGCCGACCTCGGAGCCTGCGCGCAGCCCGCGCACGGCCAGCGCGGTGCCGAGGAAGCCGAAGATCGGGGCGATGATGATCCACGGACGCTCCGAATAGGCCGACAGCCAGCTGTTGGTGCGCACCACTTCGCTGTGCAGCGGGTTCGAGGGGCCGTTGGCGACAACCTCGGAGGCCAGCGCATACCCTTGGATGCCCATGGCCAGCCAGACACCCGAGAGCGCAAAGCCCGCCAGCGTGATCAGGCCGGTGACGAAACCGATGTTGCGGGCGCGCTGGGCGACGTTGCCTTCGGATTTCAGGACCAGCCAGGCCGCCCCATGGGTCAGCAACATCGCCAGCGAGACGACCCCGACCAGCAGGGCGAACGGGTTCAGCAGCCCAAGGAACTTGGAATAGAACGCGCCGTCATACATCGGATACAGCGTCTCGGTCAGGTGGAAGGGCGCGCCTTGCAGCACGTTGCCGACCGCTACGCCGAAGATCAGCGCGGGCACGGCGCCCCCGGCGAACAGCGCCCAGTCCCAGGTGTTGCGCCAGGTCTGCGAGGCGCGCTTGGAGCGGTACTTGAACGCCACGGGCCGCACGATAAAGGCCGCAAGCACGACGAACATCGCAAGGTAGAAGCCCGAGAAACTGACCGCGTAGAGCGGCGGCCATGCGGCGAAGATGGCGCCGCCGCCCAGGATGAACCAGACCTGGTTGCCTTCCCAGACGGGCCCCACGGTGTTGATCGCCATGCGGCGCTCGGTGTCGGTTTTCCCGACAAAGGGGAGGAGCGCGCCCACCCCCATGTCGAAACCGTCTGTCAGCGCGAAGCCGATCAGGAGGACGCCAAGCAGCGCCCACCAGATGACCCGCAGCACATCATAGCTGATGAGTTCATGAAGGATCATTGTCTTTTACTCCGCGGGGGTTGCAGCAGGGCCGGTGACACCGGGAACCTTGCCGTCATGGGTGCGCAGGCGATGCTCGTGACGGGCCATCCAGGCATCCGTTTCCTCGACGTCGAGGTAGGGACCCTTGCGGATGTATTTCACCATCAGCCCGACCTCGACCACGAACAGGATCGAGTAGAACAGCATGAACCCGGCCAGCGTGATCAGCAATTCGGTCGCGCCCAGGTGGCTGACCGACATCGCGGTCGGCAGAATGCCGTCCACCGTCCAGGGCTGGCGTCCGTATTCGGCCACGAACCAGCCCATTTCCGCCGCGATCCACGGGGTCGGGATGACGACGACCGCCCCCCACAGGGCCCAACGCGGGAATTGCATGCCCCTGAAGGACGCGCGGTAGAAGAAATAGGCCATCATGCCGATGAAGGCGAAGCCAAGCCCGACCATGATCCGGAAGGCCCAGAACAGGGGCAGGACGCCGGGAATGGTGTCTTCGGCGGCCATCGCGATCTGTTCGTCCGTCGCATCGCGCGGGTTCTCGACGTAGCGCAGCAGCAGGAAGGCAAAGCCCAGATCGGCCGAGTGTTCCTCGAACGTTGCCATCACCGCGGGATCGACGTTTTCGCGATCGGCACGGATCGTTTCCAGCGCATCATAGGCGATGATGCCCGAGCGGATGCGATCGTTGGCGCGCGCCTCCAGCTCGTCGATGCCCGGGATCTCGTCATCGAGCGACCGGGTGCCGATCAACCCCATGGCCCAGGGAATATGGACGGCGAAGTGGGTCTCGCGCTCGTCCTGGTCGGGAATGCCGACAAGGGTGAAATGCGCGGGCGCTTCCTCGGTGTGCCACATGGCCTCGATCGCGGCGAGTTTCATCTGCTGCGAATGCGTGGCCGAATAGCCCGACTCGTCGCCCAGAACCACGACCGACAGGGCCGAGGCCAGACCGAAGGACGAGGCCACCGCGATCGAGCGGCGCGCGAGGTCCAGGTGACGCCCCTTGAGCATGTACCAGGACGACACACCGATCACGAAGACGGCGGCGGTGACGTAGCCGGCGGAAACGGTGTGCACGAACTTGGCCTGGGCCACCTCGTTGAACAGCACCTCGAAGAACGAGGTCATCTCCATCCGCATGGTGATCGGGTTGAACTCGGCCCCGACGGGGTTCTGCATCCAGCCATTGGCGATCAGGATCCACAGCGCCGACAGGTTCGAGCCGATGGCGACCAGCCAGGTGACAACCAGGTGGCTGACCTTGCTGAGCTTGTCCCAGCCAAAGAACATCAGACCGACGAACGTGGCCTCCATGAAGAAGGCCATCAGGCCCTCGATGGCCAGCGGCGCGCCGAAGATGTCACCGACGTAATGCGAGTAGTAGGACCAGTTCATGCCGAACTGGAATTCCATCGTGATGCCGGTGGCCACGCCCAATACGAAGTTGATGCCGAACAGCGTGCCCCAGAACTTCGTCATTTGCCGCCAGATGGGGCGGTTGGTCATCACATAGACCGTCTCCATGATCGCCACGATGATCGACAGACCAAGCGTGAGCGGCACGAAGAGGAAGTGATACATTGCTGTCATCGCGAATTGCAGCCGCGACAACTCGACAACATCGAGCTCCATGTCTCCGTCTCCTCAGACTCGCGCGAGAGGAGAATCCCTCCGCGTTCCGAGGGTGGTTCTTGCGCGGTATGCGATGGTCCACTTTGATGCAGATCAAAAAAGTATAGAATGGATATAGTTTAAATCGACAACGATTTGTCGCAGGCTTGAATATCAGCCTGTCGGTGCGTTGCGATAAGGATAGCGGCGCTTGGCAATTGATGTCTGATCGCGGCCAGAACCCAGGCCGACATGCCCGCCTCGAGGCCTTCGGTCGGCTCATCCAGAAGAAGAACATCCGGGCGGCGCAGCGCCACGCGGGCGAGCGTCAGGCGACGGGTCTCACCGCCGGACAGGCCGCTGCCCGCCTCGCCCAGGCGCATGTCCAACCCACCGTCACGCGCCACGACCGGCCAGAGGCCAAGCGCCTCGAGAAGGGCGGTCATGTCGTCATCCGATGCCGCCGGGGCTGCCAGGGCCAGGTTTTCGCGGATCGTGCCGGAAATCAGGGCGCTGCGTTGCGGAAGGTAGCCCAGCTTGCGGCGCAACTCGGTTTCGTCATGCCTGTCTATGGGCTGCCCGGACAGCAGGATGTCGCCCGAAAGCGGGCGCGACAGACCCGACAAGGCCGCCAGCAAGGTCGATTTCCCGCGCCCCGACCGCCCCGTCAGCGCGACGGTTTCACCGGCGGCGACGCTGAACGTTAGGGGCGGCAGCAGCGCGATCTGACTGCCCGGTGGGGCGACGGTCAGGTCATGGGCCTGCAGGGCGGGGCCAGGCTCGCTTTGCCGTGCGGCCTGCGCGGGCGACGGGGCGCGCGGATCCTGCTCCAGGAGCGGCATGACGCGCCCGGCCGCATCGCGCATCCGCCCGATCTCGGCCACGCCGCGTTGCAGGGGGGCCAGAACCTCGGTCAGGGCGAGGGCGGCAAAGACGCCGATCGCCGCGACGGCCGGGGTGATGGTGCCGGCCAGGGCCAGGGCCCCGCCAATGGCCATGGCGCCAGCCGCCGCGGTCAACCCTGCCGAGGACGCCACCGCCTCGGCCCGGCGATCGAGCCGTGCAAGATGGCGCTCGGCCTGTCGCACGTCGACCTCGGAGCGCAACGCTGCCGCGCGCGAGACGGGCAAGGCACCGGCAAAGGCCAGCGCCGTGCGGCCCCGCAAATGGTCGATGGTCCGGCTGCGAAAGGCCTGCCGCGCCGCTTCGGCGCGCGCGGCCGGCGCGATCCCGGCCCGGCCCGTCAGCAGCAGAACGGCCGCCGCCCCCAGCGCAAGCGGTGCCGTGACGAGCGTGGCGACCAGCGGGGTCACAAGCCAGGCGAGCATCGCAAAGGCCAGGGACAGCGTGACCGCCCCGGCCGCGATGGGAAAAGCAAGGCGGATCGCGATGCCATCGAGGGCATCGACATCGGCGGTCAGACGGTTCAACGCCTCGGAACTGCGCAGGCTGGACAGGATCTGTGCATCGCGCCCCGACAGCCGGTCCAGCAGACGAACGCGCAGCCGCGCCAGCGCCCGCAGGGTCGCGTCATGGGTCAAAAGGCGCTCACCATAGCGCGCGGCGGTGCGCCCGAGCGCAAGAAACCGGACCCCGGCCGAGGGTCGGAACACGTCGAATGCGATGCCGATCCCCGCGATCCCGGCTGCGCCGGCGGCCACGATGAACCAGCCCGACAGGCCCAGCAAGGCCCCGCCCGCCACCAGAACGGCCACGGACAAAAGCAGCCCCCGCGACAGGGCCGCGCGCTCTTCCCGCCAGAGCAGCAGGAACAGTTTGATCAACGGGTTCATGCAGCACTCTCCGCCAGATCGGGGGCCAGGGCGATGTGGCGCGTCATTGCCGCGGCGAGGGTCGGGTCATGGGTGGCCACGATCACGGTCGCCCCGCCCGCGGACAGGCTGCACAGTGCCGTGATGATCTCGGACGCGGTGTCGCGATCGAGGTCGGCCGTCGGTTCATCGGCCAGGATGACCGGCCTGCCGGACAGGGCGGCGCGGGCGATCATCAGGCGCCGCGCCTCACCGCCGGAAACGCCCGTTCCGCTTTCGCCCAGGGGGGTGTCCAGACCTTGCGGCAACCGCGCGACGATGTCGCTGGCCGAGGCGAGGGCGAGGCCCCGCGCGATGGCATCGGCATCCGTGTCGGGCAGCCCGAGGGTCAGCGTATCGCGCAGCGGTCCGGGGTGGAAATGCGGGGCCTGCGGCACCCAGGCGACTTGAGCGCGCCATGCATCGGCGCTGGATGCGTCAAGCTCGATGTCCCCGATCCGGATGCGCCCGGCGTCAGGCGCGACAAGCCCACCGATCAGGGCGATCAGCGTCGATTTTCCGCTGCCCGACGGGCCAGTGAAGGCGACGGACTGCCCGGGGGCGATCTCGAGGTCCGGGAAGCGCATGGTCCCGAGCGCAAGGCCGTCGATGCGGATCGCGGCGCCGGGCAGCGCATCGGCGGGGGCGCCCGCACCGAGGATTTCGGCCTCGTCGCCGGCCTCGATCTCGGTCAGGTCACGGGCAACGGCCAGGGCCGCGGCCTTGTCATGCCATGCGGCGGCCAGGTCTCGCAGGGGCTGGAAGAACTCGGGCGCCAGCATCAGCAGGAATACCCCCTGGCTCAGGGTCAGCGGTGTCGCGCCCGCGCCAAAGCCGATTTCACCCAACAGTGCGAACCCCACGAAGACGGCCACCATCGCCACGCCGAGCGCCGAGAAAAGTTCGAGCACGGTCGAGGACAGAAAAGCCACGCGCAGCACCGCCATGGTGCGCGCCCGCAACCCTTCGGCGCGCTCTTCGAAATCCGACAGCATCTGGCTGCGGGCGTCGAGCAGCCGGATATCCAGAAGCGCGCCCAGACGTTCCGACAGCAGCGCCGAGAGCGAGCCGATCTCGTCCATCTGGCGTTCGCTGGCTTCGCGGGCCGCCAGACCCACAAGCGCCATGAAGACCGGGATGAGCGGGCCGGCGATCAGAAAGATCAATGCGACCGCCCATGACAGCGGCAGGGCGAGGATCAGCAAGGCCAGGGGCACCACCGCCGCCCGCATGGCCGCCGGCCGCGCGCGCATGATGTGGGGGCGCAGGTGGGGCAGCTTGTCCACCAGCAGCGCGGCCACGGCGGCGGAATTGGTGCGCCCCCCGGCCCGGGGCGACAAGCGCTCTTGCCGCGCCAGGAGCGCCGCACGCTCGGTCGCCAGGACCGCATCGGCCGCGTGATCCAGCATCGCCGCCGCGCGCCAGGACAGCCCCATGCGCAGGACGCCGACGGCGACGAAGACAGCCGTCGCGGACAGGATTGTGGCCAGGGTCGCCGTGCCCGCGACCAATGCGCCAAAGGCCAGCGCCACGGCGGCCGCCATCACCGGCCAGAGCAGGGCGGCAACGGTCGTCAGCCGCGCGGCATTGGTGATGCGACGCGCTTGCGGGGCCAAGGCCTGGGTCAGGCGTCGGCTGGCGGGGTCGGGGGTGGGTCGTTTCAAAAGGCGCATTTCAACTGTGCTTTATAAACTGTTGTGTCGGGCAAATGTGATCTGGATCAATGTCGCAGATCATTTTTGTATGCGATGGGGCACAAACCCAGCGGGAAAGGGGGCGGCATGCGCCTGACGACAAAAACCAATCTGGCCATGCGTGTTTTGATGGCCTGCGCCGTCAATCCGGGCCGGACCTTGCGCAAGCAGGACATTGCCGAGGTCGCCCACGCGTCCGAGGCCCATGTCGCCGTTGTGATCAACCAACTTGGAAAGCTGGGCTTCCTCACCACCACGCGCGGGCGCAGCGGCGGTTTCTCGCTGCGTCTCGCCCCGTCCGAGATCTCGGTGGGCCGCGTCTTTCGCCTGTTGGAGAGCGGGGTGCCGTTTGCGGAATGCTTCGATCGCACGGCCAATACCTGTCCGATCTCGTCGTGCTGTCGTCTGAACGGGGCGATCTCGGTCGCGTTGGAGGCCTTTTACGCGACGTTGGACGGTGTGACCCTGGCCGATTTGATCGACGACAATCCCGCCCTTGGCCGCATCCTTGCGCTCAACGAGCCGGTCTGAACGTGCCGTGCGAGGTGGGCGAACCGGACCGATCCCGGGGTCGCGCACGCGATCTGGCACGGTCTTCGCAAGGCGTGATGGGCCTGTATACAAATTTTGACAAGCTATATCAAGCGTATACCTTTGTGTACAAATATCGTGATAAAAGAATGATTTAGATTTGATCTGGCTCAAAGTGGCGCGCGCCGCGGGGTGTCAAGTACAGTTGACACTCTGGCCGGATGGACGGATACTTTCCCACCGGTCCCCAATAATCAGTCAAGGAGCGCAAGGTGACAGAGGCTTGGTTCGGTCTCGATCCGCGGGCATCGCTTGCGATTCATGTGGTCGCCGCGATGCTGACGGTGGCGGCGGTGCTCGGTGTGGCCAAGATTTTGCGCACGCCCGGCGTGCCCAAGGATCGCTGGGGCATCTATGAATCGGGCGCGCCCGCAGACGCGGCGGCCAATGCGCCGGTGCCCACCGCCTATTTCCAGATCGCCGCGTTCTTCGTGATCTTCGATTTCGAGGCGGCGGTTCTCTACACCTGGGCTCTGACGGCCGCGCAGGCCGGGGCAGGGGGCCTGATGGCGGCGGGTGTGTTCATCATCGTGCTGTTGGTGGCGCTGGCCTATCTCTGGCTCGATGGCGCGCTCGATGTCGGCGCCCGTCCGGCGGGCGGGGCAAAACGGGGGCAGCAGCCATGACCGAAGGTTCCAGCCTGCCGCCCGGCGTCGCCATGGCCCAGGGTCAGCTTTTCGCCAAGCTCGACGATCTTGTGTCGTGGTCGCGCAAGAACAGCCTGTGGCCCTTCAACTTCGGCCTGTCCTGTTGCTACGTGGAAATGGCGACCGCTCTGACGCCGGTTTATGACCAGGCGCGGTTCGGGGCCGAGGTCATTCGCGCCACCCCGCGTCAGGCCGATCTGTTGATCGTCTCGGGCACGGTCTTTACCAAGATGGCGGCACCGCTCAAACGCCTGTACGAGCAGATGCGAGAGCCGCGCTGGGTCATCTCGATGGGGGCCTGCGCCAATTCGGGCGGCATGTACGACATCTATTCCGTGGTGCAGGGCGTCGACAGTTTCCTGCCCGTCGATGTCTACATCCCCGGCTGTCCGCCGCGGCCCGAGCAATTGCTCGATGCCATGATCCTGCTGCAGCAAAAGGCGGGGCAATCGCGCCGCCCTCTGGGCATCACCATGGGCGATGCGCCGGCCGCCTTCAATCCGGCCCCGCGCAAGGATCTGCACCATCACGACCGCGTGTCCATCACCCGCCTCGACGATCCGGAGGCGCCATGACCACCGAGACGTTGCAGCACGGGCAAGCCGCGCTTGACCCGGTGGCCGACCTTCGCACGCGCTTCGGCGATGCTATCCTCGCCGAACAGTCGACCGCCGACGCCTTTCCGGTCTTGTGGATCGCCCCGGCGCAGTGGGTCGCGGTTCATGATTACCTGCGCAACGGCGTCGAGCGGCCCTTTACACTGATGGCCGAGCTATACGGCATCGACGAAACCGCGCGCCGTCATCGGACCGGGCAGCCGGCGTCGGGGATCACGCTGGTCAGTCACCTGATCTCGCCCGAGCGCAACGCCGATATCCGTCTGAAATGCGCCTGCGACGCCGAGGTGCCGCGCGCCCCCACGCTGACCGGGGTCTATCCGGGCGTCGACTGGTACGAGCGCGAAGCGTTCGACATGTATGGCGTTCGCTTCGACGGGCGCGACAGTCACCGCCGTATCCTGATGCCGCCCGATTGGAAGGGGCATCCGCTGCGCAAGACGCATCACGCCCGCGCCACCGAGGTACCGCCCTTTCGCATGACGCCTGAAAGCTTCGCCGCGACCGAGGCCGCGAACGAGATCGACCCCAAGGATCTGGGCCTGCCAACCGAACGCGACGGCGTCGAATTGATGGTGCTGAACTTTGGCCCGCATCACCCCTCGACCCACGGGGTGTTCCGCATCATGCTGGGCCTCGATGGCGAGGAAATCGTCTGGGCCTACCCCGATATCGGCTATCACCACCGCGGCGCGGAAAAGATGGCCGAACGCCAGACATGGCATGGCTTCATCCCCTATACCGACCGGATCGACTATCTGGGCGGCGTCATCTCGGAAATGCCGTATCTGATGGCCGTCGAGAAGCTCTGCGGGATCGAGGTTCCGGCGCGGGCGCAATGCATCCGCGTGATGCTGTCCGAGTTCTTCCGCATCACCTCGCACCTGTTGTTCTACGGCACCCTGGCGCAGGATACGGGCGCGATGTCGCCGGTCTTCTACATGTTCGTTGACCGCGAGAAAGCCTACAAGGTCATCGAAACCATCACCGGCGCACGGATGCACCCTGCGTTTTTCCGCATCGGCGGCGTGGCGATGGATCTGCCCACCGGGTGGGACGCGCTGGTGCGCGAGTTCCTCGACTGGATGCCCGCGCGTCTGGATGATTACGAGCGGCAGGCGATGAATTCCGAGCTGTTCAGGATCCGCACGCAGGGCGTGGCCGCCTATGATGTCGAGACCTGCCTGAAATACTCGGTCACCGGCCCGCATATCCGCGCCGCCGGCCTGCCGTGGGACATGCGCAAGCTGCGCCCCTATTCGGGTTACGAGAACTACGAGTTCGACGTGCCGACCGCGACCGAGGGCGATTGCTACGCGCGCACCTGGGTCCGAGCGCAGGAGATGCGCGAAAGCCTCAAGATCATCCGTCAATGCCTTGATTTCATGCCCGAAGGGCCGATCAAGGCCGATCATCCGCTGGCCTTTCCGCCGCCGCGTGCCAAGACGCTGCATGATATCGAGACGCTGATCCACCATTTCAGCGGCACGGCCTATGGCACCCCCGTACCTGTGGGCGAGGCGACGGGCCAGATCGAGTCCGCCCGCGGCTTTACCCAATATTCCATCGTCGCCGATGGCGAGGGCGGCAGCTACCGCACGCGCATACGCACGCCCAGTTTCGCCAACCTGCAAGCCATCCCCGAGGTCGCGCCCGGCATGACCGTGGCCGATTTCGTCATCTACCTCGCGTCGATCGATCACGTCATGTCGGATGTGGATAAATGAGCCTTTCCAAGAAATTGCGGTCCGCCATCACCGAGGCGATGGAGCACCATGGCGGCCCCCGTGCCGCGATGCTGGAGAGTCTGCGCATGATCCAGCAAGAGCATGGCTGGGTCTGCGATGCCCATCTCGAGGAGGCGGCGGCGCTCCTGGGTGTCACCACCGCCGAGATGGAGGATGTCGCCACCTTCTACAGCCTGATCTTCCGTCAGCCGGTGGGCGAAAAGGTGATCCTGCTGTGCGATGGGGCGTCGTGCTACCTGAACGGGGCCGAGGACGTCCGCGACGCGGTGATGAAGCGGCTGGGCATCGGCTTCGGCCAGACCACGCCGGACGGGAAATACACCCTGATCAACATCTGTTGCGTCGGCGGCTGCGATCATGCGCCGGCCGGTGTGATCGGGCGCAACCGCAAGCTGGTCGGCCCGCTGACGCCCGACACCATCGACCAGATCCTGGGGGAGGACGCGAAATGAGCGCAGAGCAACCCCTGACGGGACGCGCGCGCCCCGATCGCCGCCCCCACACGCTGAAGGAATGGCGCAAGCTGGGCGGCTACGACGCGGTCGAACGCGGCCTCAAGACGATGACCCCAGAAGAGGTGCTGGACACCGTCGCGGCGGCCAACCTGAACGGGCGCGGCGGCGCGGGCTTTCCGGCGGCGACCAAATGGCGTTTCATGCCCAAACCGGGCGACGCGCCGGGCGACGGCCCGTCCTATTTCATCGTCAATGGCGACGAGATGGAGCCGGGCGCCTTCAAGGATCGCATCCTTCTGGAGGCCGTGCCGCACCAGTTGATCGAGGGCGCGATCCTGGCGGCCTATGCCACCTATTCCTCCGAGATCATCGTGTTGATCCGCGACGCCTATCGCGACGCCATCGCCAACATGACCCGCGCCATCGCCGAGGCCGAGAAGGCGGGGTATCTGGGCAAGAACGTGCTCGGCTCGGGCTTTGACGTGAAGATGTGGGTCCACCCCTCGGCGGGGCGCTACATCGTGGGCGAGGAAACCGCCCTGATCGAGGCGCTGGAGGGCAAGCGCGCCGTGCCGCGCAAGCGCCCGCCGTTTCCCGCGCAATCGGGGCTTTGGGGGCGTCCGACGACGGTGAACAACGTCGAAACCGTGTCCTGCGTCTCGCATATCGTGGGCAATGGCGCGCAATGGTTCCGCGCGCTGTCGCGCACCGAAGAGGGCGGCACCAAGGTGTTCGGCGTCTCGGGGCGAGTGAACAAGCCACAAATCATCGAGGCGCCCATGGGCACCACCGCGGCCGAGTTGATCGAGCGCGCCGGCGGGGTCTCGGGCACCGGAGTGCTGCGCTGTTTTCAGCCCGGGGGCGGGGCCAGCGGCTTTCTGGAGCCGGCCGAGGCCGATATCCCGCTCGATTTCGGGCATGTGGCCAAGGCGGGGTCGATGTTCGGCACCGGCACGATGATCGTGCTGGACGAAAGCGCCTGCCCGGTGGGCGTGATCGCGCGGCACATTGCGTTCTATGCGCGCGAAAGCTGTGGCTGGTGTACGCCGTGCCGCGATGGCCTGCCCTGGGTGGCGCAGATCATGGCGCGTCTGGAACGCGGCGAGGGTCGGATGGAAGACCTTCAGGTTCTGCGCGACACGGTCGAGATCGCGGGCCCGCGCGGGCGCACCTTCTGCGATCTGATGGGCGGCGCGATGAGCCCGCTCGGCACCGGCCTTGCGCGTTTCGGCGACCTGTTCGAGGCACATGTCCGCGAGGGCTGTTGCCCCATCGCCCGCGATTACGGGAGGGCCGTTGCATGAGCCGCATCCGCATCGAAGTGAACGGGGAAATCCGCGAGGTCGAGGACGGCCAGGACATCCTGTCGGCCTGCACCCATCAGGGTGTCGAGATTCCGCATTTCTGCTGGCATGACGCGCTGGGGTCGGTCGGGGCGTGCCGTCTGTGTGCGGTGCGTCTTCACACCAGCCCCGAGGATGCCGAGGGCACCATCGAGATGGCCTGCATGACGCCCGTGGCCGATGGGCAGCGCATCGAGGTGGCCGACGCGGAAGCCGAGGAAATGCGCGCCCATGTGATCGAGTGGCTCATGCGCAGCCACCCGCATGATTGTGCCGTCTGCGAAGAGGGTGGGGCCTGTCACCTGCAGGACATGACCGTGGCCACCGGCCACCATGCGCGGCGCTATGACGGACCCAAGCGCACCCATGAGAACCAGGATCTCGGGCCGTTGCTGACCCACGAGATGAACCGCTGCATCGCGTGCTATCGCTGCACGCGGTTCTATCGCCAATATGCGGGTGGGCGGGACCTCGACGTGATGGGCGCGCATGACCGCGTCTATTTCGGCCGCTACGAGGATGGCCCGCTTGACAGCCCCTTTGCCGGCAACCTGTCCGAGGT
Organism: Roseibacterium elongatum DSM 19469; assembly: GCF_000590925.1. Classification (NCBI taxonomy): domain Bacteria; kingdom Pseudomonadati; phylum Pseudomonadota; class Alphaproteobacteria; order Rhodobacterales; family Roseobacteraceae; genus Roseicyclus; species Roseicyclus elongatus. The sequence continues at coordinate 18,368 of NZ_CP004372.1, read as the reverse complement.
CTGCCCGACCGGCGTGTTCAACGACAAGGGCTGGTCGCGGGATTACGCGCGGAAATGGGACATGTCCGCGACGCCATCGGTCTGTTCGCAATGCGCGGTGGGGTGCAACATCTTCGCCGCCGAACGCGGCGGCCGCCTGCGGCGTCTGCAAAACCGCTACAATGGTGCGGTGAACGGCCATTTCCTGTGCGACCGGGGCCGGTTCGGGGCCCTGCACCTGCCCGAGGGCACGCGCCTGCGCAACCCCACCATCGCCGGGGCCGAGGCCACGCCCGAGGCCGCGATCGAGGCGGCGCGGGCGGCGCTGGGCCGGGGGGCCGTGGCCATCGCGTCGCCCCGCGCCACGTTGGAAACCAACTTTGCCCTGCGCCAGCTTGTCGGCCCGGATCACGTCTTTGCCGGCGTGTCGCGGATCGAGGTGCAGAGCGTGGCGCGCATGGCCGGGCTACTGGTGGAATACGGCGCGCCATCGCTGACATCGCTCGAAAACTGCGACGCCGCGCTGGTCCTGGGCGAGGACCTGACCGGCACGGCCCCGCGCGCGGCCCTGTCCCTGCGGCAGACGGCCCGCAACGCCGCCGACGCGCTGGCCGCGGAAAAGGGCGTGCCCAAATGGCTGGACAACGCCGCGCGCGTCGCGGGCGAGGGTCGCAGATCGCCCATCGCGGTGGTCACGACGCTGCCTGATGCCCTGGACGAGATCGCCGCCTGGCCGCTGCGCCGCGCCCCCGACGAGGTCGCCGTCTTCGGCCATGCCATCGCAACGGCCCTGCGGGGCGAGGCCGCCGCGCCCGAGGCCGAGGCCGTCGCCACCGCCTTGCGGCAGGCCAAGGCGCCGGCATTGATCGCCGGGCTCGGCACGGGGCGTCCCGAGGTCCTGGACGCGCTGGCCGCGATCGCCGAAGCGCTGGAGGGATCGGCGCAGCTGTTCCTGTTTCCGCCCGAGGTGAACTCGATGGGTGTGGCGCTGATGGGGGTCGACGGGCTCGAAGGCGCGGTCGAGACGCTCGAGGCCGGCAAGGCCGAGACCCTCGTGATCGCCGAGGTCGACCTGTTCGAACGGGTCGACGGGCCATTGGTCGAGCGGGCGCTGGCCGCCGCGACCGAGGTTGTGGTGCTGGACAGCCATGTCACCGCGATGACCGGGCGGGCCACCATCGCCATGCCGGTGGCCGATTGGGCCGAAACGGCCGGTACCGTCGTCAACCACGAGGGGCGCGCACAGCGCCGTTTCGCGGCCTATGCCGGCGCGCCGCAGGCGGCCTGGCGCGTTCTGGCCAGCCTGTCCGATACGCTGTCGGGTTGGCGCACCCTCGATGATGTTCTGGCCGAACTGGCCGCAGCCCTGCCGCATCTTGCCCCCGCGCGCGACGCCGCACCCAACGCCATTCTGCGCACGCCCCTGGGCAAGATCGCGCGGGCCGGCTGGCGGATTTCAGGTCGCACGGCGCATGATCAGGCCGGCGGCATCGTCCGCAACGCCCCGCAGGATGATCCCGACAGCGCGCTGGCCTTTTCGATGGAGGGTGCGCACGGGGCCGACGCCCCGTCCGCGCTGCGCACGGGCTATGACGTGCCGGGATTGCATTCGGCCTCGGCGGCCCCCTACCTGACCGACGCCAATGGCGGGTCGCTGGACGATGGCGACCCGGGCGTTTCGGTTCTGGCCGGGTTCGTCGGCCCCGAGGCCGCGCCGCAATGCGCCTTTCCCGACAAGGCCATGATCCCGGTGCCGCTGCACGACCCCTTCACCGGGGACGAGGTCGGACGCAAGGCCGAGTATCTCTCGCAACGCTGCCCGCAGGCGCGGGTGGTGCTGAACCCCGACGATGCCAAACGCCTGCATCTGGGCGAGGGCACGGCCGTCAGTCTGGATGGGGTGCATGTCGATGCGGTGGTCGCGATCTCGGATGACATGCCGCGCCACCATGTCGGCCTGCCCGTCGGGCGTGTCGCGCCCCGCGCACTGGCACGGTCGGTCAAGATCGGGAGGCAGGGATGAACACCGGTCTCACGATCCTTTTTTCCCTGGCGCTGATCATGGCGCTGCTGGTCGCGGCGGGCGTCTTTACCTGGGTCGAACGGCGGGGCCTTGGCTTTTTCCAGGAACGTCTGGGGCCGAACCGGGTCGGACCCTTTGGATTCCTGCAATGGGTGGCCGACACGGTCAAACTGCTGACCAAGGAAGACGAGGTGCCGCCGGGTGGCGACGCGGTGACCTTCCGCCTTGCCCCGGCGCTGGCGGCGATCCCGGTCCTGGCGGGTTTTGCCGTGGTGGCCGCCGGCCCTGGCCTGACCCTCTCGGCGCTGGATATGGGCGTGATCTTTGCCCTCGCCATGCTGGCGCTGACCGTTTACGCGATGGTCCTTGGGGCCTGGGCGTCGCACAACCGATACGCGCTTCTGGGCGGGCTCAGGGCGGCGGCGCAAATGCTGTCTTACGAGGCGTTTTTCGGCCTGTCCCTGATGGGTGTGGTGATGCTGGCCGGGTCGCTGAACCTGGGCGAGATCGTCGCGGCGCAGCAGGGCGTCTGGTTCGTGGTCACCCAGCCCTTGGGTTGCATCCTGTTCCTTCTGGCCGGCATCGCGGCGGCGCACCGTCTGCCCTTTGACCTGCAGGAATCCGAACAGGACCTCGTGGCCGGGTTCATGACCGAATATTCCGGGATGAGTTTCGCGCTGTTCTTCCTCGGGGAATACCTGGCGATCATCCTTGTGTCCGCCTTGGCCGTGACGCTGTTTTTCGGTGGCTGGCTGGGGCCGATCCTGCCGGGGCCGATCTGGTTCGGGATCAAGGTTGGTCTGCTGGCGCTCGCCTTCATCTGGATCCGCGCGATCCTGCCGCGCCCGCGCTATGACCAACTGGTCGGGTTCGCGTGGAAATGGGCGCTGCCCCTGGCCCTGGTGAACCTGCTTCTGACCGGGGCGATCGTGGCGCTAACCGGCGTGGGGGGAGGTGCGGCATGAAGGGTATACTCGACAGTCTGGTCAATGTCGGGCGCAAGCTCGTCACCAAGAAATACACCCGCCAGTATCCCGAGGAAAAACCGGACCTGCCGGCGCGGTATCGTGCGCGCATTGTCCTGACCCGCGATCCCGATGGGCAGGAACGCTGCGTAGCCTGCAACCTGTGCGCCGTGGCCTGCCCGGTCGATTGCATCGATGTCGTCAAGGCCGAGACCGAGGATGGGCGCTGGTATCCCGAAACCTTCCGGATCAATTTCGCGCGCTGCATCTTCTGCGGCTATTGCGAAGAGGCCTGTCCGACGCAGGCCATTCAACTGACCCCCGATTTCGAAACCGCCGACTACACACGCGCGGGGCTGATCCACGACAAGGAGGATCTGCTGATCGCGGGGCAGGGCAAGCAAGAGGGCTATCGCTACTGGTCGGTGGCCGGCAAGGCCATCGACGGCAAGCCGAAAGGCGCGGCCGAGACCGAGGCCGCGCCGATCAACCTGAAGGATCTGACACCATGAGCTGGGGCGTCGCCATCTGGGCCGCAACCGTGGCCTTCGGGGCCGCCATTCTTGCGGTGACACGCCCCTCGGCGGTGCATGCGCTGCTGCTGTTGCTGGCCGCGCTGATCTCGCTGGGGGTGGGGTTCTTTGCCATGGGGGCCAATTTCGCCGGTGCGATCCAGCTGTTGATCTATGCCGGGGCCGTTGTGGCCGTGTTCGTCTTTGTCGTGATGACGGTCGATGCCGGGGACAAGGCCATGGCGGTCGAGCGCGAAATGCTGCGCCATGCCTGGCGCTGGCCCGCCTTCATCGTCAGCCTGTCGGTGGTGCCGATCCTGTTCGGCATCGGCGGCGGGCAGATGGGCGATGGGGCCCCGGCCCCGGTGCGGACCGAAGACCTTGGGCTTTTGTTGTTTGGCGAGTGGAGCGCGGTCACCGAGTTGATCACGTTGCTGCTCATCGCGGGGATGCTGGGCGTCCGCCACCTTGGCCGCGCCCTCGGCCCCCGCCTGCGTGAAAGGGAGCCGGAATGAGCGCGCTCAATATCCTGTTGGTGCTGGCCACGGGCATTTTCCTCGCGGGGCTGTTCGGGGTGGCCGCGCGGCGCACCATCCTGATGCAGCTGATCTCGCTGGAGGTGATGCTGGCCGGACCGGCGCTGGCCTTTGTCGCGGCGGGCGCGCATCACGGCTCGATCGAGGGCAGTGCGATGTTCATCCTCGTGCTGGGCTTGGCCGCTGCCGAGGTGGCGTTGGGCCTTGCGATCTACCTGCACATGCGGCGCGCCACCGGTGGCGACAGCGATGCCGCGACACGGCTGCGGGGGTAGACGATGCTGGCCTATCTCCTCCTTCTCGTGCCGCTGCCGCCGCTGGGCGGTTTCCTGCTGCTGGCGCTCGATCCCTACCGGATGGACAGGCGCCCGGTGCTGGCGCTGTCGCTGGCGGCGGGCATCGCGCCGCTGTTTCTGTTCCTGCCGCTGGCCATTGCCTATTTCAACGGGGCGGTGGGCGACATGATCGCACCGGCCTTCACGCTGAATTTCGGCCAATACGAGGTCGCGCTGGCCATGCAGCTCGACCCGCTCAGCGCAATCGGCGCGACCACCGTGACGGTCGTGGCGAGTTGCGTGATGGTCTATGCCGCCGATTACATGTCGGGCGCGCGCGTCGCGGATTTGCGCCGTTTCTTCGCGCTGATGAACCTGTTCCAGGCCGGGATGCTGTCGATGGTTCTGGCGGCAGACAGCATCGTCTTCTTCCTCGGGTGGGAGTTGATGGGCCTCTGCTCGTTCTTCCTGATCTCCTACAACATGACCTCGCCGCGCGCCTTCGCCGCCGGTCAGAAAGCCTTCGTCATGACACGCATCGCGGATGCGGCGCTCTTGGCGGGGCTTCTGCTGCTGTTTCTCGAGGCGACCTCGGTGCGCATGGATGAACTGATCCCGGCCGGTCTGGCCGCCGACGAGAGCCGCGCGGCCATCATCGCGGTGCTGTTGCTGGTGGGCGCGCTGGGCAAATCGGCACAGCTGCCGTTCCAGACCTGGCTGCCGACCGCCATGGCCGGGCCGACGCCCGTGTCGGCGCTGTTGCACTCGGCCACGATGGTGGCGGCGGGCGCGGTGTTGCTGGCCCGCTTCGCCCCGCTGATCGAGGCGACACCGGGGGTTGCGGCCGCGACCGCCATCGCGGGCGTCGCCACGGCCCTGTTCGGCGCGTTCTGCGCGATCGCGCAGACCGATATCAAACGCCTGCTTGCCTATTCCTCGATCAGCCAGATCGGCTACATGCTGGTGGCGGTCGGCATGGGCGCGCCGGGTGTGGCGATGGCGCATTTCGTCGTCCACGCCCTGTTCAAATCGCTGCTGTTCATGGCGGCGGGCGTGCTGTCGCATGCCGGCGGCGGCTCGACCGCGATCGAGAAGCTGCGCGGCACCGCCTATGTCGCCCCGATTTCCTTTGTGACCTACACGATCGGGGCCATGGCGCTGGCGGGCTTTCCGATCATATCGGCGGGCTGGTGGTCGAAAGAGGCGATCCTCGGGGCCGCGATCGAGGCCGGCCCCTTCGGTCAGTTCCTGTGGCTTGTCGGCCTGGGCGGGGCCGCGCTGACAGGTGTCTATGCCTATCGCCCGGTGCTCTGCGCGCTGCGCAAACCGCTGCATGAGACGCCGAAGGGTCACGAAAGCTGGCTTGCCGTGGCGCCTCTGATCTTCCTGGCGGTGCTGTCGGTGCTGGGCGGGTTCCTTGTGGAGCCGATCGTTCACCTGATGGGCGGGCACAAGCCGCATCCCGGTCTCGGGATCGAGGTGATGGGGGCCGTCGCGGCGCTGGTCGGCCTGCTGGGGTCGGTGGCCGTCACCTTCATCCCGTCCTGGAACGCGCGCATCAAGCGGGCCCGCCGCCTGCGGGCGGGCATGCAGGTGGACGCGATCTACTACGCCTTTCTGGTGCGGCCCTATCGCCGTGTCGTGCGGATTCTCTCGGGCCGTGACGGCAAACTGGCCAAGCATATCGGCGAGGGTCCCGAAGCGCGCGAGGGCGGCATGGGCGACCCCGTGGGCACCGCCACCGTCGTCTTCGGCCTGTGGCTGGCGCGGGTCGTGACCGCGCCCTTCACGCCGGATCGGTTCGACACGGTGATCATGCGCGGCGCGCGCGAGGCGCGGCGTGCGGGACTTTGGACGCGGCGGCTGCAAAGCGGCCGCCTGCGTGACTATGCGCTCGCCTTCGCGATGGGGCTGGGTGTTCTGGTAATCTTGGGATGGGGAATGACATGGGGTTGAGCTTACAGATTCTTCTGCCCTTTTTCGGTGGGTTGGCCGTGCTCTTCGCGCCCCGGTTCGGACGGGACATGGAACGCTGGGGCACCATCGCCGTGATGGCGGTGACCCTGCTGATACTGATCTTCATCTCGCTGAACGGCGATAGCGGGCGCTGGCTGCAGATGGTGCAGGCCGACTGGGCGCCGTCCTTCGGCATTCAGGTCTTGCTGGCAATGGACGGGCTGACGGCGGCGATGCTGGCGATCTCGGCAGGCCTGGGGATCGTGTGTGTCTTCATCTCGTGGGAGGTGACGCACCGCTCGCCATTGTATCACGCGGTGATCTGCTGGACCGTTGCCGCGGCGAACGGGGTTTTCCTGTCTTTCGACCTGCTGGTCTTTGCCTTCTTCTGGGAACTGATGATCATCCCCGCCTTCCTGCTGATCGGCCTTTGGGGCTATGGCAATCGGGAAAGCGCCGCGATGAAGTTCCTCGTCTTCAATGCGGTGGCGGGCCTTGGCCTTTTGGCAGCCGTGTTCTGGATGGGGGCGACCGCGCCCGAGATCACCTTCGACGCCTTCGAACTGGCCGAGGCCGGCTACTCGACGCCGGTGCAGGTCATCCTGCTGCTGGGTTTTGCGCTGGCCTTCATGGTCAAGCTGCCTGTGCCGCCCTTTCACGCGTGGCTGCCGGATGCGCATACGCAGGCGCCCACGGCGGGTTCGATCCTGCTGGCGGGGCTGTTGCTGAAAACCGGGGCCTACGGTCTGTTCCGTTTCCCGCCGCTCTTGTTTCCCGACGGGTTGATGGCCGTGGCCCCCTACGGCATGGCATTGGGTGCATTCGGGGTGGTGTACGGCGCAATCCTGGCCTGCGGACAATTCGATGCCAAGCGGCTGATCGCCTACACCTCGATTGCGCATATGAGCATCGTGCTGATGGGGGTGTGCGGCGGCGTGCATTTCGCCCTTGCCGGGGCAGGCGTCGAGATGATCGCCCACGCGTTTTCCTCGTCGGCGCTGTTCCTGCTGATCGGGGCGTTGCAGCATCGCACCGGCACCCGTGACCTGCGCGAACTGGGCGGCCTGCAGAAAACGGCGCCGGCCTTCGCGACCTCGTTCGCGGTGTTCTTCGCCGCGGCGCTGGCCATGCCCGGCACCGCCAACTTCCTTGGCGAGGCGCTGGTCATCACCGGCATGTTCCAGGTCAACTGGGCCTTCGCCGCCATCGCGCTGGTGTCGCTGGTCGTCTCGGTCGTCTATGCCACCCGCCTGATCGGGGCCATCGTCTTTGGCAAACCCAAGGCAGAGACAGCCGTGTTCGATGACCTCAAACCCTACGAGCTTTGGCCGATCATCGCGCTGGGTGCAGGGACGATCGTCTTCGGCCTGTTCCCGCAGGTCCTGATCGGCTGGCTGCGCCCGGCCATTGACGCGGCGCTCTTGCCGCTGGGGGTAGGTGCGCCATGACAGACGGCTCCATCTGGTCGGTCGCACCGCTGGTCCTGCTGGGGTTTGCCGCCATCCTTGCGATGGTGCTTGCCCCGGTCCAGCCGACACCGCGCGTGCGCCTTGCAGCGGCGGTCCCGATGGCGCTGGCCGTTTTGATCCTGCTGTTTCGCCTCGATGCCCCCGAGGCGCCGCTGAGCGTTCTGCTGGCGGATGACGGCATGGCGCGGCTGGGCGCATTGCTGGCCGCGGCGGCCGGTCTGGGCACCCTCAGCTTCACGCGGACGATCTGCACCGGCCGCGAGGGTCCGGCCCTGGTCGCGATTGCCGCAACCGGCGGGGTGGCACTGGCCTCGGCCAATCACGGGGCGACCCTGTTCCTGGGGTTGGAGCTGACGACCTTGCCGATGGTCGCACTGGCGCTCATGCCGCGCACCGAGGCTGCGGTCGAAGCCGGCTACAAGCTGTTTCTGATCGCCGGTATCGGGGCGGGGGCGGTGCTGATGGGGCTGGCCTTTGGCTTTGGCGCGTCGGGCAGCCTGAGACTGGATGCCTGGTCGGTCGAGGGGCCCATCGCCGCCATCGGTCTGGCGTTCCTGCTGGTGGGGCTGTCGGTCAAGTTTGCGCTGGTGCCGTTTCACATGTGGTCGCCGGATCTGTTTGCGGGGGCGCCGGCGCCCGTCGGGGCGCTTGCC